>NZ_JBFREA010000001.1:0-350645 GCF_052114065.1 Specibacter sp. RAF43 | reverse complement strand
GGGGGCGGCGCCGCCGGGCGCCGGCTCGCCGGGCACCGGATCCGCGGGGGCAGCGCCGAAGCCGTAAATGTCGGGCAGCTGGGGGTCGCTTTCCCAGCCGCGGGCGGCCACGTAGCGGATGGAGGAATTGGCGACAGCCAGCAGCGGGACGGCGAACAGGGCCCCGAGGATGCCGGCCACGCCGGAGCCCGCGGCGACGGCCAGGATGACGGCCACGGGGTGGAGGGAGACGGCCCGGCCCATGACGAAGGGCTGGAGCAGGTGGCTTTCGAGCTGCTGGACCAAAAGGACGATGCCCAGCATGATCAGCGCGTTGACCCAGCCATTGGCGACCAGGGCCAGCAGGACGGCCACCGCCCCGGTGACCAGCGCACCGACCACCGGGATGAAGGATCCGACGAAGACGAGCACGCCCAGCGGCAGCGCCAGCGGGACCTGGATGATGGCGGCGCCGGCGCCAATGCCCACGGCGTCAACGGCGGCCACCAGAACCTGCACGCGCACGTAGTTGCCCAGCGAGAGCCAGCCGCGCCGGCCGGCCCCGTCGACGGCGGGCCGGGCCCGGCGCGGAAAGAAACGCACCAGAAACGCCCAGATATTCTGGCCCTCCAGCAGGAAGAAGATCAGGATGAACAAGGTCAGCAGGACCCCGGCGCTCAAGTGCCCAAAGGTGGTGCCGATGCCCAGGGCCTTGGAGGCTATGGTGCTGCTGTTGTTTTGCACCGCGTCGAGTGCGTCCTGGAGGTAGTTGCTGATTTGGGCCGAGCTGAGCCCCAGCGGCCCTGAGGTCAACCAGTCCTGGATCTTGATCAGCCCGCGCAGGGCCTGCTGGCTCAGGTCGTGCAGGCCGGAGACCATCTGCCGGCCCACCAGGAACAGCCCGCCGCCCACCAGGAGCAGCAGGCCGCCCTCGGTGGCGGCGACGGCGAGCCCGTGCGGGAACCCAAGGCGGCGCAGCGCCTTGACCACCGGTCGCAGCAGCGCGGCCAGCAGGGCGGCCACCATGATGGGAATGATCAGGATGCTCACCTGGCTCAGCAGCCAAATGATCATGGCGGCGACCACCAGGATCAACCCGATCCGCCAGGCCCACGCCCCGGCAACCCGCATGCCGAAGGGCACTACCGAAGCGTCGTTTTCAGAGTAGCTTGGTGGTTGAAGCCGCTGTGGGGTCATGACCCAATGATTCACTATGCACCGATCATTACGGAAACCGCGTCCAGATCTCCGGCGAACCCGGTGCGTCGCTCACGCCAGTTGGGAGTCGATTCCCCAGCGCATGGTGAAGGAGGCGCCAGGGGCCAGCCACCCCAGCCCGTCCCCGGAGTTGAAGGCGTTCGCCGCCCCGCTCATCGGTTCCAGGGCCACCGCCAGGGACCGCCCGGGGAAGTCGGCGGTGATGAAGACGTGGACGTGGGTGACCGTGGCGTCGTGCCACAAACTCACCCCGCGCCCGTCCGGGGCCGACAGCGTGTGGCGGGCCACGCCGTCGTCCGTCAACAGCCCGGTAAAGGAGGTGTCCATCCGGATGTCGGCGATGCGCCGGCCGGCGCGCAGATCATGGATCCCCTCCACCGGCAGCGCACCGGTGGGGATCATGCGTTCGGTGGTGGCGAGCCGGGCGGTAGCCGGGACCGTGAGGGTCAGCTCCTCCGGCGCGAGAGCACCCAGGCGCAGGTAGGGGTGGGCGCCCAGGACAAACGGCGCCCGGGCGGGGGAATCGTTGATCAGCGTCTGCCCCACGCGCAGGGCCCCGGACTCGGTGAGTTCATAGCGGACCCGGTGCCGGGCCAGGAACGGGTAGCCGTGCTGCGGGTGGATGACGGCCTCGAGCGTGACCTGGTGATCGGTGTAGGCCAGGGCCGCGTAGCCGGTGTTGCGCAGCAGGCCGTGGATGGCGTTGTTGCGGGAAACCTCGGTGATGTCCAGCTGCTGCGCCGCGCCGTCCAGCATCCAGCGGCCGGCATCGACCCGGTTGGCAAACGGGGCCAGCGTGATCCCGGCCGCCCCTGGGGCAATGGTCTCCGTCGGGTAGCTTTCCACCAGCTCCACCCCCCGGCGCTCGTACCGGCGCAGGCCGGCGGCCAGGGACGTGATCGTCGCCGACGCGTCGCCGCGCCGCAGGGTGTACTGGCGGCCAGTGGCCGGGTGCGTCACGGCCTCGGATGTGGTGGTCATGAGGCATAGGTTACCGCCTGCCGCGCACGGACGGCCCGGGTTGGCCGCCCTGACTGCGCGCGGCACCCGGTTAATGTAATATTTTGTTTGAAAGTAAGTGTTTTTGGCATTTCTGATGGAGGGGGCGCCATGTTGGCACCGGAACGCCAGGCTCGCATCCTCAAGGAGCTCCAGCTGCGCGAGGCCGTGCGCGTGGCGGACGTCGCCGCCGCCCTGCAGGTCTCGGAGATGACCATCCGGCGCGACATCGAGGCGCTGGACCACAACGGCCTGGCCCGCAAGATTCACGGCGGCGCCACGCGCCTGGCCCGGCTCAGCGCCGTGGAACCGGGCTTCCGGCGCAACGCGGACAAGCAACTCGCCGCCAAACTGGCCATCGCCCGCGCCGCACGGTTGCTGATCGAGCCGGGCATGACGCTGGCGCTGACCGGCGGCACCACCACCTATCAGCTGGCCGCGAACCTGGCCGCCCCGGGCGAACAACTCCGCAACCTGACGGTGGTCACCAACTCCCTGAAGGTGGCTGAGCTGTTCTACCGGGCCCAGGGAGGCACGGACGTGAAGGTGATCGTCACCGGCGGCGAGCGCACGCCCTCCGAGGCCCTGGTCGGCCCGATCGCCCGCACCGCCCTGGGCAACCTCAACACGGATCTGTGCTTCATGGGCGTCCACGGACTCGACGCCGACCGCGGCCTGAGCAGCCCCAACCTGCTCGAGGCKGAAACCAATGCCGCCTTTATCGACTCGACCGGCCGGCTGATCGTGCTCGCGGACAGCACCAAGTTTCAGGTGCGCTCCCTGGCCGCCATTGCCCCGCTGAGCGCCGTGGACACCATTATTACGGACGACGCCGTCAGCCGGGCCGTGCGCGAATTGTTCGCCGCCCGCGTGCCCACCTTCACCGCAGTGCCCGCGACGGTCCCCGTCCCAGTCAGGAAGTCCTCATGACCACCGTCACCACCACCGTCCTGGCCGACGGCCGGGAATTGATCTACTTCGACGACGGCGCCGCCGTCCACCCGCACACGGCCCGGGACACGCGCCCGCTGGAGCCGCGTTCGCCGGAGAACACCGGGGAGCTGCGCTTCGACGCCCTGACCGGGGACTGGGTGGCCATCGCCGCGCACCGCCAAACGCGCACCTACCTGCCCCCGGCCGACCAGTGCCCGTTGTGCCCGACCGCCGGGGCCAACCTTTCCGAGATCCCGGACTCCACCTACGACGTCGCGGTGTTTGAAAACCGCTTCCCATCCCTGGGCCCGGCCGTGGGCGACGCACCGGACAACCCGGTCTGGGGCACGGGAGGCCGCGCGTATGGGCGCTGCGAGGTGGTGGCGTTCACGCCCGAGCACAGCGGCTCGTTCGGCGGCTTGTCCACCGAGCGCGCCCGCACCGTCATCGACGCGTGGGCCCACCGCACCGCGGCCCTGAGCGCCCTGCCCGGCGTCCGGCAGGTGTTTCCGTTTGAGAACCGCGGCCAGGAGATCGGCGTGACGCTGCACCATCCGCACGGCCAGATCTACGCTTATTCCTACGTGCCCCCGCGCAGCGCCGTCATGGCCGCCGCGGCCCTTGCCTATTATGAGGCCCACGACGGGCGGGAGGCGCTGCTGGGGTCCATTGTGGCCAAGGAATCCGGGTCCGGGGAGCGCATGATCGCCCAGGGCACGCACTTTAGCGCGTACGTGCCCTTTGCCGCGCACATGCCGCTGGAAATCCACCTTACCCCGCACCGCCACGTGCCGGACTTTGCCGCCCTGTCCGAGGCCGAACGCGACGAGCTGGCCGTGATGTACCTGGACGTGCTGCGCCGCCTGGACAACCTCTACGACACGCCCACCCCCTATATCGCGGCCTGGCACCAGGCCCCGCTGGACCCCGCCCTGCGCCCGGCCGGCCGCTTCCACCTGGAGCTGACGTCCCCGCGCCGCGCGGCGGACAAGCTGAAATTCCTGGCCGGCTCCGAGGCCGCCATGGGCGCCTTCATCAACGACACCACCCCGGAGCACACCGCGGCCCTGCTGCGCGGCGTCTCCACCGCCAAACGGAGCGCCGGCACGGCGGCGGGCACCGAGGGGAAGGTGTCCATCCCATGAGCGCGGCGCCCGGCCCCGCCCAGGTTGCGGAGAAGTTTGCGGCAGCCTTTGGCCAGGCGCCCGACGGCGTATGGTCGGCGCCGGGCCGCGTCAACCTGATCGGCGAGCACACCGACTACAACGACGGCTTTGTGCTGCCCTTCGCCATTGACCGCACCGCCCAGGTGGCCATCCGGCTCCGGGCCGACAACACCGCCCGGCTGCTCTCCGGCTATGGACACCAGGGCGTGGTCAGCCTTGAGATGGCCACCCTATCCCCCGAGACCATGAAGGGCTGGACGGCCTACCCCCTCGGGGTGGTCTGGGTGTTGCGCCAGATGGGCGTGGACATCGGCGGCTTCGACCTCTACCTGGACTCCACCGTGCCCACGGGGGCCGGGTTGTCCTCCTCCGCGGCGATCGAATGCGCCGTGGCGTCGGCATTCAACGAGCTCTGCGGCGCCGGGCTCACGGCGAACCAGCTGGTCCTGGTGGGCCAGCGCGCGGAGAACGAGGTCGTGGGCGCCCCGACCGGCATCCTGGACCAGTCGGCGTCGCTGCTCGCCACCGGCGGCCACGCCGTGTTCCTGGACTGCCGCACCCAAGAGTCTCGGCTGGTTCCTTTGGATTTGGCCGCCGCCGGGCTGCTGGTCCTGGTGGTGGATACGAAGGTCACGCACGCCCATGCCACCGGCGGGTATGCGGCCCGCCGGGCCTCCTGCGAGCTGGGGGCCGAGGTCCTGGGCGTGGCGGCCCTGCGGGACGTCGCGGCCGCGGACCTCGCCGTTGCGGCCGGGCTGCTGGATGCGCAGACGTTTCGCCGCGTCCGCCACGTCGTCACCGAGGACCAGCGGGTGCTGGACACCGTGGCGGTCCTGGCCGACGCCGGACCGGCCGCCATCGGCGCCCTGCTCACCGCCAGCCACGCCTCCATGCGCGACGACTTTGACATCTCCTGCGACGAGCTGGACCTGGCCGTCGAGACGGCCCTGGCCAACGGCGCCCTGGGCGCCCGCATGACCGGTGGCGGGTTCGGCGGTTCGGCCATTGCCCTCATCCCGGCGGCCGAGGAACCCAGGGTGCGGGCCGCCGTCGTCCGCGCCTTCGCCGACGCCGGCTTCACCGCCCCGGACATCTTCGCCGTCTCCCCCGCCCCGGGCGCCCGCCGGGTCCTTTAACGCAGCAACTGACCCGCACTAGATGTCGAAAATCGCCCGTTTCCGGGCGATTTTCGACTGTGAAGTCTCATACCTTATTGGACAGTTCTGTCTCATACCTTCGTAGACACTATGTCTCATTCCTTTGTAGACACTTGGTGGTTTTTGATGGGGGGTTGTGACTAAAACTCAACCTGCTCTCAAGATCCGGCAACGTGTCGCGACCTGGCCCGAGGATGCCCCTCGCGGGGCTGTCAGTGCGTTCTGCAATCAACACCATGTCTCCCGGGCCTGGTTCTACCAGGTTCGGGCGGCGGCGAGGAGGGTGGGGCCGGTGCGGGCGTTGGAGAAGAAGCCGCCGATCGCCGTGTCCCACCCGGCAACGACCCGCGCGTCCATGGTTGATCTGTTGCTGGGCACCCGGGCCCAGCTCGAGGCCGCCGGCTTCGATTCGGGCCCGTTGTCGGTGATCGCCAAGCTGCGCCGGCAGGGCTTTGAGCCCCCGTCCCGGGCCACGGTGGCACGGATCTTCTCCCGGGCCGGGGTCGTGGTTCCGGAGCCGAGGAAGAAGCCCCGCAGCGCCTACATCCGCTTCACCTATCCGCAGCCGAACGGGTGTTGGCAGATTGACGCCACCGAGTGGGTGCTGGCCGGCGGGAGGAAGGTGGCGATCTTCCAGCTCATCGATGACCATTCCCGCCTGGCCCTGGCCTCCCTGGCCGCTCCCGGGGAGACCAGCGAGGCCGCCATCCGGGTCGTGAGCACGGCCATGGAACGCCATGGCATCCCGCAACGGTTCCTCTCCGATAACGGGACGGCCCTGAACCCGACCCGGCGCGGCCGCCGCGGGGCCCTGGTGGAATTCCTCAAGGCCCGGGGGGTGGAGCCGATCACCGGCAAACCCTACAAACCCACCACCCAGGGCAAGAACGAACGCTTCCACCAGACCCTGCACAAATACCTGCACCGCCAACCGGCGGCGACCTCGCTGGCCGAACTGCAATCCCACCTCGAGGCCTTCGACCGCTACTACAACACCGAACGCGTCCACCAGGGACTCGTTGGCCACCTGACCCCGCAGCAAGCCTGGGACGCCACACCCAGGGCCCCGGCACCCCGGCCGCCCGAGCCGGAACACCCGCTCGGTTCCGAGCGCTTCACCACCCACCGGCGCGTCGGCCGGAACGGGGACATCACCGTCCGGAGCACCCAATACAAAATGGGCAAGGCCCACATCGGCACCACCGTGCACATCCTCTACGACGACACGCACATCATGTTCTTCAACTCCCTCGGCACGGAAATCATCAGCCACCCCATCCCGCCCCAGGGCACCCGCTACGTCGGCAACGGACAACTCTCCGGCATCGCCGCCGACCCCGCCGGAGCCGCGCGAAAACGCAAAATCCACCCCGTCAAAGACACCCCGCCCGACCCCGAGACCAGCGAGCAAGAAACCAACAACGGACCAAAAAGCCGTGAGACACCTCCCGTCCGGACAAGGCCAAGACAGGAAGTGTCTACACAGGGATGAGACATCAACTGTCTACACAGGAGTGAGACATGAAGTGTCTACACAGGAGTGAGACATGACACGGGCGATTTTCGACATCTATTGCGGGTCAGTCAGTTGGGAGGGTGGTCAGTCGTTGCCGCGCAGGATGGCCAGCAGGCGCAGGATCTCCACATACAGCCAGACCAGCGTGACCGTCAGGCCGAACGCCGCCGTCCAGGAGTACTTGGTGGGCACCCCGTTCTGGACGCCGCGCTCGATCGAGGTGAAGTCGACGATCAGGGAGAACGCGGCCAGGCCGATCGCCAGCAGCCCCAGCACGACGCCGAACGGAATGTTGGTGCCCGGGATGTCCATGCTGCGCAGGCCCCAGGGCTCGTTGGTGACGTTGAAGATCATCAGCCCGAAGTTGATGAGCGAGAACAGGGCGTAGCCGCCGAGGGCGATCAGGAAGAAGCGCGTCATCTTCGGGGTGGCGCGAACCTTGGCGTTGCGGAAGAGCACCAGGGTCACCGCAAACACGCTGAACGTGCCCAGGACGGCCTGGACCACGATCCCGGGGTACATGGCGTCGAGCATGCCGGAGAGGCCGCCGAGGAACAGGCCCTCAAAGCCGGCATAGCAGAGGATCAGGGCCGGGGAGGGCTCCTTCTTGAAGGAGTTCACCAGGCCCAGCACCAGCCCGACCACCAGGCCGGGGATCATCAGCGCGGGGATGATCCAGCCGATGGCCGCCCCCACCAGGACCAGGGCGAGGGTGCCCACGGTCTTGATGATGACGTCGTCGTAGGTCATGCGGCCGGTCTGCGCCGGGCCCGCCGACGGCGTGTTGTACATATCCTGCAGCTGCTGGGCCGAGAACTGGGCCGGGGCGGACATGGTGTCCGCTCCGCCGGAGAGGAAGCCCCGGTTCTGGCCCTTGCCCGGGCGGTCCGTGAAATTCCTGTTGTTGGCAAAGACCGGGTTTCCACCAAGTGCCATAGTGCTGATTCCTCCAATTAGGGGGTAAATAGTCTTCCTAGCCTACCAAGTTTCGGCCTCCGGCGGGCGAAGTAATGGTCCCTGCGGCGGCCATTTGGTTCAAACTGGTACCCCAGGTCGGACTCGAACCGACACTGAACAGTTTTCCCGTCCCCTATTTTGGTCTTGTCGCATGCAGTCCACGCAAACCCCTTCGTCGCCACTGATGGCGGCAATTGGGACTGGTCATCGAGGCGCCGAGTCCACAACGCTCCACCCCTATTAGCGTCCTCTCGGCCGGAAGAGTCCCCCATACCGGACCGAACCGGCCCAGTACCTTCGAGGAGTCGGCATCCGAAGCGTGCCCCAACTGCCGGGGCCACCGGTGTCATCCCGGCCAGGTAAATCCTTACCGCCAAGCTCGTCGTTTCCGCATGGGACGCGTGGAAGGTCACTCCCGGCACCACGTGGGACGAAGTTGAGGCGAACGGGAAGACGTGGGCTCAGTCCGGCGCCCTCGACGTCGTTATCGACCCCTAGCGAATACGGGCGACCCGGGTGCGCGCGGCATCCAGTTTTCGCTGCATGCGCTGCGGCGCCATGTCGAAGCGGATCCGCTCCGGCGGCCAGAACTGGAGCCACCGCTCCAGCACCGCCACCGCTTTGTCATGCTCGCCAATGCGGGTGTGCGCTTCCGCGGCTTGTTCGTACCAGTAGGCTTCCGGTTCCCAGTCGTCGAACTGCTCCAGCGTCTCGACGGCGTCCATGATCTCCGCGAGTAGGTCAAGGGCGGCCCAGTAATTGCCGCGGGCGAACCAGGCGTCCAGTTCTAGGTGCCAGTCGTTGATGTCCAGGCCGCGCACCACCCGACGCCGGTATGTCTCGGCCGTGTTCACCGCATGAAGGGCCCGACCGGCCTCGGTCCTAGTCTCGGGATGCATTGGCGGAGTTCATTGCAGACATCACGGCACGGACGGCCGCTAATTGGGTGTCGTCCAGGTCTTCGGCTTTGGCTGGCAGGAGGCCGGCGAGCCGGGACGGTTGCTGGAGGCGGTAGTCCAAGCCGTTCGCGGAAGCGTAGATGATTACCTCAGGAGGCGCGCCGAGGCCCCTGGCCAGGCCGTTGATGATCTCCGGAAACGGTTTCGCCTTGACCTCGTACATCATGATTTGCCGGTTCCGGGACCGGGACGGGACCCCGCCGCAGGCGGCCTCCAGCTCAGCCTGGGACCGTCCGTTGGCTAGCCGGGTGACCAGCTGTGCCAACGTGTCGTTGGTTTCTTTCATATTGAGTCCCCCCTCGTGGGCAGGGTCGCAGCATTGCGGCTAGTTCGACTATTTCAAGTAGTCAAATAGGCCCTCAGCCTACGCCGCCTGGCGGCATTCCGCCGGTGAAAGCCCTAGGCCAAGTCACAGTAGTCCACGCCTGCACAAACTGGTACCCCAGGTCGGACTCGAACCGACACTGAACAGATTTTAAGTCTGGTGCCTCTGCCATTGGGCTACTGGGGCGCGAGGGCATCGCCCCTGCATTCTTAAGACTACTGGATGGCGCGCGGCCACCACCAACGGCCCGGGCCCTAGAGGCCGTTGAACGGCTCCGCATACCGAAAATGTCCGCGAATGCCCGCGTGGAAGCCGGTCAGGGGCAGGGCCATGAAGTGCGATCCCCACGACGGGTCGGGCGAGGCGATGCCCACCGAGTCCGCCGGGACAAATCCAAAGCGCGGGTAATAGTCGGTGCCCCCGAGCAGCACGATCACCGTCTCCCGCAGCTCATTCGCGGCGTCGATGGAGGCGTGCATAAGGGCCGAGCCGATCCCCTGGTTTTGGCGCGCCGGCAGCACGCCCAGGGGTCCCAGGCCCAGGGCCGGGACGTTGTCGATCCAGCCGCGCGTGCTGATCACGTGGCCCAGGATCTCCCCGTCGGCCGACTCCGCAAGGATCGAGAGCTCGGGCAGGTACTCGCGCGAGGCAAACAGCTCCCGCAGCAGCCGCGCCTCCGCCGCGCCCGGGTACGCGGCCTCAATCACGGCAAGGATTTCCGGCCGGTCCGGGGGGCGCTCCCGTCGAATGATCATCCGGCCATTGTATTCCCCCGCCCCGCCCCGGCCACCGGGACCCCCGCGGACAGACCCGGAACCGCGAGGAAGGCGTTGGGCGGCAGCGTTGCTGCGGGGCAGGGTCTGCCTGGCGGCGCAGGGTCTGTCCGGCGGCCCAGGGTCTGCCTGGCGGGCGGGGCCTGCCGGGGACCAAAAGCGCGACGGCGGCCCTCCCGCAGGTGGGGAGGGCCGCCGTCGGGCGGGGGGTGCGGAGCCTACTTGGACGCGTGGGCGTCTTCCTTGACTTCTTCCTTGACCTCGGAGGTGATCTCGACCGGCTGGGCGGCCGGGGCGTCCTCGACCGGCTTGGGCGCAGGCTTCGGCTTCGGCGTGGCGGCACTGACGAACGATGCGCGCGGGGTCATCAGGCCCTCGAGCTGGGTCAGGTCGCGGCCGGTGAACATGGTGATGAACCAGTCCATGAGCACGCGGAACTTGCGCTCCACGGTAGGCATGGCCAGGCCGTGGTAGCCGCGGTGCGCCAGCCAGGCCGGGGCACCCTTGAGCTGGATGCCCATGATCTTGGCAACACCCTTCCACTCGCCGAAGCCGGCAACGGCACCGAGGTTCTTGTGCTTGTACCCGGTCAGCGGCTTGTTGAAGCGGCTGGCCCACAGGTTCGCGGCGAGGCGCTTGGCCTGGCGCAGGGCGTGCTGGGCGTTCGGGACGCAGGTGCCGTCGGGCAGGCCGCCGGTCACGTCCGGGACGGCCGCGATGTCGCCGGCGGCCCAGGCGTTGGGGATGACGCCGAACTCGCCCGAGACCTGCAGGTTCACGTTCACGGACACGCGGCCGCGCGGTTCCACCGGGAAGTCGGTGGAGCGCACCATCGGGTTCGCCATGACGCCGGCGGTCCAGATGAGGGTGTCGGCGTCGAACTGCTGGGCCACGGTCTTCGCCGGCAGGTTGATGAGCTTGAGGTTGTGGTCCTCGGCATTGTCCAAGGAGGTGTTGAGCAGGACCTCGATGTTGCGGCTGCGCAGGTGCTCGACCACCCATAGGGCCTGGGACTCGGTGACCTCGGGCATGATGCGTCCCATGGCCTCAACGAGCACGAAGCGGAGCTCGGATTCCTCGATGCGCGGGTTCAGCCTGGCGGCGGCGCGGGCCATGTCCTCCAGCTCGGCAATGGTCTCGATGCCGGCAAAGCCGCCGCCGACGACCACGAACGTCAGGGCGCGCTTGCGCTTGGCGGGGTCGGTCTCGGTGGAGGCCTTCTCGATCAGCGACAGCACCTGGTTGCGCAGGGCCACGGCCTCCTCGATGGTCTTCAGCCCGATGCCGGATTCGGCCAGGCCCTTGATCGGGAACGTGCGGGTGATGGCGCCGGCAGCCAGGACCACGTCGTGGTAGGTCAGCTCGAACGGGGCGCCGCCGTCGGCCGGGGCAATGACGGCCGTGCGGTTCTCGTGGTCGATCCCGGTGACGGAACCCTGGATCAGCTCGGTCTCGCGTAGGTGCCGGCGGTGGGAGACGACGGCGTGGCGCGCCTCAATGTTGCCACCGGCCACCTCGGGCAGGAAGGGCTGGTAGGTCATGTAGGGCAGCGGATCGACGAGGGTGACAATGCCACCGGACTTCGCGATCTTCTTCTGCAGGCGCAGGGCCGTGTACAGGCCTACGTAGCCACCGCCGACTACGAGCACGCGCGGACGGGTTGAATATGTTGGTGTGAGTCCCATGTCTCAATGATACAACCGTTTGTGAAAACATTCACTAGCGCATTAAGTGACGTGCGTCATCCGGGCGGGCGCCGGCCAGACGGCCCCGCCCTCAGTGCTTGTTGGTGCCGGAGGACGCCGGGGCCGGGCCGGCCGGGGTGTCGGCGCCGTGCTTGCCGCCGTCACCCGCCCCGGAACCCACGGGTGCACCGGAGGCCTCGGTGAGCAGCCGGCGTCGTGCGACCAGCAGATGCGTGCCGCCGGCCAGGATGACCAGCACCAGCAGGCCCGCCGAGCCAAGAACCACGACGGCCGGGGTGGCGCTGGCCAGGGCGGCGTCCGGCAGCGGTGACGGCGCGGCGGCGTCGGTCAGCGTGGACTTGGGCTGGGGTGCGGTGGCGGCGGCGCCGGCGGACGGCGGCAGCGACGCCTGGCCGCGGCGGTGCACCCGAATCCAGTCGGTGATGCTGCCCAGCGGGTTGCGCGTCGCCAGCGGGACGTCGGCGGACAGCGCGGCCCGGGCGTCCAAGATGCCGTAGCCGTAAATGGCGTTGGGAACCCCGTCGCCCTTGGGCTTGGCCGTGCTGATGATCCGGTTGATCACCTGGGCCGCCGACATCTTCGGGTACTTGGCGCGGATCAGCGCCGCGACCCCGGCCACGATCGGGGCCGCGCCGCTGCTGCCGCTCCACCGGGCGTAGCCACCGCCGGGGAGGCCGCCGGCCAGGTCCTCGGCCGGGGCACTGACGCCGATGCTGATGCCCTGGGAGGAGGAATCGACGCTGGCCGTCCCGTCCTTGTCCAGGCCGCCCACGGCCAGGACGCCGGGGATGGTGGCGGGGGCGCCCACCTGTTCACTGCCGGTTTTCCGGTTGCCGGCCGCCGCCACGATCACCACGTCCTTGGCCTCGGCATAGGCAAACGCGGCATCCCAGCTTTGCGGCCAGGCCGTGGACGTGCTGCCCAGGGACATGTTGATGACCTTCGCGCCATGGTCCACGGCCCAGGTCACGGCGGCCGGAATCTGGTCGTCAATGTTCTTGCCGGAAGGGTTGTTGCTGCCGAGCCAGACGGAGATGCTCAGCAGTTGCGCCTTGGGTGCGACGCCGATGACGCCCGCGGGGCCCGCGCCCACCTTTTCCTTGGCATTCGCGGTGCCCTTGGTGGCGGCCGGGGCACTGGAATCGGCGTGGCCGCGGCCGGCCAGCATGGTCGCCACGAGGGTGCCGTGCTCGGGTTCGGCCCCCACGCCCTTGGTCCCGCCGGCGGCGCCGGAGCCGGACATGTCCACCCCGCCGACGACGGCGCCCTTCAGATCGGGGTGCTTTGCGTCGATGCCGCTGTCGATCACGGCCACTTTCACGCCGGCGCCCTGCGAGATGTCCCACGCCTTCGTGATGCCCGACTGGTCCAGCCAGTATTCGCGGTTGCGGATATCGTCGGCGGACGCGGCGGAGGCGCCCACCAGGGCCATCGGCCCCAGCAGGGCAAGCGTCAGCGCGGCCGCAGCGACGCTGCGCAACCGTGGCACTACAGGCATGAACACTCGATTCCGTTGCGGTCGCCGGCCGGGGATGTCCTGGTCCTCAGGACGGGTCCCCGGCCGCGCCCAGGGCAATTCCGTCCAGAATATCGTGTTCGCTGCTGGTTGCCGCATCGAGCCGTCCCCCGGTCAGCGCCGCGAGCCGCCGCAGCACGGTGCGCCAGATCAGCGCTCCCGCCCCAATGACGTCCACGCGGCCCGGGTGCATGATGCCCAGGGCCGCCCGGTCCGCCCGGGCCATGCCCAGCAGTTCCGAGGCGGCCTGGTCAATGTCGGCCAAGGGGACGACGGCGGCATGAATCACCTCAGCCTGGTAGCTCGCCAGCCCGAGCGCCCGGGCGGTGATGGTGGTGACGGTGCCGGCCACGCCCACCACCTTCGTCACGCTGCCCAGTGCCATCGTGGCCTGCACTTCGGCCAGTATGGCCTCGACGGCCGCCTCCGCGGCGGCGATCTCCGCGGCGGTTGGCGGGTCGCTGCGCAGGAACCGTTCGGTGAACCGGACGCACCCCATGTCGGTGCTCAGCCCGGCCCGGACTCCCCCAGCATTGCCCACCACGAACTCGGTGCTGCCGCCGCCCAGGTCAACCACCAGGACCAGTTCGTCATCCAGGGCCGGCAGCACGCTGGTGGCCCCGGCAAAGGACAGGGCCGCCTCCCGGGCACCGGAAACCACTTCCGGTGCCACGCCCAGGCGGGCCGTGATGCCCTCCACAAAAACGTCGCGGTTCCCGGCGTCGCGGGTGGCGCTCGTGGCCACGAAACGGATCCGTTCCACGGCGTTGGCGCGGATCAGGGCCGCATAGTCCGTGACGGCGGCAAAGGTGCGCTCCAGCGCCTCGGGGGCCAACATGCCCGTGGCGTCCACGCCCTGGCCCAGGCGCACCACGCGCATCTCCCGGTGCACGTCGGTGAGCGTCACGGCAGCATCGCCCGGGCCGCCCGCGCCGGAAGTGACGTCGGCGATGAGCAGGCGGATGGAGTTGGTACCGCAATCAATGGCGGCTACACGCATGGAAGGGCCTTTCGGGGCGGGAGGCTGGGCAGGCGGGGAGGGAACCGGCACTATTCGTCGGGGAGGTGCCGCACATGCCGGCTCAGGTCCTTCCGGGGCACGGGCGCCGCATCGTCCCAGGCCCCGGCGCAGTGGCACGTGTCCGCGGTCCACCAGGGGGCCAGGGCGGCCACGGCCTCGTCGCCGAGCGGATTCACGCCGGGACCCGCGGCCAGGGCGTGCCCCACGAGGACGTGCAGGCATTTCACCCGGGTGGGCATGCCGCCGGCGGAGATCCCGTCAATTTCGGGCACGGGCCCGGTGCCGGCGCGCCGGCCAAGGTCGGCGCGGGCCGCCAGGTACGCCTCGTGCGCCCGCCGGTACGCGGCCGCCAGGGCCGTATCGGCAGCCAGCCGGTCCGTCATCTCGGTCATCAGCCCGGCGGCCTCCAGCCGGGACGCCGCGGCGGTCAAGACGGGATGGGTGAGGTAGTAGGTGGTGGGGAACGGGATGCCGTTGCTGAGCCGGGGGGCGGTTGCGGCCACCAGCGGATTGCCGCACACGCAGCGGGCCGGGATCTCCACGACGTCGCGGACGGGCCGGTTGAGCTGCCGGCTCAGGGTGTCCAGATCGTGTTGGGTGGGTTCGGGCCCGCGTGCGGCGGGGCTTGCTGATGCGGACACCGGCGTCCTTCCTTCGAAATGATGTGGCGGCGGGCTGCTAACGGTTTCCTCCGCCAGGTTCAACCTGCCATTTTATCGTGCCGGCGGCCCACGCGATCGCCGGCGGCTATTTCGCCGCCGGCGCCGGCGTGGGCACCGTCGTGGCGCCCTTGGTCTTTGACTCCTTGGCGGCCGGCTGTGCCGATTTTTGGACGGCGTCCCACAGCCCGTCCACCCATGGCTGCGTGGTGACCGCCAGGGCGTTCTTTGCGGAGGCAATGCCCGGGGTTGTCGCGGATTGGCCCTGCGGGAGGACGCCGTTGGCGCCATACACCCAGTAGCCGGTCTCACCGGGCATGAGCATGCTCACCCTGTCCCGGGCCTGCTGGCGGATATAGGCCGGATCGTCCCAGCGGGCCAGCTCGGTGACAATCCCGGACCGGATGGTCTGCTGCGCGGCGATATCGGCCTTGAGCGCGGAAATCTCGGCGCGCTGCTCCATGAACGTGTGGACGTTGGGGGTCAGCATGATGGTGAGCACTCCCATGGCCAGGGCCAAAACCAGCAACCGGCCGGAAAACGAACGCGCCGGCACGGGGGCGGAGCCGGCCCCGTCGCGCCCGATCACCCCGGGCCCAAAACTGCCGGGCCCAAAACTGCCGGTGTCGGTGCCGGCGGTGACCCGCCGGCGCCCGGCCTTCGCGGCACCGGAGGTGCGGTGGCCGCCGGACTGTGGGGCCGGCGTCGTGCCGTGCCCGGACGGCTCGCCTGCCGTGGCGGACTCGGGGACCGCAGTCCCGGCCGTGTAGTGAGCGCTGGGCACTTTGGGGCGACGCGTGGCCATGACTCTCCTGATACTTCTGCGACGGCCCTCCCGCGTCACCGCCGGCATGGCCGACGGCTCCAACGGGTGCGGCCGGGCGACCGGCTAGGGTGTGTATTCCACCTTAGCCAGTCGCCGGCGCATCTTTAGGCCGTGAAACGCGGGAAAGCGCTGCGACCTGCATAACGTGCCGCATCCTCGAGGTCCTCCTCGATGCGCAGCAGCTGGTTGTACTTGGCCACGCGCTCGGAGCGGGCCGGGGCGCCGGTCTTGATCTGGCCGGCATTGGTGGCCACGGCGATGTCCGCGATGGTGGTGTCCTCGGTCTCGCCGGAGCGGTGCGAGGTGATGGTGGTGTAGCCGGCGCGCTGGGCCATGGACACGGCGTCCAGGGTCTCGGTCAGGGAGCCGATCTGGTTCACCTTCACCAGAAGCGAGTTGGCGGTCTTGGTCTCGATGCCGCGGGCCAGGCGCTCCGGGTTGGTCACGAACAGGTCGTCGCCCACGATCTGGACCTTGTCGCCGATCGCGTCCGTGAGGGCCTTCCAGCCCTCCCAGTCGTCCTCGTCCAGCGGGTCCTCGATGGAGACCAGCGGGTAGTCGCGCAACAGGTCCTCGTAGTAGGCGCTCATCTGGGCGGCCGTGAGGGACTTGCCCTCGAACTGGTACGTCCCGTCCTTGAAGAACTCGGAGGAGGCCACGTCCAGGGCCAGGGCAATGTCCTTGCCGGCCTCGTAGCCCGCGCGCTTGATGGCCTCCTGGATCAGGTCCAGGGCGGCACGGTTGGACGGCAGGTTCGGGGCGAAGCCGCCCTCATCGCCCAGGCCGGTGGACAGGCCCTTTTCCTGCAGGACGGCCTTGAGGTTGTGGTACACCTCAACGCCCCAGCGCAGGCCCTCGGAGAACGTGGACGCGCCCAAGGGGACGATCATGAATTCCTGGATGTCGACGTCGGAATCGGCGTGCGAGCCGCCGTTGAGGATGTTCATCAGCGGGACCGGCAGCACGTGGGCGTTGGGGCCGCCCAGGTAGCGGTACAGCGGGAGGTCGGCAGACACGGCCGCGGCGCTGGCCACGGCCAGGGAGACGCCCAGGATGGCGTTGGCGCCGAGCTTGCCCTTGTTGGGGGTGCCGTCCAGTTCCAACATCATGGAGTCAATCAGGCGCTGTTCGGACGCGTCGATGCCCTCAAGTTCCGGGGCGATCGCCTCCAGCACGGCCTCAACGGCCTGCAAGACACCCTTGCCCTGGTAGCGGGCCTTGTCGCCGTCGCGACGCTCCACGGCCTCGAAGGCGCCGGTCGATGCCCCGGAGGGAACGCCGGCCCGGCCCACCGAGCCGTCCGCCAGCAGGACCTCGACCTCAACGGTGGGGTTGCCGCGGGAATCCAAAATTTCGCGTGCGTGAATGGCTTCAATAAGTGCCACGTAGTGCTCCTCAAGCTTCGAGCGGATAAAGGTCGACCTCGCTGTCGCCTCAATCCTAACGGGTCGCGATGACCGGACACCCATTGCTACGCATGGGACGCAGCGCCCGGCCGGTGCTGAGCCGGCCGCCGGGAAAAGTTTCTCCATCCGGGGTATGGAATCACCGAATGCAGCGATATATCGTTAAGTATCGCGATGTATCATGCCGCGAGTACATGCCATCAGCGGCCGCGACCGCAACACCGCGCCGCCGCCTCGGGCGGACCCGGAGAGTCCCCGTACAGGGGCTCCGCGTCACCGCCCTCCCTCATCCAAAATCTGTCCTTGAACAGGCAAGAGTCATGAACAACTTCAACAATCCGGAACAATCCTATTGCTTTCCTTTCGGTCAGGCCCGCTGCCACCACGACCACCACTCCCCCACCGGCGAAGGTGAATTTTCCGGTCCGGGTGATGAGCGCGGCGGCGACTTTCCCGAGGGATCCGGGCACGGTCCGCACGACCGCCACGGCCACGGCTTCGGTTTCGGCCCCGGGTTCCCTCCGGGGTTCAGCGGCGGATTCGGTCCCGGCTTCGGCGGGTTCAGCGGTGGCTTCGGCCCCGGCTTCGGCGGCTTTGGCGGCGGCTTCGGCCCCGGTTTTGGTCCCGGCTTCCGGGGCGGGATGGGCCGCGCCGGTCGGGTCCGCAAGGGCAATGTCCGCAGCGCGATCCTGTCCCTGCTCAGCCGGCACAGCTACAACGGGTACGGCCTGATCGGTGCCATCGCCACCCATACCGACGGCGCCTGGCGTCCGAGCCCGGGCTCCATCTACCCCGCCCTGGCCGCACTGCAGGCCGAAGGACTCATCGCCTCGGTCGGCAACGGCAAGCGCACCGAATTTGAGTTGACGGACGCCGGGCGCAGCTACGTGGCCGACCATGCCGAGGAAATGGCCCAGGTGTGGACCGAGGCCCACGACGAGGCCAGCGTGAGCGCCGAGCTGCGCACGAGCATGGGCAAATTGATCGGCGCCGTCCAGCAAATCGGGCTTGGCGGGTCCGAGGAGCAGATCAAGGCCGCCACGGAGGCCCTGGATGCGGCCCGTCGGACCGTCTACAAGCTGCTGTCCGACTAACGCCCGCGCACCGCGTCCCACGAACGCTGCCCACCCGCTTGACCGCTGCCGGGCCGCAGCGTCCATGCGGGCCGGCAGCGTCCAAGCGGGCCGGCAGCGTTAGGGTGCCTGGTACCGGCGCACCGCGTTGCGCAGCGCCCGTTCGGCATCCAATCCGCGGGCCCGCGCGGCACGGACGACGTCGAAGAGCAGCTCCCCGAGTTCGTCCTCCGTTTGCGGCGGGCCGTCCGGTCCGCCTGGCCCCGGTCCGCCTGGCCCCGGCAGGGAGGGCCCGGACAGGGCGGGCCCCGGCGAGCTTGCGGACGGTGGGAGGGTGCCGCCCAGGCCTGCGGCAACGGCACGGTCCAGGGTCTTCGCGGCCAGGGCCAGGGCCGGCAGGGACGCCGGCAGGGAACCGTACACGGACGCCGCAGGAGCCCCTGGCGCCCCGAACCCCTCGGCCGACTTCGCCGCGGCATAGTTACGCTCGATCTCGGCAATGCTTTGCGGAAACCGCTCCTGCAGCGTCCCGTCGCCGCGAAATACGTGGCTGTTGCGGCGCACCAGTTTCTCGCGCAGGTGATCGGCCACATCCGCCAGCGTGAATCCGCCCGCCTCCTCCTGAAGGCGGGAATGCAGCATCACCTGGTAGAGGATGTCGCCCAGTTCCCCCTTGAGCTCGCCGACGTCCAGGGGCCCCGGACCGGCCTCCACGACATCGGCGAGCTCATACGATTCCTCGATCAGGTAGGTGATCAGCGACTCGTGCGTCAGCGCCGCCGTCCACAGGCAGTGCTCGCGAAGGTCCGTGATGACCGCCGCCAACCGCTCGACAGCGACCCCCAGGGCGGGATTAGTCCTGGTCATCACCGTCAAGGGCGTCCTCGTAAAACTCGATGATGTAGTCGGCCAGCTGCTCGCGCGCCTCGATCGGCAGGAACGCGGCGTGCACGGCGTTGAGCGTGAGCTCCAGGATGGTCTCAATGTCATAGCCAAACGTCTTGGCCAGGAGCTCAAACTCCCCGGTCAGCGTCACCCCGCTCATCAGCCGGTTGTCCGTGTTGACCGTGACGTTGAAGCCCAGCTGGTGCAGCAGGTCGATCGGGTGCTCGGAAATCGTGGTGCCAAACGCGGCAATGGCCCCGGTCTGCAGATTCGAGGACGGGCACAGCTCCAACGGGATCTGGCGGTCGCGCACCCACTGGGCCAGGTCCCCCAACGAAACGGTGCCGACGTCGTGCCCGTCCTCCTCCTGCACGTCCAGGTGGATGTCCTCGGCAATGCGCACGCCGTGGCCCAGGCGCAGCGCCCGGCCGTGGACCAGCGCGTCCTGGATGCTGTCCAACCCGGCGGCCTCGCCGGCGTGGACGGTAGTCGGGAAGTTGTTTTCGGCCAGGTAGGTGAAGGCCTCGGTGAAGAGCGACGGCAGGAAACCGTCCTCCGCCCCCGCGATGTCAAAGCCCACCACGCCGTTGTCGCGGTGGCGCACGGCCAGCTGGGCGATTTCCGCGCCGCGATCCGCATGCCGCATGGCCGTGACCAGCTGGCCCACCTCGATGTAGCCGCCGGCCTCGTCCACGGCGTCCATGCCCGCCTCCAGGCCCTCCTGCACGGCCTCGACCGCCTCATCCAGCGTCAACCCGCCGGTGAGGTGCTGCTCGGGCGCCCAGCGCACTTCCCCGTACACGACGCCGTCGTCCGCCAGGTCCTCGACGAACTCGCGGGCCACGCGCACCAGGGCGTCATGGGTCTGCATGACCGCAATGGTGTGATCAAAGGTTTCCAGGTAGCGCACCAGCGAGCCGGAGTCCGCCGAGTCCAGAAACCAGCGGCGCAACTCCTCCGGGTCCGTGGACGGGAGCGTGTGGCCCGCCTCGGCGGCCAGCTCGATGATGGTGGCGGGGCGCAAGCCGCCGTCCAGGTGGTCGTGCAGGGAAACCTTCGGCAGGGATTTCAGGTCGACGGGGGACGGGGAAACGGGCAGGGGCTCTGTAGTTGGCTTAGTCACGTTCCAACTCTAGGGAGCGATCCGGGCCCGCGCTAGTTCTTGGTGGTCCCCTGCGCTACGGGCGTACCGGCAATTTGTTTTCCGCGTTCGACGCCGGTCGGCGCCGGGCGCGGCGCGTTTGGTCCGGCGGCGGCCGGGGCCGGTCCGGCCGCTGCCTCCGCCCGGGCGCCCGCCTGGGCCGCCTCCGCCCGGGCCGCCTCGGCGCGGGCGGCCGCGACCAGGGCGACGGCCATCGAACCGGGGGCGGGGCGGGGCGCCAGCTTGCCGCGCTTTTCCAGGTAGTGGTGCAGGTACTTCATGGCGTGGTCCACGAGGAAGCCGATGACGATGGCAAAGGTAATGGCGATTCCCACGCCCAGCAGCGGGTTGTCGTGCACCCAGCGGCCGGCGAAGGTGCCCACCGCCACGGAGTAGCCGGCCCATGTCACCACGGCCACGCCGTCGAGCACGGCAAACCGGCGCCACGGGAAGCTGGTGGCCCCCGCGGTGAAGTTGACGGCGATCCGGCCCACGGGGATGTACCGGGCCGTGAAGATCAGGATGGCCCCGCGCTTCTCCAGTTCCCGGCCCGCCCAGGCGAACGCCTTCGCCCCGCGCGGCCTGCGCATCCACTTGAACCGGGTGGTGCCAAGCCGCCGGCCCATAAAGTAGGCAATGTTGTCGCCAATCACGGCCCCGATGCTGGCGCCGAGCATGAGCAGCCAGATGTTGGGCAGCCCGGTCCGTGCCGCGATCGAGGACAAGGCCACAATGGCCGTCTCGCTGGGCAGGAACAGGAAGAAACCATCGATCAGGCAGAACAGCGCCACGAGTGGGGTGACCCACCACTGGGCGGCTGAGTGCTCGATCACGAAATTAATCTGATCGATGGTGTGCAAGAAATCCACCGGGGATGGTTCCTCTCCTCTGGCGGGCTGTCACTCATTAGTTTCCCACGTTGGGAGCGGTCCGGGTATCAGTCTTTGGGGCTATCTTTCCCCCGGCGCTCTGGCGAGGGGACGGGCGGGTCACCCGATGCGCTCAATGATCAGTTTCGACGCCGGGGCGGAGCCCTCCGGCGCAATTGTCACCGCATCCTCCAGGGCCTGACGGGCGCGCCCAAACCGCTCCGGCGTGTCCGTCAGCAGGGTCATCAGCGGCTCCCCGGCCCGCACCAGCGCGCCCGGCTTGGCGTGCATCCGCACCCCGGCGCCGGCCTGGACGGCGTCCTCCTTGCGCGCCCGTCCGGCCCCGAGGCGCCAGGCGGCGACGCCCACGCTCAGGGCGTCGAGCCCCACCAGCACGCCGTCGGCGGGTGCGTAGATGACCTCGGATTCGCGGGCCGCCGGCAGCGCGGCGTCCGGGTCCCCGCCCTGGGCGGCGATCATCCTGCGCCATACGTCCATGGCCCGGCCGTCGCGCAGGGCCGCCGCGGGATCGGCGTCGCGGACCCCGGCGGCGGCCAGCATTTCCTCCGCGAGCCTAACGGTCAGCTCGACGACGTCTTCCGGGCCGCCGCCGGCGAGCACCTCCACCGATTCCGCCACCTCGATGGCGTTGCCGGCGGTCAGGCCCAGCGGCGTGGACATGTCCGTGAGCAGGGCCACCGTGTTGACCCCGGCGTCCTGGCCCAGCGCCACCATGGTCGCGGCCAGCTCGCGGGCATGATCGGCATCCTTCATGAACGCCCCGGAGCCGACCTTTACATCCAGCACCAGCGCGCCGGTGCCCTCGGCGATCTTCTTGCTCATGATCGAGGAGGCGATCAGCGCGACGGACTCCACCGTGCCGGTGACGTCGCGGAGGGCGTAGAGCTTCTTGTCGGCCGGGGCCAGACCCGCCCCGGCCGCGCAGATGACGGCGCCCACCTCGGAGAGCTGGCGCATCATCTGCTCGTTCGTGAGGTCCGCCCGCCACCCGGGGATTGCCTCCAGCTTGTCCAGCGTGCCGCCGGTATGGCCCAGGCCGCGGCCGGACAGCTGCGGAACCGCCACCCCGAACACCGCCACCAGCGGCGCCAGCGGCAGCGTGATCTTATCCCCCACCCCGCCGGTGGAGTGCTTGTCCGCGGTGCGCATCGGCACGCCGGCCGGGGTGCGCAGGGCGGAGAAGTCCAGGCGTTCCCCGGAGTTGATCATGGCGGCGGTCCACTGCGATATTTCCGCCCGGTCCATGCCGTTGAGCAGGATGGCCATGTTCAGGGCGGCCATCTGTTCATCGGCGATGGCCCCGCGCGTGTACGCGTCGATGGTCCACGCGATTTGCTCGGCGGTGAGCGTGCCGCGGTCGCGCTTGGTGCGGATGATGTCGACGGCGTCGAAGGCGGTCCCGGCAGGGCCGGAAGAGGCAGGGCCGGAGGGCGAGGCGTGGGTCATGGTGTTCTCTCCAGGTTCTCGGGGCCAAACGCGTCAGGGAGTATCTCCTCCATGGTCCGGATCCCGCGGCCGGTCATCAGGACCATCCCGGGGGCCCGGAATTCATGGAGCAGCTGGCGACAGCGCCCGCACGGCATCAAGACGGCCCCGGCCGCATCCACGCAGTAAAATGCCCGGATCCGGCCGCCGCCGGTCATTGCCAGCGCACCCACCAGCGTGCATTCGGCGCACAGGGTGAGCCCGTAACTGGCGTTTTCAACGTTGCAGCCGCTGACCACCCGGCCATCCTCGAGCAGGGCGGCCGCACCCACGGGGAACGCCGAATAGGGCGAGTAGGAGTTCTTCATGGCCGCCGTGGCGGCTTCCTTCAACGCGTCCCAGTTGATGGCGGCGGTGTCCATGGTCATCGGCTATCCCTTGATGTAGGGAAGGCCGTCGGCCGCGGGGGCGCGGGACTTGCCCACGAATCCGGACACGGCCAGGATGGTCAGTGCATACGGGAGCATCGCCAGGAACTGCCCGTCGATGGGCGTGCCGGCCAGCGAGAGGATGCTTTGGAGGTTGCCGGCCACGCCGAACAGCAACGCGGCCAGGGCGGCGCCGATCGGATTCCAGCGGCCAAAGATCAGCGCGGCCAGCGCGATGAAGCCCAGCCCGCCGGTCATGTCCTTGCTGAAGCTGCTCACGGCCACCAGCGTGAAGTAGGCGCCCCCGACGCCGGCCACGGCACCGCCGGCCAGCACGTTGAGGAAGCGGGTGCGGTTGACGTTGATGCCCACCGTGTCCGCGGCCTTGGGATGCTCGCCCACGGCGCGGATGCGCAGCCCCCACCGGGTGCGGAACAGGCCAAACCAGAGGGCGGCCACCAGGAACATCATGAAGTAGCCGATGATCGACTGCCGGAACAGGGTCGGGCCCAGCACGGGGATCTGGGACAGCAGCGGGATGGGCAGATCCGGCAGGTGCGCGGGCTGGTTGTAGATGTTGGCGCCGTCGACCTTGATCTTCATGATCTTTTCAAACAGGAACCCGGTCAGGCCGGAGACCAGCACGTTCAGCACCACCCCGACGATAATCTGGTTCACCACGTACTTGATGCTGAACGCGGCCAGCAGGAAGGAGACCAAAACGCCGGCCACGGCGGCCGCGAACAGGCCCGCGAACGCGTTCTGGGTGATGGAGGAGACCAGCGACGCCGTGAACGCGCCGGCCAGCAGCTGCCCCTCGATGGCGATGTTGACCACGCCGGAACGCTCGCACAGCACCCCGGACATGGAGCCGAAGACCAGTGGGATGGTAATGAGCATGGCACCGGTGAACAGCCCCACGAGCGTGATGTTCTGGGTCTTGGTCCCGCCGATGATCCACACCAGCAGGCCCAGGACAAACACCACGGCAAACGTCATGGTCACCCATTTGGCGATGCGCCCGTCGCGTTTCATCGCCCGGTAGGCCAGGGCGGCCAGGACGACGCAGATGAGGGCGGCAACGATGCCGAACCCCTTGGCCGGCAGCACCAGCTGGGGGACCTGCCATAAATCGTTGTCCTGGGAGATGCGGAAGGTGGCGTGCCCGTCGGGTCCGAGCAGGACGAAGACGACAACCGCGAACAGCGCCAGGGCCCCAAACAGGATGGGGGTTTTCCAGCTCCGGATCGCGACCCGGTCCACCAGCTTCGCCGGCTCGATGTTGGCTGCGACGCTCATGCGCTGGCTCCTTCACGGCGTACGGCCTTGATCCGGAAGATGGAGCGGATCAGCGGCGGGGCGGCGATGAACAGCACGATCAGTGACTGCACCACCGCAACAATGTCAATGGAAACGTCGGCATTGACGGCCATGGAGGTGCCGCCGGCCTTGAAGGCGCCAAAGAGCAGGGCCGCAAAGAACGTCCCCCAGGGCGTGGAGCGGCCCAGCAGGGCCACGGTGATCGCGTCGAAGCCGATGCTGCCGGCGATCTCGGAATCCAGGGACTTTTCGGTGCCGGCAATCTGCGCGACGCCGGCCAGCCCGGCCAGGGCGCCGGAGATCAGCATGACGGTGATGTAGCCGCGGGAGACGAGCATGCCGGCGGTGCGGGCGGCCTTCGGGTTGGCGCCGATGGCGCGGTACTCAAAGCCCAGGGTGGAACGGTTGAGCAGCCACGCCACCCCGATCACGGCCAGCACGGCCACGATCAGCCCGGCGTGCACGCGGAAGTTGGGGCCCAGCAGCAGCGGCAGCACGGCGGTCTCGTGCATGGGCGAGCTGATCGGGTTGGTGCTGCCGGGGGCCTTGAGCTGGTTTTTGAGCAGGTACAAAACCAGGGACACGGCAATGTAGTTGAGCATGATGGTCACGATGACCTCGTGGGCGCCGGTCCGGGCCTTGAGGAATCCGGCAATGCCGCCCCAGACGGCGCCGCCCACGGCGCCGGCCAGGATGACGGCGAGCAGGTGGATCACCGGCGGCAGCTGCATCTGGAAGCCGACGACGCCGGCGAAGGTGGCGCCGATGATGATCTGGCCCTGGGCGCCGATGTTGAACAGGCCGGCGCGGAAGGCGATGGTCACGGCCAAGCCGGAAAGGATCAGCGGCGTGGCGAACGTCAGGGTCTCAAAGATGCCCAGCTGTCCCTGCCAGGTGCGGGCCGAGGGATCGTAGGTGGCTCCGCGCCACAACGCCCCGTAGGCGTCGGAGACGGACGCCCAAACGGCCGACAACGTGGCGCCGGGGTCCGCAAAAAAATAGCCGGAGGCGGCGGCGACGCGCGGGTCCGTGACCGCGATCAGGATCCCGCCAATGATCAGCGCCACGATGACGGCCAGCACCGAGATCATGGCGTTGCCGCTCATGATCTCCCGGACCAGCTGCCCGCCGCGGCCGGACGCCGGCGCGGGCTGGGGTTTGGTTTGCGTCTCGCTCACGCGCGGTCTCCTTCGGCGGTGCCGGTCGTCTTGGTGGTCGGCGCGGCTGGCGCCTGGAGATGCTCCCTGGCCTCCTCGGCGGTCAGCCCGGCCATCATTAGCCCCAGCAGCTCGCGGCTGGACTTGCCGGGGACGATTCCCATCAGCTTGCCGGCGAACAGTACGGCGATCCGGTCCGCCAACTCAAGCACCTCGTCCAGTTCGGTGGAGACGATGACCACCGGCGTGCCGGCGTCGCGTTCGGCCACGATGCGCTTGTGCAGGAATTCGATGGAGCCCACGTCCACCCCGCGGGTGGGCTGGGAGGCGATGAACAGTTTCAGCGGCCGGGACAGCTCGCGGGCCAGCACCACTTTTTGCTGGTTTCCGCCGGAGAGCGTGTCCGCCGAATCCTGGGCCGAGAGGGTGCGCACGTCGTATTCGGCCACTTTTTGCTCGGCGTTCCTGGCGATGACGGCCCGGTTCATGCTGCCCCCGCGCGAGTACGGGGCCTTGGTGTACAGGTCAAGGATGAGGTTTTCGGCGATGGAGAATTCCCCCACCAGCCCGTCGTCCTGGCGGTCCTCGGGCACAAATCCGACCCCGGCGTCGAGCACCTGGCGCACGCTCTTGCCCACCAGTTCGCGCCCGGACAGGGTGATGGAGCCCTGGACGTGCCGTTGCAGGCCCAGCACGGCCTCGGTCAGTTCGGTCTGCCCGTTGCCCTGCACGCCGGCGACGGCGAGGATTTCCCCTTGGGCGACGGCGAAGGTGACGTTGTCCACCAGCCGCTGGCCGGCGTCGTTCATCACCGTCACGTTGGTGACCTTGAAGGTGTTTTCCCCGGGCTGGGCGTCGGCCTTCTCCAGCGTCAGGCTGACCGCCCGGCCCACCATCATCGAGGCCAGCTCGGTGGTGGAGGCGGAGGGCTCGGCGTTGCCCACCACCTTGCCGCGGCGAATGACGGTGATGGTGTCCGAGATCGCCTTGACCTCGCGCAGCTTGTGCGAGATGAACACGATCGAGGTGCCGCCGGCCTTCAACTGGCGCATGATGTCCATGAGCTCGTCGGTTTCCTGGGGGGTGAGCACGGCGGTGGGCTCGTCCAGGATGAGGATCTTGGCGTTGCGGACCAGCGCCTTGATGATCTCCACGCGCTGCTGGACGCCCACGGGCAGATTTTCCACCAGGGCGTCGGGGTCGACGTTGAAGCCGAACTTCGCGGAGATCTCCCGGATCTTCTGGCGGGTGGCCTCCAGGTTCAGGACGCCGCCAAACGTGGTTGACTCCCCGCCCAGGGCCACGTTCTCGGCCACGGTGAAGACCGGGACCAGCATGAAGTGCTGGTGGACCATGCCGATTCCGGCGGCCATGGCGTCGGCCGGGCCGGAGAATTTCACGGGTTTGTCGTCGATGAGGATTTCCCCGGCCGTGGGCTCGTACAGGCCGTACAGGACGTTCATCAGGGTGGATTTTCCGGCGCCGTTTTCACCGAGGAGGCTGTGGATCTCGGCGGATTCAACCACGACGTCGATGTGGTCGTTGGCCACCAGGGCACCAAAGCTCTTGGTGATGCCCCGCAGTTCTAGTTTCAAGGATGTGCCCGCCTACTTCGGTGTTGGACGACTCTGTGCTGAATCGACTGTGCGCCGCACCGGCAGCCAAGGCTGCCCGTGCGGCGCAACACAATCGAAAAACGGAGCTACTTGGGGCTGGACTTCGAGGGAGCCTTGATGCTGCCGTCGATGATGCCCTTCTTGATGGTCTCGAGCTGGCTCTTGGTGTCCGCGCTGACGGCGGAATCCAGGTCGTGGAACGGGGCCAGGGCCACGCCCCCGTTTTCCAGGGTGCCAACGTACGGGGCGGGATCGAACTTGCCGCCCAGGTCGTCCTTGACGATGGTCTCCACGGCCTCGCCCATGGTCTTGATGACCGAGGTCAGCAGGATCGACTTGTAGGTCGGGGCGGTCAGGAAGCCGTCGGAGTCGACCCAGATCATCTTGACGTTCTTGCCGTCCTTGTTGGCGGCCAGGATGGCGTCCCCGGCGCCCTTGCCCAGCGGGCCGGCCACCGGCATGACGACGTCGGCGCCGTCACCGATGAGGTTGTTGGTGGCCTTGGTGCCTTCCTGGATGATGTCGAAGGTGTTCGCGAACAGGCCCTGCTGGGTGTCCACGTTCCAGCCCAGGACCTTCACATCCTTGCCCTGCTTTTCGTTGAAGTACTTCACGCCCTCGGCGAAGCCGTCCATGAAGATGGTGACAGTGGGGATGTTGATGCCCCCGAACGTGCCCACCTTGCCGGTCTTGGTGACCGAGGCCGCCGTGTAGCCGGCCATGAACGCCGCCTGGGCCGTGTCATACACGACGGGCTTGACGTTGGGTGCCTTGATGGAGCTGTCGTCGATGATGGCGAAGTGGAGGTCGGTGTTGGCGGCGGCCAGCTTCTTCGTCGCGTCGGCGAGCAGGAACCCGACGGTGAAGGTCATGTTGCATCCGGCGTTGGCCATCTGGCCCAGGTTCGGCTCAAAGTCCGCCTTGCTCTTGGACTGGGCCTCCTTCATCTTGATGCCCAGGTCCTTGACGGTCTTTTGCAGGCCCTCGTAGGAAGACTGGTTGAAGGACTGGTCGTCGAATCCGCCGGAGTCGGAGACGATGCAGCCAAGGTAGCTGGCCGCGGCGTTCGAACCGGTGGTGCTGCCACCGCCGGTCGGCGCCGGAGCCTGGCCGCAACCGGTCAGCAGGAGCGCCGTTGCCCCCAGCGTGATGGTTCCCACCGTGGCCCCGCGTTTGGCGGTGCGAAACAGCWTATTCTTCAAGGTTCCTCCATAAGGTAAGTGTTTGCGACGAGTATCGCGTCGCCGCCCCCGGCGCCGGAATGTCAGTGATGACCCTAATCTAATCCGAGTTTCTACTCGCCGGTAGCCCAGACCGGGCGGAACTGGCCATCGTTGGGCAACCGTTACCAATTGGTGACCCGAGCCGGGCCGGGCCGCGCGGCCCGGCGCACGGCCCGGCCGGCGCCCCCGCAGGCGGTTACCACTGAAGCTGGATGACCATCTTGCCGGTATTGGCCCCGCGCAGCAGGTCGATGAAGGCAGCCGGCGCATTCTCCAGCCCGTGGACCACGGTCTCGTCAAAGCGGATCTGCCCGGCGGCCAGCCAGCCGGCCATCTTTTCGGCAAATTCGCCGGCCAGGTCCTGGTGCGCAGTGACCAGGAAGCCGCGCAGGGTCAGTTGCTTGCCGATCGCCGACGCCAGGTTGCGCGGGCCGTGCGGGGCGGCGGTGGCGTTGTACGCCGAGATGGCCCCGCACAGGGCGATCCGGCCAAACGGATTGGCGAGGGAGATCGCGGCCTCGAGCTGCTCGCCCCCGACGTTGTCAAAGTACACGTCGATCCCCCGGCCCGGGCCCAGTACGTCGGCCAGCAAGTCCCTGGCCGGGCCGTCGTGGTAGTTGAACGCGGCATCAAAGCCAAGCTCGCGCAGGTGCGCCGCCTTCGCCGCGGAACCGGCGCTGCCGATCACCCGTTCGGCGCCCAGTACCCGGGCCAGCTGGCCCGCCAGCGAACCCACCGCGCCGGCCGCGGCGGAGACAAACACGGTGTCCCCGGGGGCGAAGGCGGCCACCCGGGTCAGCCCCGCGTAGGCGGTCAGCCCGGTCATGCCGAGGGCGCCCAGGAAGGCGCTGGGCCGGGCCAGGGAGGTGTCGACCTTCTTCGTGGCCGTCGCCGCAACCACGGCGTATTCGCGCCAGCCCAGGCCGTGCACGACGACGTCGCCCTCCCTGCGCCGTTCGCTGCGGGACGCGATGACCTCACCCACGGCGCCGCCGTCGAGCACCGCATCCAGGGCAAAGGGCGGCCGGTAGGACTTCACGTCATTCATTCGCCCGCGCATGTAGGGGTCCACGCTCATGGCCAGGTTGCGGACCAGGATCTCGCCGTCGGCCAGCGGCGGCACGGCGGACTCGCTGAGGCGGAAGTTCCCCGGCACGGGCCAGCCGAACGGCCGGGACGCGAGCCGGATTTCCCTGGACGTGGTGGGGTAGGCGCTCATGCAGCCAGCCTAGCCCCCCGGACCGGTCTTAGGCTGCGGGCGTGCGCAGCGTGCGCAGGGCCGCGGCGCACAGCACCCGGATGCCGACGGAGAGGGCCCGTTCGTCCACGATGTAGTCCCCGCGATGCAGGTCGTATTCCTCGCCGCCGGGCACGTGCGTGCCTAGGCGCATGAGCGAGCCCGGGATGCCCTGGAGGAACCAGGCAAAGTCCTCCCCGCCCATGGATTGGGGGGCCAGCACCACGGAATCCTCGCCGAGTTCGGCCCGGGCCGCGGCCTCGATCAGCGCCGTCTCGTGCTCGGAGTTGACCACCGGGGGCACGCCGCGGGTGTGTTCGAGGTGCACGTCCACCCCGTACGGGGCCGCCACCTGCTGGACCACCTCGTCCAGCAGTTCGCCGGCCGAATGCCAGGCCTCGCGGTCCAGGCAGCGCATGGTCCCGCTCATGACCCCGTGGCCGGGGATGGCGTTGGGGGCGGATCCGGCGTTGATCTGCCCCCACACCATGGAGACGCCGCTGCGCACATCCACCCGGCGGGACAGCACGGCCGGGACGTTGATGGCGATCTGGGCCAGGGCAAAGACCAGGTCCTCGGTGCGGTGCGGGCGGGAGGTGTGGCCGCCGCGGCCGGAGAGGGCAATCCTGATGGTGTCCGAGGCGCTGGTGATGGGGCCGATGCGCGTGCCGATCTTTCCGACGTCCACGCGGGGGTCGCAGTGCAGGGCCATGATGCGCGGCACCCCGTCCAGCGCGCCCTGGTCAATGCAGGTCAGGGCGCCGCCGGGCATGGTTTCCTCGGCGGGCTGGAAGATGATGCGCACGGTGCCGCCCAGCGGGGTGTCGGCGTGCATCCTGGCCAGGACCAGGGCAATGCCGAGCATGCATGCGGTGTGGAAGTCGTGCCCGCAGCCGTGGGTGACCCCGTGGTTGCGGGATGCGAACGGCAATCCCGTCTCCTCAATGATGGGCAGGGCGTCAATGTCCCCGCGCAGCGCCGTCGCTATGGGGCCCTCCCCCACGTCCACAATGACCCCGGTGCTCTCCAGGCGTCGCGGCCGCAGCCCGGCCGCCGTCAGCAGCTCCATGATCCGGGCCGTGGTGCGGTGTTCCTGGAAGGACAGCTCCGGGTGGGCGTGCAGCTCGCGGCGGAACTCGATGACGTCATCGATCAGGGGCTCCAGCCAGGGGCCCACCAGCTCGGTTGGTTCTGTTTCCAGCGAATAATTGCGCACGCAACAAACTCTAACCATGTCCCCGGGCCTTGGCGTCATCGGTGGCGGACCTTTACGCCGATTCCCTACAGGACGTCGGTGTCGCCCTTGGCCTTGAGCCCGTCCACGGCCCGCTTCACGAGCTGGGCGTGGGCGCGTGTGGTCACCAGCAGGGCGTCCGGGGTGTCCACCACCACCACGTCCTCGATGCCGATCAAGGCGATGACCCGCTTGGTGTCCGTGACCACGATGCCGGTGCTGTCCTCGGTGAAGACGCGGGCGCCCTCGCCGATGACCGTGACGTCGTCCACCTCCCGGGCGTTGTTCAGGCGCGCGATCGCGGCGAAGTCCCCGACGTCGTCCCAGCTGAAGTCCGCGGGAATGACGGCGACGTCCCCGGCGTCGGCGGCGGGCTCGGCCACCGCATAGTCAATGGCGATCTTGGGCAGGGTGGGCCACACCCGGTTCTTCACGGCCACCCGTTCCGGGGTGTCCCACGCCTCCGCGATCTCCATGAGCCCGGCGTAGAGGTCCGGGGTGTTCGCCTTCAAATGGCGCAGCAGCAGTTCCACGGGGGCCACGAACATGCCGGCGTTCCAGTTGTATTCGCCGCTGGCCAGGTATTGCTCGGCAACGTCCTGGCTGGGCTTTTCCACGAACTTCACCACGGCGTGGGCGCTGGGAGCCCCGGCAACGGCCAGCGGCTCCCCCGTGCGGATGTAGCCAAAGCCGGTCGCGGCGTGGGTGGGCTTGATGCCGATGGTGACGATCTTGCCGGTGGCGGCCGTGTGGATGGCCTCGCGCACGGCGTCCTGGAACTTCTCCACCGGGCTGATCACCTGGTCGGCGGCAAACGATCCCATGATGGTTTCGGGGTCGCGCATGTACAAGATGGCGGCGGCCAGCCCGATCGCGGCCCCGGAGTCCTTGGGTTCGTTCTCCAGCACCAGGTCGCCGTCGGCAAGTTCGGGCAATTGGCGGCAGACGGCGTCGCGGTGCGCCTCGCCGGTGACCAACACGATCCCGTTGCCGGTCAGCGGGGCCAGCCGGTCATAGGTGGCCCGCAACAGGGTGCTCCCGCTGCCGGTGAGGTCATGGAGGAACTTCGGGGCCGCGGCACGGGAGAGCGGCCACAGCCTGGTCCCGACACCCCCGGCCGGGATCACGGCGACAAACTTGTCGATGGGCTCCGCCCGGGACGTGGCCGGTACGGCCGGAATTTGCGTATTCATTGCCACAACTCTAAGCGATGGCGCCCGCGATCCCGGGATTCCGCGGTAAAAGTTCACCCCGCCGGCGCCGGCCGGGCATACGGGCGTCGCCCCCGAAAGGGCGCGGGGTTGGCGGCCGGGCCCCACTTTATGACGTGGCTGTGATTTGTCGCATAGAGCAAGGAGCGCCTAAGTTGAATAAGCTGTAAGCGAAGCCTAAATTTAGGCTTCAGTTACGAGTGCTCACGCCGTGTGCGTTTCCCCGCGTGGAACCACGCCAGCGTCACGGTGATGCAGGAAGGTTTATTCAGTGCCGACAAAACCAGCTGGCACTCTGTACCGCGGCCGAGAAGGCATGTGGTCCTGGGTGGGACACCGGATTACCGGTGTAGTGATTTTCGTATTCTTGTTGGTGCACGTTTTGGACACCTCCTTGGTGCGGGTGTCCCCGGAAGCGTACACAGCAGTCATCGGGGCCTACAAGAACCCCATCATGGGCTTGGGGGAAGCCGCCTTGGTCGCCGCAATCGTGTTCCACGCCTTTAACGGGCTGCGCATCATTGCGATCGACTTCTGGAAGAAGGGTCCGAAGTATCAGCGCCAAATGCTGTGGACCGTCCTGATCGTCTGGGCCGTGGTCATGATCCCGTTCCTGATCCGCCACCTCTCCATCGTCTTCGGGGGGCACTAAATGAGTTCCAACACCATTGAAACACCGCGCTCCAGCGCCGAGGCGCCCAACTACAAGCGCAACAAGGCCTCCCACTCCAGCTTTGAGATGATCGCCTGGCTGTTCATGCGCCTTTCCGGCGTTGTGCTGCTGGTCTTGATCTTCGGCCACCTGTTCGTGAACCTCATGGTGGGCGACGGCATCCACGCCATCGACTTCGGCTTCGTGGCCGGCAAGTGGTCCAGCCCGTTCTGGCAGGTCTGGGACCTGGCCATGCTGTGGCTGGCGATGCTGCACGGCACCAACGGCGTGCGCACCATCATCAACGACTACGCCGAGCGCAATGGCACCCGCATGACGCTCAAGACGGTGCTCTACATCGCCGCCGCCGTCATCATCGTGCTGGGCACCTTGGTGATCTTCACGTTTGATCCGTGCCCGGCCGGTGCAGTCACCGACCTCCCGTCCTTCTGCCCCGTCCCCTAGGGAACGCCCGCAAGGATCAAACCTTGATGGGCGCCCCGCCGGCCCCGCGCCGGCGGGAACAGAAGTGAACACGAGTTTTTTGTTGCAGTAAAGAGAGAAAGAGCATCCAGTATGCAGGTCCATAAATACGACGTCGTCATCGTCGGGGCCGGTGGCGCAGGCATGCGTGCCGCCATCGAATCCGGCCAGCACGCACGCACAGCCGTACTGACCAAGCTCTACCCCACCCGCTCGCACACCGGTGCGGCCCAGGGCGGCATGTGTGCGGCCCTGGCCAACGTGGAGGAAGACAACTGGGAGTGGCACACCTTTGACACCGTCAAGGGCGGCGACTACCTGGTGGACCAGGACGCGGCGGAGGTCATGGCCAAGGAAGCCATCAACGCCGTCCTCGACCTGGAAAAGATGGGCCTGCCGTTCAACCGCACGCCCGAGGGCCGCATTGACCAGCGTCGCTTCGGCGGCCACACCCGCGACCACGGCAAGGCCCCGGTGCGCCGCTCCTGCTACGCCGCGGACCGCACCGGCCACATGATCTTGCAGACGCTGTACCAAAACTGCGTCAAGCACAACGTTGAGTTCTACAACGAGTACTACGTCCTGGACCTCCTCACCGTCGAGGAAGAGGCCACCCGCGAGGACGGCACCGTCTACCTGCAAAAGCGCATCGCCGGCGTTGTCTCCTACGACCTGGCCTCGGGCGAGCTGCACGTTTTCCAGGCCAAGAGCGTCATCCTGGCCACCGGCGGTGCGGGGAAGGTCTTCAAGACCACCTCCAACGCGCACACCCTCACCGGCGACGGCATGGGCATCGCGTTCCGCAAGGGCATCCCGCTGGAGGACATGGAGTTCTTCCAGTTCCATCCGACAGGCCTGGCCGGCCTGGGCATCCTGCTCTCCGAGGCCGCCCGCGGCGAGGGCGCGATCCTGCGCAACTCCGAGGGTGAACGGTTCATGGAGCGCTACGCCCCGACCATCAAGGACCTGGCCCCGCGCGACATCGTGGCCCGCTCCATGGCGAACGAGGTCCGTGAAGGCCGCGGCTGCGGCCCGAACAAGGACTACGTCCTGCTGGACTTGACCCACCTGGAGCCGGCGCACATCGACGCCAAGCTGCCGGACATCACCGAGTTCGCCCGCACCTACCTGGGCGTAGAGCCGTACACGGAGCCGGTCCCGGTGTTCCCCACGGCGCACTACGCCATGGGCGGGATCCCGACGAACATCAACACTGAGGTCCTCCAGGACAACGACACCATCATCCCGGGCCTGTACGCCGCCGGCGAGGTTGCCTGCGTCTCCGTCCACGGCTCCAACCGCCTGGGCACCAACTCGCTGCTGGACATCAACGTGTTCGGCAAGCGGGCCGGCGTCGCCGCGGCCAAGTACGCCGCGGCGGCCGACTTCATCGACCTGCCGGAGAACCCGGAGGCGCACACCGTGGCCCTCCTGGACCACGTGCGCACCTCGGACGGCGGCGAGAAGGTTGCCGCGATCCGCAAGGACCTGCAGGACACCATGGACGCCAACATGCAGGTGTTCCGCACGGCCACCTCCATTGACAAGGTCCTCTCGGACATCGCCTCCTTCGAGGAGCGCTACTCCCGCATCACCGTCCAGGACAAGGGCAAGCGCTTCAACCTTGACCTGCTCGAGGCCGTGGAACTGGGCTTCCTGCTCGAACTGGCCAAGGTCATGACCGTCGCCGCCCTGCACCGCCAGGAATCCCGTGGCGGCCACTACCGTGAAGACTTCCCGAACCGTGACGACGAGAACTTCATGAAACACTCCATGGCCTTCAAGGACCTGGCTGTCACGGCAGAGAGCTCCGCGGAGCACATTGCCGGCATCCGCCTGGAGACCAAGCCCGTTGTCGTCACGCGCTACCAGCCAATGGTGAGGAAGTACTAATGAGCCCCGTGGAAACTGCTGAAACCGCCCCCGAGCCGCTGTCGAAGATTGAGCTGCCCGCCCACCTGGGCGGCGGCGGGGAAATCCCCACCTTCGACATCACCTTGCGTGTGCGTCGCTACGATCCGGAATTTTCCGAGGACTTCACCTGGCAGGACTTCAACTTGACCATGTACGGCACCGACCGCGTGCTGGATGCCCTGCACAAGGTCAAATGGGAGCAGGACGGCTCGCTGTCCTTCCGCCGCTCCTGTGCCCACGGCGTCTGCGGCTCCGATGCCATGCGCATCAACGGCCGCAACCGGCTGGCGTGCAAGACCCTGCTCAAGGACCTGGACACCACCAAGCCCATCACCGTCGAGGCCATCAAGGGCCTGCCGGTGGAGAAGGACCTGATCGTGGACATGGAGCCGTTCTTCCAGTCCTACCGGGAGATCATGCCGTTCTTGATCAACCGCGGCCACGAGCCGTCCAAGGAACGCCTGCAGTCCGCCGAGGAGCGGGCACGGTACGACGACACCACCAAGTGCATCCTGTGCGCCGCGTGCACGTCCTCCTGCCCCGTGTTCTGGACCGACGGCCAGTACTTTGGCCCGGCCGCGATCGTCAACGCGCACCGTTTCATCTTTGACTCCCGCGACGACGCCGGCGACATGCGTCTGGAAATCCTCAACGACAAGGAAGGCGTGTGGCGTTGCCGCACCACCTTCAACTGCACCGAGGCGTGCCCCCGCGGCATCCAGATCACCAAGGCCATCGCCGAGGTCAAGCAGGCCATCCTGTCCCGCCAGGTCTAGTCCGGCCTGATCCGACCGGTCCGGCTTGATCCGACCGGCCGTGAGCGCCGCCCCCCGCTCGGGGGGCGGCGCTCTTGCGTTCATGGCCCCAGGTCAGCCGGCGCGCACCGCCGCAACAAGGTCGGGCAGCAAATTCGCCGCATTCGGGGTGCCGAGCCCGGTGACCGGGTCCCAGCCGGTCGTGGCAGGGTAGCCGGCGATCGTCGGGTCGGCCGTGTTGTTGCCGGTGGTCACGTCGTAGAAGTCATTGGCGTACGTCGCGGCATTCGCCCCGAGCCGGTACAGCGCGGGGTTGATGAGGCCCAGCCCGCCGCCGTTGATCTGGGCGGCAATCGCCACCAGGCCGGCCCACTGCGGGCAGGACAGCGAGGTGCCGCCGATGTCGTACCAACCGGTGCTGCAGGGCGCCTGGCCGCACAGGAGTCCGCTAAGCCCGTCCGGCGGGAGCGTCAGGTAAACCAGGGCACCGGTACCGGCACTTGCCTGCAATCCGATGTCCGGAACGCCTCGCATGGTCCCGATCGGGGTGCTGCCGCTCGGCAGCGTCCCCTGATAGTCGGGGCGGGCAAAGACATGGCTGAAACCGCCGCCGGAGAACGTCCACCCGACTTCGGCGACACCAGGGTTGTCCTGGCACTTGGCCGGCGGGCTCACGCTGTCCACGATGCGCTGGGAGGTCGCGTTCGGGTCGGTGCACAGGTACGTTCCGCCGACTCCGGTCACGAGCGGGTCCGATGCCGGCCACTCGACGGTCGGGAAGGGAAAGAGCTTGCCGGCGTTGGGGCCGGACACGGGCGCCTTGCCGCCGTTCGCCGTGCCGCCGTCACCGGAGGAACCCAGCACGGTGACCCCGTTCTGCGCCGCCGAGATGAAGGCGTGGCGCAAGTTTTGCAACGACTGGGGACTGCCGAAGGCGTCCTCCGCGGAGGCGAAACTTTGCGAAATGACCTGCGCCAGGTGATGGTCCACGACGTACTGCTCGGCGGCCATCATCTGCGGGAAGCCCTGGACCCCCAGGGTCTCGGCGGTCGGGGTGGTCACCAGGAGGATGTTCGCCCCGGGGGCCATGGAATGCGCCGTCTCGACGTCGAGGGCGACTTCCAGCGCCCATGCCGACTTGTCTTCCTGCCGGGTGCCCTTGCTCTTGGCCGGCGGGGCCTTCGTGGCCGGAGAGCCCTGCACGTGCAGTTCACTGAAGGTGGGCATCCCGGGGGCACAGGTCACGGCCTCCTCACCGCACATTGACGGAAGATTGAAGGCCTCGTTGTAGACGTGCAGGTCGTGGGCCATGGTGTCGCTACCGAAGGAGTCGACGATGGCAATCGTGATCCCGCGGCCGTCATGACCGGCCGCATACAGGGGACCGACGTTGTAGGCGGCGCGCGTGGACTGCGGCGTGAAACACCGCCGGCCCACAGAGGCACACTGTGCCTGGGTCGGYGGCGTCGCCGAACTGGTGACCTGGACAAAGTCGCTCACCGCCGGGTGCACGGCGGGCGATTCGGCGAGCGGTGGCGATGCCGTCGTGGTGCCTGCCAGGGCGGTGGCCACCGCAAGCGTCACCCCTCCCGCCAGCGAGAGAAAACGGATTCCGGTACGAGATTTCATCTTAACCTCCGGACTGCTGCACGACGACCCTCACGGCCGGGCCGGATGCCCGCCTGGTCGCCCCAATGGACCGAAGGTCACCCTCGGTTTACATCCGGCCCGGCGCCGCTGTCAAGGGATGATCCAACCCATGGCCGGTGATCCATGGGCATCCGGGCGCCGCGGGTGGACAATGGGCGCATGTTCGAAGAAACGAATATCCCGGCCAGGGACGAACCCGGTGCCGACGGGGAGAAGGCGGCCGCAACGGCGCGGGCGGCGCCCGCCGTGCGGGCCCAGCTGCTCGCCACCGAGCACTGGAGTTTGCTCGCCTTGCGGAGCACCACGCAGGCGGAGGTACTAACCAGGATCAGCATCTTCCTCACGCTCACCTCCGCCGCCTTGGTGAGCCTGGCCCTCGCCGGTCAGGCGATGAACTTCGATGACACCTTCGTGCTGCTGGCGATCATCATCCTGGTGGTGGTGATCATCGTCGGCCAGCTGACCCAGATCCGGGTCCTGAACGTTGGTTTTGAGGATCTTTCCTGCGTGCTGGCGATGAACCGGCTCCGTGCGGCCTATGCCGAGCTGGATCCCGGGATCGAGCGCTACCTGATGGCCTCCCGCTACGACGACCGGGCCGGCTCGCAACAGAGCTACTACATGCTGCCGCGACGAACCGCCGGCGGCCATGTCGCCGGAAGCAGCATGGTCCTGATCCTGGTGGTCAATGCCGCCCTGGCCGGCATTCTCGTCGCTGCACTTTCCGCCAGTTGGGGCGCTCAGGCCCGTTTCGCCCTGACCACCGGGCTCATGGTGGGCCTGTTCTACATCGCGGCATGGATGTGGGTCGGCGGCCGGCGCTACTTCAACGTCTGGAGGCGCTACAGTCCCCATTTTCCGTCACCGGAACCGGGGAGAGCGGAACGACGCACCTGAGGTGGCGGCGCGCCTGAGAAACGTGAGCGGGTCAGGCGTAACACGGCAGTAACGACCCTGGCCCTATGCTTCAGCTGCACGCAGCAACTATCAGGCAGGTGTTCCATGCCCAGACTCAATGAAGCGCAGATCAGGCTGGCTCTTCAGGCCGCCGCGGATCATTCGGCCAGGAGCGGCCGGCCCGCCGCGCGTTTCGGGCAAACGGGGGCCGCCGGGCTGTTGCGGCGCCGCCGGGACGCGCTGTTGACGGCGGCCCTCGCCGCGACCGGCGTCGACCAGGACAAGTTCGGGCAGCTGCTGGCCGAAAGCAATGCCGAGGCGGCGCGGTTCGTGGACGCGCAGCGTTCCGCCGCCGGGACTCGGCCGGCGGCCGCCCGAGAGGCCGTCCGCCGGGCAATTGACGGCCGGCGAGAGGCCCTTGCCCAGCTGCCGCCTGATCCGGTGGAATACTTCGCCCTTGAGGCACCATTCCTCATCTGGCCAACCCGCGGCATGGAACTGGAGTCCACCCACATCGAACCCTGGAACAGCCAAGCGGAAATCTGGCTGCACGCGGGCAACGACGGCGATTCCGAACAGGCCGGACGCGAGGAATTGACGTTTTACTTCCTCTGGGAGAATCCGCGGGACCGGTACTCCGTCACCAACGTGGACGGTTTCTTGGTCCTCAACGGCTTCTGCGACGCACTTGGCCACGGCGGCATCCTGTGGGGCGATCGATTCAGCAAGCTGGACGTGGACGTGACGCTGCGCCTGATGGAATGGTGGAACCAGCCGCCCACGGAGCCGCCCGCCGACCCCAGCCAGACCCAGCGTGCGGTGACACTGTCCGTGGACACGGGCGGGTTCGGGGATTTCACCCATGTGGAGATTGCGGACGTGTTCCGGGGCTACGACCTCCAGTACGGCTTCTTCACCCTGCCGCCACACGGCGTGGTGGTGATCGAGGTCAGCGTGGTGGCCTCCTATGACGTGCAGGACGGTTCCGTCGACCTGGACTTCTCCGGGCATAACCTCACTGTCCAGTGCCCGTTCGTCCAGGTGGCGATGCTGCCATGAAGGTCTCCGAGCCGGAGCGGGCCACGCCGGGGCCAAATGACCAGGAACCGCTCAACGCCGCGCGGCTCAAGGCGGTGCTGGCCGCCGGCCGGGAGTTTTCCGCGGCGCGGGAGGCCCTGGGTACCGCCCGCCGTGCCGCGGCCGGACGGGAGGTGCCGGCACCATCCCGCCCGGCCCGCGCCATGGCCGCCGAATATCTGGCCGGCACCGGCGCCGACGCGCAGGCCCTCGAGGGCCGGCTCGAAGCCGCCCGGGCGGGCAACCGCCGGCGTCTGGAGGAGGTCAGGGCGGATGCGCAGCGACGGTCCGGGGCCCGCGCGGCCCAGCTGGCCGCCGTCGTCGCCAACCAGCGGGCCGCCCTGAAGTCCGTCGTCGCCCTCGGTTCGCACTCCACCATCCGGTATGTCGTCCTGGACAGCCCGGTGTCGATCTGGGCGACGGAGCAGCTTCAGATGTCCTCCTCCACCATCCTGGCATGGGACAGCCGGGCCAAAGTCCGTTACGACGGGGAACTGTACGGTAGCTGGAACTCTGCCATCATCGAGTCCGTCGGGACCGAAGAGCTGCATTTCTACTTCCTGTGGCGGAACCCGGACGCGGGCTACGCGGTGGTCAACGTCGACGGATTCCTGGTGCTCAACGGCATGGGCACCGTGCACTCCCGCGGCGGACTGGTGGGTGGCGGCTCGGCCCGGCTGAGCCTGGACCCCACCCTCGAGCTGATCCAGACCTGGACGCAGCCGGTCTCCTCGCCGGCGGCCCAGTCCGGCCAGACGCAGCGGGCCCTGGACCTTGCCGTGGACTCGGACGGATGGTTCAGTGACGACCACACCAAGACGTCCCTGGTGTTCCGGGGCTTCGATCTGCGCCACGAGCAGGCGATTGTCCCGCCCGGGCAGTACCTGATCATCGACGTGGCCCTGGCGGTGAACTATTCCTACATCGACGGGGCCGTCAGCGCGGACTTCACCAGTGCGGCGTTCGATGTGCTCAGCCCGTTCGTCGAGATCGCCATCCTGCCCCGACCCGACGTCTTCCGCTCCACGTAGCCGCCATGGCGGCCCGGGTCAAAACTGCCCGTCGCCGCCAAGTGCCAGCTCTTCGCGCAGCGCCCAGCCGCCCCGGGAATAGTCGAAGAGGCCGATGCTGTTCACCTCGAACTGGGCCGCAAATTCCGCCATCTCGCTCTCGGCGCGCGCCATGACATCCTCCGGAAGGTCGTGCGCCACGGTCAGGTGCGGGCGGAAGTCAAACTCCACCAAATGCTCCAGCGGCCCCCCTTCCAGGCGCTCGTGCAGGTCCATGCATTCGGTGACGCCTTGGACCAGGTTCAGGTACACCACCGGCGACACCGGCTGGAACGTCCCGGTCCCCCGGAGCTCCACGGTGAACGGCTGGGTCGCGGCGGCAATGCTGCGCACATGCTCGGCCGCGTCCGTCCACGACCCGGTCGCCCGGCCCGAGACCAGCGTGATGTGCGGTGGCACGACGGCGGCGCCCGGGCCCCCGAACAGGACCCGCCAGTTGCTCAGCTCGCCGGCGAGCTCCGACGGCATCGAGATGACCACGCCCAGGCTGTCCGCGTGGGGCGCAGGTGATGCCGCGCTTTCGCTGATGCCGGGCATGGCTAGGCTTCCACCCCCAGGGGCGGCAGGAAGCCCACCTTCGCGTAAACGTCAGCCAGCGTGACCGAGGCGATTTCGCGGGCTTTCGCGGCGCCGTGGGCCAGCAGCCGGTCCAACTCCGCGGGGTCGTCCAGCAATTCCAGGGTGCGTCGGCGGATCGGCTCGATCCGGGCCACCACGGCCTCGGACACATCCACCTTCAGGTGCCCGTACATCTTGCCCTCGTACTCGGCCACCAGGGTGGCGATGGGCTTTTCGGTCAACGTCGAGAGGATCTCCAACAGGTTTGACACGCCCGGTTTCGCGGCCCGGTCGTGGGCGATCACCGTGTCGGCGTCGGTGATCGCGGACTTGATCCGCTTCGCCGTGACCTTGGGATCATCGAGCAGGTTGATCAGCCCGTTCGGCCCCGACGCGGATTTGGACATCTTCGCCGTGGGATTTTGCAGGTCATAGATGCGGGCGCCCTCCTTCTGGATGAAGGCCTCCGGCACCGTGAACGTCTCACCGAAGCGGTGGTTGAAGCGCTTGGCCAGGTCGCGGGCGAGTTCCACGTGCTGGCGCTGGTCGTCCCCGACGGGCACTCCCTGGGGACGATAGAGCAGGATGTCGGCGGCCATCAGGACCGGGTAGGTGAACAGGCCAACACTGGCCATCTCCGTCCCGCCCTTGGCCGACTTGTCCTTGAACTGGGTCATGCGGGCGGCCTCGCCGAAGCCGGTGATGCAGTTGAGCACCCACGCCAGCTGGGCATGCTCGGGGACGTGCGACTGCAGGAACAGGGTGGACTTGGCGACGTCGATCCCGCCGGCAATGTACTGGGCCGCCGTCTTGCGGGTGCGTTCGCGCAGTTCGGCCGGGTCCTGCGCCACGGTGATGGCGTGCATGTCCGGGATGAAGAAGAGTGTTTCGTAGTCGTCTTGGGTCTTGACCCAGTTGACGAGGGCCCCCAGGTAGTTGCCGAGATGCAGGGAGTCCCCGGAGGGCTGCATGCCGGACAGCACGCGGGGTCGGGCGGTGGTCTCACTCATGGTGGCGCGGGGTCCCCTTAGAACTTGTAGTCGACGACGAGCGGGGCGTGGTCGGAGAAGCGGGTGTCATAGCTGGCGGCGCGGTCTACGACGGCCTGGGCGGCCCGAGCCGCCAGCCCGGGGGTGGCCATGTGGTAGTCGATGCGCCAGCCGGTGTCGTTGGTGAACGCCTGTCCGCGTGCGGACCACCAGGTGTAGGGTCCATCCACCTCCCCCGCGAGCTCCCGGCCCACGTCCTTCCAGCCGATCTCCTCGCCAAAGAACCGGTCAAAGTAGGCCCGTTCCTCCGGCAGGAACCCGGCCCGCTTGACGTTGCCCTTCCAGTTCTTGATGTCCCGGGGCGTGTGCCCCACATTGAGGTCGCCGACCACCAGGGCGTGGTCACTGGCGGCCGCCAGCTGCGGGAGCCGGGTAATCATGGTGTCCAGGAACCGGTACTTGTCCGCCTGCCGGGGGGTGTCCACCTCGCCGGAGTGCACGTAGGCGCTGACCACCGTCAGGGTGGTGGGGGTGCCCTCGGCCGTCGTCAGGGCGTAGTCGGCCTCCACCCAGCGCCCGGAGGTGACAAAGTAGTCGTCGCCGATGCCGTCGCGCGTGGCCACGGGTTCCAGGGCGGACTTGCGCGTGGCGATGAGCACCCCGGCGCGGCCCTTGGCCTCGGCCTCGGCGTGCAGGATGTGCCAATCCGCGCCGAGGAGTTCATGCACTATGGCGTCCGGGGCGCGGACCTCCTGCAGGCACAAGATGTCCACATCCCGTCCCGCCAGCCAGTCGGCCATGCCGTGCTTGTAGGCGGCACGGATGCCGTTGACGTTGACGCTTGCGATCCTCAAATGACCGTTTTCCATAGCCCTGTTCACCTGTTCCACCTTACCTGTTTCGCCGCGACCGCCAGGGCCGGGCCGGCGTGTCAGTCCAGGACGACGCCGGTGACGGGCTCGTCGTCGGGCGGGGTGCCCTTCGACTCGGTCGGCGAGGCGGGCGTCCGGGCGTCCATGGCCGCATCCATCTTTGCCTCCTGGGCTTCCCAGCGGGGGTTGATCATGTCGCGGCCGTTGCGGGCGGTGATGTCGATGGTCTCCAAGGCGCGGGCCACCATGGCGTCGTCCCGGCCCAGGTATTCGTTGACCACCCCGATCTGGACGGAGACGATCTTGAAGGAGTGGTCCAGTTTCATTTCGCGTGCCTTGGCGGCCGTGCGGGAGCCGTCGGAGATCAGGTGGGTGCCGCCGTCGGCCGGGGTTTTGGCACTGCTGTGCTGCGCCATTTGGGCCTGGGCCAGCTGCACCTGGCGGGCGCCAAATGCGGCGGCCTTGTGCACGCCGATATAGACGGCGGTGGAGAGCGCCAGCCAGCCGAGCGCGATCACCGCGATGACCCAGCCCAGCACGGTGTTGCTGTTGGCGGCAAACACGATCGCCACCAAAAACACGATTGCCAGCACCAGGGTGCCCAGGCCGGTGAACTTGCCCGGTTTCGTCATTTTGCCAGTGCCAAGAGGGTTCATGGTTCCATTCTCTCAAACCCGCCCGGCTCCCCGGACCGCCTTCACCAGCGGCGAACGCGGCCCGGAGGGTGAGTCTAGGCCCGCTCGGCGGCCTCGACCACGTTGGCCAGCAGCATGGCACGGGTCATGGGCCCCACGCCGCCGGGGTTCGGGGAGATCCAGGACGCCACGTCGTAGGCGGCCGGTTCCACATCCCCGGTGACGACCGCCTTGCCGTGGCCGTCATCCACGCGGGAGACGCCGACGTCGAGCACGATCGCCCCCGGCAACAGGTCAGCGGCCTTGATCATGTGCGGGGAGCCGGCGGCGGCGATGACGACGTCGGCCCGGCGCAGTTCGGCGGCCAGGTCGCGCGTGCCGGTGTGGGCCAAAACCACGGTGGCGTTGACGTCGCGGCGGGTCAGCAGCAGCCCCATGGGCCGCCCGATCGTCACGCCGCGGCCCACCACCAGCACGCGCTTGCCCGCCAGCGTGATGCCGTGGCGCTCCAGCAGCACAATGCAGCCCTTGGGCGTGCACGGCAGCGGGGAGGTCATGGGGCGGTTGACGTTGGCCACCAGCCGGCCCAGGTTCATCGGGTGCAGGCCGTCGGCGTCCTTGGCCGGGTCGATGGCCTCCAGCACCAGCTCCTGGTCGATGTGCGCCGGCAGCGGCAGCTGCACAATGTAGCCGGTGCAGGCGGGGTCCTCGTTGAGCCGCCGGACGGCGGCCAGGACCTCCTCCGAGGTGGCGGTCTCCGGCAAATCGATGCGGATGGAGTTGATGCCCACCTCCGCGCAGTCCCTGTGCTTGCCGGCCACGTACCACTGGGAGCCCGGATCCGAGCCGACCAGGATGGTGCCCAGCCCGGGCGTGATGCCGCGGTCGGCCAGCGCGGCCACCCGCAGCTTCAGCTCGCCCTTGATGGCGGCCGCGGTGGCCCGGCCGTCGAGAATCCCTGCCGCCATACCGGCTACCACTGCTCCTGACCGGGGTAGAGCGGGAAGTCGGCGGCGAGCTTGTCCACCCGGACGCGCAGGGCGTCCACATCGGCGCCGCCCTTTAGCGCGGTGGCGATGATCTCGGCGACCTCGGTGAACTCCTGGGCGCCGAAGCCGCGGGTGGCCAGGGCGGGGGTGCCGATGCGCAGGCCGGAGGTGACCATCGGTGGGCGGGGGTCGAACGGGACGGCGTTGCGGTTGACGGTGATGCCCACGCTGTGCAGGAGGTCCTCGGCCTGCTGGCCGTCCAGCTGCGAGTTGCGCAGGTCCACCAGCACCAGGTGCACGTCGGTGCCGCCGGTCAGCACGGACACGCCGGCCGCGGCAACGTCGGGGGCGTTCAGGCGTTCGGCCAGGATCTTCGCGCCCTCAAGCACGCGCTCCTGGCGCTCCTTGAATTCGGCCCCGGCGGCAATCTTGAAGGCCACGGCCTTGGCGGCGATCACGTGCATGAGCGGACCGCCCTGCTGGCCGGGGAACACCGCCGAGTTGAGCTTCTTGGCCCATTCCGCCTTGGCCAGGATCACCCCGGAGCGCGGGCCGGCCAGGGTCTTGTGCACCGTGGAGGTCACGACGTCCGAATACGGCACCGGGCTCGGGTGCAGTCCGGCGGCGACCAGGCCGGCGAAGTGCGCCATGTCCGTCCACAGCAGCGCACCCACCTCGTCGGCGATGGAACGGAACGCGGCAAAATCCAGCTGGCGCGGGTAGGCGGACCAGCCGGCGATGATGACCTGCGGCTTCTCGGCGATGGCCTGCTCGCGCAACTTGTCCATGTTGATCCGGAACGTGTCCGCTTCCACCTCGTAGGCGGCGACGTTGTACAGCTTGCCCGAAAAGTTCAGCTTCATCCCGTGCGTGAGGTGCCCGCCGTGGGCCAGCGACAGGCCCAGGATCTTCTCCCCCGGCGTGATCATGGCGGCGAGCGCGGCGGCGTTGGCCTGCGCGCCGGAGTGCGGCTGGACGTTCGCGTATTCGGCGTCGAAGAGGGCCTTGACCCGCTCGATGGCGAGGTTTTCGGCAACGTCCACGTATTCGCAGCCGCCGTAGTAGCGGCGTCCCGGGTAGCCCTCGGCATACTTGTTGGTCAGCACTGAGCCCTGCGCCTCCAGGACGGCCCGGGGGGCAAAGTTTTCTGAGGCGATCATTTCCAGCGTGTCGCGCTGGCGGCCGAGCTCGTTGCGCAGCACGGCGGCAATTTCGGGGTCCAGCTCGGCGAGCGGAACATTGGTCAYGGACTGGGTGAGATTAACAGACACAACAGGCTCCTGGGTGGGAAACATTTATCTAGGCCAGATTATCCGGTGAACGGCCACCACGCAGGGGCTGTTTTTGTCGCAAGCACGGGGCTGTCCACCGCCAACGCGCGCGTTGGCTTGTGACCCTGGGCCCAGGCGTACGATCCTTTGGGTCTTCCCTCGTGCTGCTCCCCGGTGGTGTCCCACCTCATCGCCAGTTGCAACAGCTTAACTGTAGTACAGCCGCGCGGTTCCCGGGTAACGTTGCACGGGTGACTGCTCAGAGCTTCCCCGACCCCAAATCCCCCGGTTTAGCCTCCCCCGCCGGGTATGTCCTGACCCTCTCCTGCGCCGACCGTCCCGGAATCGTCCACGCCGTGTCCGGGGCGCTCCTTGAGGCCGGCTGCAACATCATCGACTCCCAGCAATACGGCAATTCGGACACGGGCACGTTCTTCATGCGGGTCGCCGTGGAGACCGCGACGCCGTTCACGCGCCTGCGCGAGCACCTCGAGCCGGTCGCGGCGGGATTTGGGCTCCACTGGCAGCTGCATCGCGCCGGCGCCCCGGTGCGCACGCTGATCCTGGCGTCCACGGCCGCGCACTGCCTCAACGACCTTTTGTTTCTGCAACGCTCCGGCACCCTGCCCATCGAGATCCCCGCCATCGTCTCCAACCACCGGGACCTGGAGCCGCTGGCGAAGTTTTACGGCATCCCGTTTTACTACCTCCCCGTCACCCCGGAGACCAAGGCGGCCGCGGAGGCCGCGCTGCTGGAATTGGTGGCCGAGCACGACGTGGAGCTGGTGGTGCTCGCCCGCTACATGCAGGTGCTCTCCGATGACCTGTGCCGGCACCTGGCCGGGCGGGCCATCAACATCCACCATTCCTTCCTGCCCTCCTTCAAGGGCGCCAGGCCCTACCACCAGGCGCACGCCCGCGGCGTGAAGATCATCGGCGCCACTGCCCACTACGTCACGGCCGCCCTGGACGAGGGGCCCATCATCGAACAGGAAGTGATCCGCGTGGACCACGGCCACTCGGTGGAGAAGTTTGTGGCGATGGGCCGGGCCGTGGAGGCCCGCACCCTGGCCCAGGCCGTCCAGTGGCACGCCGAGCACCGCGTCCTGCTCGACGGCACCCGCACCGTCGTCTTCGACTGACGAGCGCCGTCCGCCGTCCGCCGAGGTAGCCGGTCCGCGTCGAGACTCGTCCACAAGAGGGCGAGTCTCGGTGCGGGCCGGCTACCTCGGCACGTGGCCCGGGCAACCCGGTTTCGGTAGCATCGGCAGGGACAAGGTCCGCAGGAGCCCGCCCGGACGGGCTTCCCCCTGCGGACCACTCACCGGCGACGAACGGACCCACCATGAACCAGCTCATCCCCTTTGACGGCCACGCCCCGCTGGTGCACCCCAGCGCGTTTGTCGCGCCGTCGGCCATCCTCATCGGGCGGGCGTCCCTGGGCGCCGACTCCAGCGCGTTTTACGGCGTGGTGGTGCGCGGGGACACCAACGCCATCACCGTCGGCGCCGGCACCAACCTGCAGGACAACGTGGTGCTGCACGCGGATCCGGGCTTCCCGACCATCATCGGCGACGGCGTGAGCGTGGGCCACGGCGCGGTGGTTCACGGCTGCACCGTGGAGGACAACTGCCTGGTCGGCATGGGCGCGACCATCATGAACGGGGCCGTCATCGGCGCCGGCTCGCTGGTGGCCGGCGGCGCCGTGGTCCTGGAAGGGGCCGTCATCCCGCCCGGCTCGCTGGTGGCCGGCGTCCCGGGCAAGGTCCGGCGCGAGCTGACCGCCGACGAGCTGGTGCACGTGCGCGAAAACGCCGAACACTACGTCACGCTGGCCCGCAAGCACAAGGACATTCACGGCTGAATTGCGGGGCCGGCCAATCCATTTTGGTTATTTAGCTAAATCCAAGACCCACTTTATGACGCGATTACGTTAACTTCTTGACGACAAGCCGGTTGGTGATGCACGCTACATGGTATGAGTGCTGATCCCTCCCCCGCCGGCGGCGACGACCGCAAGCCCGGTTCCCAGTCGGCCCTGCGCAAGCGCAACGAGCAACTTGTCATCGAGTCACTGCGGGAATACGGTCCCCAGTCCCAGGCGGAGCTCTCGCGCGCAACCGGGCTTTCCACCGCCACGATCTCCAATATCGTCAAGGCCCTGGCCACGTCCGGGCTGGCCGCAACCCATCCCACCACCAGCTCCGGGCGGCGGGCGCTGGCAGTGACGTTGCTGGAGCCCGAGGATGTGGCCGCGGGCATCGACTTTGGCCGCAGCCACGTCCGCGTGGTGCTGGCCAGCCCGGGATTTCGCGTCAAGGCCGAACGGTTCCAGCCGCTGCCGGTGGGCCACCTGGCCGCCGAAAGCATCACCGCCGCCGCGGCCATGCTGGCGGAGCTGCTCGTCGAAGCCGGCGTCGAGCGCAAGTCCGTGATCGGGGCCGGCGTCGGCGTCCCCGGCCCCATCGACCATCGGACGGGCACGGTCATCCAGGGGGCGATCCTGCCCGAATGGGTCGGCGTGGACATCGTCACGCAATTGCAGTCCACGTTCAAAATGCCCGTCTTTGCAGACAATGACGCCAATCTGGGCGCCCTGGCGCAGGTCACGTGGGGGGAGCACCGCTCCTGCCGGGACCTGACCTTCCTGAAGATCGGCAGCGGCATCGGCGCCGGGCTGATCCTCAACGGCGCCCCGTACTACGGCCACACCGGGATCACGGGGGAAATCGGCCACGCCACCATTTTTGACCAGGGACTGGTGTGCCGCTGCGGCAATCGCGGATGCCTGGAAACCATGGCGTCCACGGCCATCATGATCGAACTGCTCAGCCGCGGCGGCCCGCGCACCATCACGGTCGAGGACATCATCGCCCAGGCGCAGGCCGGCGACGCGGCCACCTTGCGCGTCATCGACGACGCCGGCATGGCCGTCGGGCGGGCGGCCGCCAACGTCGCCAACATGATCAACCCGGAGATCATCGTGGTGGGCGGGCCGCTGGCACCGCTGGGGGAAACCCTGCTGGCGCCGATCCGGCGCGGGCTGATCCGCCACGCCGTGCCCACCATTGGCGAAAGCACCGTCGTGACCATGTCCGCCCTGGGCGACCGGGCCGAGGCCCTGGGCGCGGCCGCCCTGGTATTCGCCCAGGAGAGCCGCTGATCCCGCCGAGCGCGCGCCTCGGCGTTACCAATCCGTTGCGTTAAATAGTTGACGACAATGAGTGATGAAGGTAACTTTTGGATAGCGGGCGTTTTTCTTCGCCCACTCAGTCCCATCATTTTTCACACAACCTTCTTGGAGGCACTCATGCAACGTCGTCTATCGTTGCTGGCCGGAGTTGCAGCGCTGGGCCTGACCCTGGCGGCCTGTGGCGGCGGCAGCGGCACACCCAGCGACAACAACAAGCCGAGCGATGCAACCGGCAAGGTCGGTGTATTCACCTGGTGGGCCGACGGTTCCGAAAAGGCCGGCCTGGATGCGTTGGTCAAGGTCTTCAACGCCGACTACCCCAAGCTCACCTTTGACAACCTGGCCGTCGCCGGCGGCGCCGGTTCCCAGGCCAAGAGCGTTTTGGCGGCCCAGCTCAAGGCCGGCAACCCGCCGGATTCCTTCCAGGCCCACGCCGGCGCGGAGCTCCAGGACTACATCGACGCCGACCAGCTCGAGGACCTGACCGGGTTCTACCAGGCCAACGACCTCACCTCGCAGTTCCCCAAGGACCTGATCGACCGCCTGACGGTGGACAACAAGATTTACTCGGTGCCCTCCAACATTCACCGGGCCAACGTCGTCTGGGCCAATGTCAGCATCCTGAAGAAGGCCGGTCTGGATCCGGCCAAGCCGGCCACCACGCTGGACGGCTGGTTTGCCGACATGGACAAGATCAAGGCCACGGGCAAGACCCCCCTGGCGGTGGCCGGCTCCTGGACCCAGGTTCAGCTGTTTGAAAACATCCTGCTCTCCAGCCTGGGCGCGGACGGCTACAGCGGCCTCTGGGACGGCAAGACCGACTGGAAGGGCGCGGAGGTCACGAAGGCCGTCAACGCGTACAAGAAGGCCCTGACCTACACCAACTCGGACCGCGACTCCCTCAGCGACTGGGCCCCGGCCACGCAGCTGATCGAGGACGGCGCAGCGGCCTACAACGTCATGGGTGACTGGGCGGAGGCCAAATTCGAGCAGGACGGCAAGAAGTCCGGCACCGACTACGCCTACTTCGCCACCCCGGGCACCCAGGGTGTCTTCGACTTCCTGGCCGACTCCTTCACCCTGCCCAAGGGCGCCCCGAACCCCGACGGCGCCAAGGCGTGGCTGGCCACCATCGGCTCCGCCGCCGGCCAGGCCGCCTTCAACAAGGTCAAGGGCTCCATCCCGGCCAACACCACCGCCAAGACGGACGACTTCTCTGACTACCAGAAGAGCGCCATCAAGGACTTCAGCCAGGACAAGATCGTCTCCTCCCTCGCCCACGGTGCCGCGGTGCCGGTGGCGTGGCTGAACGATCTGAGCACCGCGGTCAGCAAGTTCGGCGGCGACGGCAACGTCGAGACCTTGCAGACATCCGCGGCCGCCATTGCCACAAAGTTCGCCAAGTAACATCCGCGTTCGTGGGGGCGGGTCGTGACAGCACTGTTGCGCCCCGCCCCCAACGCATGTGCCATTGATTCTCTTCTGGGAGGCAAGCTGTGTTAAAGCGTGCTAAGACCTGGGGGCCCGGCCTACTGCTGCTGGCCCCCACCATCATCCTGGTGGGCGTTTTCGTCTACTGGTTGATCATTGAAAACTTCCGCGTCAGCCTGACCAACCAGCACACGGCCAGGCCCAGCAACAAGTACGTGGGACTGGAAAACTACGCCAACCTGATGGCGGACCCCAACTTCCAGCACTCACTGTGGAACCTGCTCATCCTGACCATCGTGTTCCTGGGCGGCACCCTGATCTTCGGCTTCCTGTGGGCCTGGATCCTGGAGCGGCCGGCCACGGGCGAGGGCTTCTTCCGTTCCGTGTACCTGTTCCCCATGTCGGTGTCCTTCATCGCCTCCGGCGTGGTGTGGCGTTGGCTGCTCTCCAGCCTGCAAACCTCCCAGCCCGGCGGCGAACGCACCACCGGGCTGAACCGGCTCCTGGACAGCGTGGGGTTGGGTTTCCTGCAAAACGACTGGTGGTCCAACCCCACGTGGGGCATCGCGGCCATCGCCGTACCCGCGGTGTGGCAGCTCTCCGGCTACGTCATGGCCCTGTTTCTCGCCGGCTTCCGCGGCATCCCGGATGAACTGCGCGAGGCGGCCCGCATCGACGGCTGCAGCGAGTGGAAGCTCTACCGCTATGTGATCTTCCCGCAGCTGAACCCGGTCATGCTCTCCGCCGTGATCATCATCGGCCACATGTCCTTGAAACTCTTCGACTTGATCCGGGCCATCGTCCCCGACGCCAACACCTACGACGTGCAGGTCCCGGCCACCATGATGTGGGTTAAATACATCGGCAGCGACTACGCCGATGCGGCCGCGATCGGCACCATCTTGCTGGTCCTGGTCGCCCTGGTGGTCATCCCCTACCTGATGTACACCTCACGAGCGGAGAAGCGCTAATGTCCACCTCAACGGCGAACAACAAAAACCGCCTGCGTTCGGCCCAGGACATGCGCTCCGATGCCAAGCGCGACTCCCGGCGCCGCATCAACCGCACCCTGAAGTACGCGCTACTGCTGTTCTTTGTCATCATGGTGCTGCTGCCGGCCTACGTCCTGCTCATCACCAGCTTCAAGGGCAGCGCCGACGCCGACCCGTCGCGCGCCTGGTTCTTCCCCCAGGTCTGGGAAACCGGCGGCTGGGTCAAGGCCTGGACCACCCTGGCCCCGTCCCTGGGACGCACGGTCCTGCTGGTGGTCCCCTCCGCCCTGATCTCATCGTTCCTGGGCTCGATCAACGGCTACGTGCTCTCCAAGTGGCGCTTCCCCGGCGCCAACATCATCTTCACCCTGATCCTGTTCGGCATGTTCATCCCCTACCAGGCCGTCATGATCCCGTTGACACAGCTGGTCAGCGACATTGGCGTCCCGCAAGGCATCCCCTCGCTGATGCTGCTGCACATCGTCTACGGCCTGCCGATCTGCACCTTGATCTTCCGCAACTACTACGCCTCGGTCCCCGACGAACTCATCGAGGCGGCCCGCATGGACGGCGCCGGCATCCTGCGCACCTATGGCTCGGTGGTGCTGCCCGTCTCAGCGCCCGGCTTCGTGGTGGTGCTGATCTGGCAGTTCACCTCGGCCTGGAACGACTACCTGTTCGCGGCGTTCTTTTCCTCCGGCCGCAACGGCCCGGTCACGATTGCCCTGTCCTTCCTGGCCGGCGGGCAGCTCACCGACTACGCCGCCTCCATGGCCGGGGCCCTCATTGCCTCCGTCCCGACGCTGATCGTCTACATCCTCCTGGGCAAGTATTTTGTGGGCGGCCTGATGAGCGGCTCCGTCAAGGGCTGACGCCCGGCATTGCTGGCAGAATGACGACATGACCACTTCCCGCTTTGTCGGCCGTCCCGACTGGTACACCTCGTTCAACCCGGAGACCCTGGCCGCCACCGGCACGCCGCTGCGCTGGGGCGTGGTGTCCACCGGAAACATCGCCCACACCGTCACCGCCGACCTCGCCCTGCTTGCCGACGCCGTGCTGCAGGCGGTCAGCTCGCGCAGCGCCGCGAATGCCGCCGCCTTTGCCACCCGGTTCGGCTTCGCATCCCACTATTACGACGGCGGCCCCACCGGCTCGGGCGCCCCGGGCTACGTCCAGCTGGTCCAGGACCCGGACGTCGACGTCGTATACATCGCCACCCCGCATGCCCAGCACTACGACATCGCCAAGGCCGCACTTGAGGCCGGCAAGCATGTCCTGTGCGAGAAGGCCCTGACCATTACGGCAGCGGAGGCGCGCGCCCTGATTGCGCTGGCCAGGGCACGGAAGCTGTTCCTCATGGAGGCCGTGTGGGCCCGGTTCGTCCCCGGCTTCCAGCGGGCGCTGGAGGTCATCGGGTCCGGGGAAATCGGCGAGGTCCGGTGGGTCCGGGCCGATCTCGGCTTTCCGGCGCCGGCCGATGACTCCGCCCGCATCTGGGCCCGGGCCGACGGCGGCGGGGCGTTGCTGGACATCACCGTGTACCCGCTGCTGTGGGCCTGGGCGGCCCTCGGCCGGCCGGCCACGGTGTCCGCGACCGGCGCGCTGACGGCCCTCGGCGTCGACAGTCAAAACACGCTCACCCTCAGCTACCCATCCGGCGCCCAGGCCCAGCTCATCAGCTACCTGTCCTCGCACGGGCCGCGCGTGGCGACCGTCTCCGGAACCCTGGGCTTCATCGAGACGGTCGGCTCCGTGAACAATCCCAAGGGGCTGCGCGTTTCGGTGGGCTGGGACGGCGAGCGCACCGAGACCTTCGAGTATCCCGGCAGCGGCTACACCTATCAGCTGCGCGAGGTCACCCGCTGCATCCAGGGCGGGCTGACGGAGAGCGCCACCATGCCCCTGGAGGACTCCGTGGCCATCATGGAACTGTTCGACGGCGCCCGCCGCCAGTTGGGCGTGAGCTACCCCAACGACTCCCGCACGGATCTCTAGCCCCCCAAAGAGAACTGACCCGCAAAAGATGTCGATTTTCACGAAAATTCGCGACTTTTTCGACATCGTTTGCGGGTCAGATCATGCTGCTTGCTAGATGGCGCCGATGGGAACGATCTTGCCGTCCTCCACCTTGTAGCCGTAAACGGTTGGCGCGTTCAGCTCTCCCTTCTCGTCCCACTTGTAGTGCTTGCCCAGGCCGTCGGCGTCGTACTTCTCCACCCACCGCAGCAAGGTGGCCCGGTCCTGGTTGCCGGCGTCGATGCCGGACAGGAGTATGGTGGCGGCGTCGTAGCCCTCCACGGAGTACGTTCCGGGCTCCACCTTGTTCAGCGCCTTGTAGGCCGTGGCAAAGGTCGGGATCAGCTCGCCGGCGGCGCACGCGCAGGTGAAGAACGCGTTGGCGGACGCGTCACCTGCCTGCTTGATGAACTGGTCGTCCTTCAGGGCGTCGGGTCCCACAAACGTGCCCTTGTAGCCCTTGGCCATCAACTGCTGGTCAAACGGGGCGCCTTCGGCGTAGTAGCCCGAGTAAAACACGGCGTCGGCCTTGGAGTTGATGATCTTGGAGATCGCGGCGGAGAAGTCCTTCTGTCCCTGCGTGACCTTGTCCGTGCCGATGAGCGCATCACCGAGTCCGGCGGAGGTGGTCTTCGCCATGCCCGTGCCAAACTCGGAGTCGTCCAGCACCAGGTAGACCTTCTTGGCGCCGAGCTTGCCGGTCATCAATTTTGCCGCGGCCGGGCCCTGCACATCGTCGCTGCCCAGGCCGCGGAAGAAGGTGGTCCAGCCGTTGAGGGTCAGGTTTGGACTGGTTGCCGCGGGCGTGATGTGCACCAGCTTGACCTGTTCGAAGATGTTGCCGGTGGCCCTGGATTCGCCGGAAAACGCCGTGCCGACCACGCCGATGATGCTTGGTTCCTTCGTGACCTGGGCGACCGGGCCGGTTGCMTTGTTCGCATCGCCCTCGGTGTCAAACTTCTTGAACTGCACCTGGCAGCCTGGGTTGGCCTGGTTGTGTTGGTTCATGGCCAACTGAACGCCATTGAAGATATTGATGCCCAACTGCGCGTTGGGTCCGGTTTCGGCACCCACATAGGCGATCGTCGTCGTGGGGGCGCACTTGGCCTTGCCGTTTCCCGCGGGAAGCACCGCATTCTTGGGGGTCGGAAGTGCGGTGATCGCCGGAATGCTGACCGCGCCCGCCTCCCCTCCCGGCGCGGCGCCGCCCGGGGTTCCGGCCTGATTGGCACATCCCCCAAGGAGCATGCCGACTGTGGCGACGGCAGCGAGGGTGGTCATGACGTTCTTGCGGTACATGTGACTTCCTTCCGGAAGGCGCGGCACTTGCCGAATGGGCGGCATTGTCCACCGGTGTGTCTGCGCTCCATGGAATCTGACACTACGCGCCATATGACATAGGACACGTTTTTGTGGTCCCACCGCGCGTCGCGTCCCCGCCCAAAAAAACTGACCCGCAAAAGATGTCGATTTTCACGAAAATTCGCGACTTTTTCGACATCTTTTGCGGGTCAGTTCATGAGGGGGACGGCTAGCCGACGCCCAGGTAGGCCTCCTTGATGGCCGGGTTGGCCAGCAGCTCCTTGCCGGTGCCGCTGTGCGTGATCTCCCCGGTTTCCAGCACGAAGGCCCGATGGGCCCGGGCCAGGGCCTGGTTGGCGTTTTGCTCCACCAACAGCACCGTGGTGCCCTGGCTGTTGATCTCGGTGATGATCTTGAAGATCTGCCGGATGAACTGCGGGGCCAGCCCCATCGACGGCTCGTCCAGCAGCAACAGCTTGGGTCGGGACATCAGGGCCCGGCCAATGGCGAGCATCTGCTGCTCACCACCGCTCATGGTGCCGCCGTACTGCTTTTCCCGCTCCTTCAGCCGCGGAAACAAGGTGAACACCCGGTCCAGGTCGTCGCTGACGCCGACCCTGTCCTTGCGCCCAAACGTACCCATGTCCAGGTTCTCGGCGACCGTCATGGCCGGAAAGATGCCCCGCCCCTCCGGTGCCTGGGAGATCCCCTGCACCACCCTGACGTGCGCCTTCGTCTTGGTGATGTCCTCACCCATGAACGTGATGGACCCGTGGGACGGATTCAGCAGGCCGGAGATGGTCTTCATCGTGGTGGTCTTCCCGGCGCCGTTGGCACCGATCAGGGACACGATTTCCCCCTCCTCAACGGTGAAGCTCATATTGTGAATGGCCTGAATCCGCCCGTAGTGGACGGATACGTCGTTCAACTCAAGCAAAGTCATCTTCAGGCTCCCCTAGGTAAGCGGAAATCACGCGCGGGTCTTCACGGATGTCGGCCGGTTTCCCGTCGGCAATCTTCTTGCCGAATTCCAACACCACGATCCTGTCCGTGACACCCATAACGAGTTTCATGTCGTGCTCAATGAGCAGCACCGTGTAGCCGTCGTCCCGAATGGTCCGAATGAGCTGCATGAGCTCTTCCTTCTCGGCCGGGTTGAACCCGGCCGCCGGCTCGTCCAGGCACAGCACCTTGGGGTCGGTGGCAAGTGCCCGCGCGATCTCCAACCGGCGCTGGCTGCCGTACGGCAGATGCCGGGACAGCGTGGCGGCCTGGTCGGCGATGCCCACAAATTCCAGCAGGGCCATGCCCCGCTCAATCGCCGACTTTTCCTCCCGGATATGCCGGGGCAGGCGCAAAAGGGCACCCACCACGGACGTCTTGTGGCGGGCGTCCAGGCCCACCACCACGTTCTCCAGGGCCGTCATTTCACCAAAGAGCCGGATGTTCTGGAACGTGCGCGCCAGCCCCGCCCTGGTGATCTTGTGCTGTTTCATGCCGTTGAGCAGCTTGCCTTCCAACAGGACCTGCCCGCTGGTTGGCTTGTACACGCCGGTCATGGCATTGAAGCACGTGGTTTTGCCGGCGCCGTTGGGCCCGATCAACCCCAAAATTTCGCCGCGCTTGATGTTGAAGCTGACATTGTCCATCGCGACAAGACCGCCGAATTTCATGGTGAGGTTCTTGACCTCCACCAAGTTTTCCCCGACCTCGACGGCGATTTCCCGTTCCGGCGCCGCGGCCTCGGCCACGTCGGCGTCCACATCAAGAATGCCGGCGTGCCGGCCTGCTGCTTCCATTGGTTCGCTCACTTTGCAGCCTCCCCGTCCACGGCGGGCACCGGTTTCCTGCCGGAAACCCTGGCCCTCACKGCCGCGTAGGCATGGCCGCCGTAGGCGAGCAGCCGCTGCCGCGCCGGCACCAGGCCCTGCGAGCGGTAAATCATGATGACGCACAAGGCCAGGCCGAAGATCAGGAACTTGTATTCGGCAATGGCCGTGAAGCGCAGCGGGATGTAAGCCACCAGGGCCCCGCCAAGGATGGCGCCGACCTTGTTGCCGGAACCACCCAGCACGACGGCGGCGACAAACAAGATGGAGGTGACGACGTCGAACTTCTGGTTGTTCACAAATCCCACCTGGCCGCCCATGAGCGAGCCGGCCAGACCGCCAATGCAGGCGCCCAACGCAAAAGCCCACACCTTGTACTTGAAGGTGGGAACACCCATGGTCTCGGCGGCGTCCTCATCCTCACGGATGGCGATCCACGACCGGCCCACACGGCTGCGTTCCAAATTGCCCACCAGGAAAAGCACCACGAGCAAAATGGACAGGGTCAACCAATACCAGGGCGTGCCATTGGAGTTGGCGAAGGTCGGGATGCCGTCGGCACCGACGCCCGGCGGGTGGCCGACGTTTTGAAAGCCAACCTGGCCCTTCATGGCCGGAATGATGGTGGCCAGGATCCGCACGATCTCACCAAAGCCCAGCGTCACAATGGCCAGGTAGTCACCTCGCAGGCGCAGCGTGGGCAGCCCCAGCAGCACGCCGACGAACATCGTCACGGCCATGGCCACGGGGATGGTCCACAGGTAGGGGATCTTGATGAAGGTGGAGTCGGGACTGGTCAGCATGGCGGCGGTGTAGGACCCCACCGCAAAGAATGCGATGTAGCCCAGGTCCAGCAGGCCGGCGTAGCCGATCACGATGTTCAATCCCACGGCGACCAGGGCGTAGATGGCCATGAGCTGGCAGGCCAGCGGAAAGTCGTTGCCCGGTTCGGTGCTGATGAACGGGGGGTTGATAACGGGCAGCAGGTATGCCAAGACAACGATCACGACCAGGAACAGCCATTGTTTCTGTCGCGGCATGGCCTGCCATCTCTCACTCCAGGCATGGAACAGCTTGCCCTTGCGTGGAGCGTCGGCGCTGGCGCCGGGCGGGGTGCCGACCGCCTCCCGGTTTTCCGCGGCCTGACGCGCCGCGGCCTCCGGCAGCGGGGTGGGTCCGTCTACCATGCTCATGCCTTGCTCCTTCCCAGCGAAGTGCCCAGGATGCCCTCGGGCCGCAGCAGCAGCACCAGGACCAGGACCACGAACGCCACGACATCGGTCCATTGCGAGTTGCCGAGCAGGATCTGGCCGTAGTTGCCGATCAGGCCCAGCAGCAGCCCGCCAAGGAGGGCGCCGCGGACGTTGCCGATGCCGCCCAGGACGGCGGCCGCAAAGGCCTTGATGCCGAGGATGAATCCGCCGTTGTATTGTACGCCGGATGGAATTTTCATGACATAGAACAAGGCGGCGGCCCCGGCCAGGATACCGCCGATCACGAAGGTCGTGATGATGATCTTTTCCTTGTTCACGCCCATCAGGGTGGCCGTGTCAGGGTCCTGGGCGACGGCGCGAATGCCGCGCCCGGTCCGGGACTTGCTGATGAACTGGTCGGTGACCACCATCATGATGACGGCGGCGATGACGATCAGCAATTGCTGGGAATCGATGATGGTGCCAAAAACTTCAAAGATCGGCTGCGCCCGGAACATGGTCAGGGCCGGCTCCGGGTTGGGACCGCGCCACAAGAAGATCAGGTACTGGATGGTGAAGGACGCGCCGATCGCGGTGATCAAAAAGACCAGGCGCGGTGCGTTGCGCTTCCGCAAGGGTTTGTAGGCCAGGCGTTCGACGAGGAAGGCCGTCAACGCCGAGGCAACGACGGCCGCGATCAATGCCAAGACCAGGTTGATGGCGATCTGCCATATTCCAAGATTTGGGGCAGAAGGGCCGAAGCCGAGGAAACTGAGGGTGAAGAAGACCGCGTAGCAACCCATGATGAACACTTCGGAGTGTGCGAAGTTAATGAGGTTTAGCACGCCGTAAACAAGGGTATAGCCAAGTGCCACGAGGGCGTAGATGGAGCCGAACGTCAACCCGTCGAAGGTGGCGCTCCAAAAGTTCTGCATCAGGGAGGGGAAATCTAGGGTAATCCAGTCGCTGGCCGGCGGCGCGGCCATGAGGATGGTTGGAATCATAAAAACTGTCCGATCTTGCAGGGCGCCTGGGCAGATTGTGCCCACGACCCCCGGATCCTACGGTTGGGGTTAAAAGGGCGTGTGCATGGCAATGCTGTGAGGCAGGAATCCCCACCCCACAGCATTGGTCATGATCGGATCACTCCCCGATGGCACCGATGGGAACGATCTTGCCGTTCTCAACCTTGTAGCCGTAGACGGTCGGGGCCTGGAGCTCGCCCTTGTCATTCCACTTGTAGTGCTTGCTCAAACCATCTGCATCGTAGGTCTTCACCCAGTTCAGCAGCTTGGCCCGGTCCTGGTTTCCGGCGTCAATACCGGAGAGCAACACGGTGGCGGCGTCATAACCCTCGATGGAGTACGTGCCGGGTTCCATGTTATTCAGGGCCTTGTAGGCCTTTTCAAAGCTCGGGATCAATTCGCCGGGGATGCACGGGCAGGTGRAGAACGAGTTCGCGGACGCGTCACCGGCCTGCTTGATGAACTGGTCATCCTTGAGGCCATCCGGGCCCACGAAGGTTCCCTTGTAGCCCTTGGCGACCAGCTGCTGGTCAAACGGGGCGCCTTCGGCGTAGTAGCCGGAGTAGAAGACCGAATCCGCCTTGGAGTTGAGGATCTTGGAGATCGTCGCGGAGAAGTCCTTCTGTCCCTGCGTGACCTTGTCGGTGCCGATCAGGGCACTGCCCAGGCCGTCCGAGGTGGTCTTGCCCAGGCCGATGCCGTATTCGGAGTCATCCTGGACCAGGTAGACCTTCTTGGCGCCCAGCTTGCCCGTCATGAACTTCGCCGCCGCAGGTCCCTGCACCGCGTCATTGCCCAGGCCACGGAAGAAGGTGGTCCAGCCGTTGTTAGTCAGGTTCGGGTTCGTGGCGGCCGGGGTGACGTGCACCAGCTTGACCTGTTCGAAGATGTTTCCCGTGGCCTTGGACTCACCGGAGAACGGCAAGCCGATCACGCCGATGATGTTGGCTTCCTTGGTGACCTGCGTCACCGGACCGGTGGCCTTGTTCGGGTCACCTTCGGTGTCGAACTTCTTGAAGGCAACCTGGCAGCCCGGATTGGCCGCGTTGTGTTCGTTGATGGCCAGCTGAATACCATTGAAGATGTTGATGCCCAACTGCGCATTGGCACCGGTCTCGGCACCCACATAGGCAAGCGTCGTGGTCGGGGCACAGGTCGCCTTGCCGTTTCCTGCGGGGAGCACCGCATTCTTCGGCGTCTCGATGGACGTCAGGGCGGGGATGTTGACGGTGGTTGCCCCTCCCCCTCCGCCCGATGTGCTGGTCCCCTGGGGTGCGGCCTGATTCGCGCACCCGCCCAGCAACATGCCAAGGGTAGCGGCTGCTGCAAGAGTGGTCATGACTTTCTTACGATACATAGAATCGCCTTCCGGACTACGCGGCAAGGTCCGCCGGACGTCTTCGTCCGACGGAAATTCTTGCCCTTCACGTCACCCGACATTACCCCGCAAAATGTGTCCGAGGACACATTTACACGTAAAGATCTGATAACAGATGTCTTTTTGCGGTGAACGGTACGACGGCGGCGCCCGCGGACAATAAAAACCCGCCTCCGGCGGGTGGCGGGCTTTTTCTTGCTGGTGTGCGGTGTTCGGGCCCGCCCCGGAAACAAACTGGCCCGCACTAAATGTCGAATTAGCGACGATTTCGGCTAATTTTCGACATTTAATGCGGGCCAGTTTTTCCTGTGCCGGCTAGGCGAGGGTGGCGATGACCTCGTTGAGCGTCTGGGACGGACGCATGACGGCGGCGATCTTGGCCGCGTCCGGGCGGTAGTAGCCGCCCAGGTCAACCGGGGAGCCCTGGACCGCCAGCAGTTCGGCGCTGATCGTGGCCTCCTTCTCGGTGAGGCCCTGCGCAACGCTCGCAAAAGCGGCAGCCAGCGCGGCGTCGTCATTCTGCTTGGCCAGTTCCTGCGCCCAGAACTTGGCCAGGTGGAAGTGGCTGCCGCGGTTGTCCAGCTCGCCAACCTTGCGCTTGGGGGACTTGTTCTCCAGCAGGAAGGTGCCGGTGGCACGGTCCAGGGTGTCCGCCAGGATCTGCGCGCGGGCATTGCCCTTGCTCACGGCCAGGTGCTCGAAGCTGACGGCCAGCGCCAGGAATTCGCCCAGGCTGTCCCAGCGCAGGTGGTTTTCCTTCAGGAGCTGGGCGACGTGCTTCGGGGCGGACCCGCCGGCACCGGTCTCGAACAGGCCGCCGCCGGCGATCAGCGGGACCACCGAGAGCATCTTGGCGCTGGTGCCCAGTTCCAGGATCGGGAACAGGTCCGTCAGGTAGTCGCGCAGCACGTTGCCGGTCACGGAGATGGTGTCCTCGCCCCGACGGATGCGCTCCAGGGTGTAGGCGGTGGCCGCTTCCGGGTTCATGATCTGAATCTGCAGGCCCTCGGTGTCGTGGTCCTTGAGGTATTCGGTGACCTTCCCGATCAGCTGCGCGTCGTGCGCACGCGTCTCATCCAGCCAGAACACGGCCGGGGTGGCGGAGGCGCGGGCCCGGGTGACGGCGAGCTTGACCCAGTCGCGGATCGGGACGTCCTTGGCCTGGCAGGCGCGCCAGATGTCGCCCTGGGCAACCTTGTGTTCGATCAGGACGTCGCCGGCGGTGTTGACGATCTGGACGGTGCCGCTCTCCTCGAGGATGAACGTCTTGTCGTGGCTGCCGTATTCCTCCGCGGCCTGGGCCATGAGCCCGACGTTGGGCACGGTACCCATGGTGGTCGGATCGAAGGCGCCGTTGGCGCGGCAGTCGTCCAGGACCACCTGGTAGACGCCGGCGTAGCTGCTGTCCGGCAGCACGGCCAGGGTGTCGTGTTCCGCCCCGTCGGCGCCCCACATGTGGCCGGAGCTGCGGATCATGGCGGGCATGGAGGCGTCCACGATGACGTCGGAGGGGACGTGCAGGTTGGTGATGCCCCTGTCGGAATCGACCATGGCCAGGGCGGGGCCCTCGTCATAGCCCTTCTGGATGGCGGCCTCGACGCCGGCCCGGATGTCCGCCGGCAGGGAACCGAGGCCGTTGAGAATGGAGGCGAGGCCGTTGGCCGGGCTCAGCCCGGCCGCAGCCAGCGCGTCGCCGTAGTTGGCGAACAGGTCCGGGAAGTAGGCCTTGACGACGTGGCCGAAGATGACGGGGTCGGAGACCTTCATCATGGTGGCCTTCAGGTGGGCCGAGAACAGGATTCCGTCGTCCTTGGCGCGGGCGATCTGGGCATTGAGGAACTCATCCAGGGCGGCGGCGCGCATGACGGTGCCGTCGAGCACTTCGGCGGCCAGCACCGGGAACGCTTCCTTGAGCACCGTGACCGTGCCGTCCGCGGCGACGAACTGGATCTTGACCTTGTCGTCGGCCTCGATGATCACGGACTTTTCATTGTGGCGGAAGTCCCCGGTGTCCATGGTGACCACATTGGTCCTGGACTCGGCGCTCCAGGCCCCCATGCTGTGCGGGTTCGCCCTGGCGTAGTTCTTCACGGACAACGGGGCGCGGCGGTCCGAGTTGCCTTCGCGCAGCACCGGGTTGACGGCGCTGCCCTTGATCTTGTCGTAGCGGGCCCGCACATCCTTTTCCTCGTCCGTGGAGGGATCGTCCGGGTAGTTCGGCAGCGCGTAGCCCTGCCCCTGGAGCTCGGCGATGGCGGCCTTCAGCTGCGGGATGGAGGCGCTGATGTTGGGCAGCTTGATGATGTTCGCGTCCGGGTTCTTGGCCAGGGCGCCAAGTTCGGCCAGGGCGTCCGGGACGCGCTGGGCCTCAGAGAGATAGTCGCCAAAAACGGCGATAATGCGCCCGGAGAGGGAAATGTCGCGGGTTTCGATGTCCACGCCGGCGGTCGAGGCGAAGGCCTGAACGATGGGCAGGAGCGAGTAGGTCGCCAGCATGGGTGCTTCGTCGGTATGGGTGTAAATAATCTTTGCCATGGGTGGGGCGTCTCCTACAAAAAGACAATGGATATCTGCATTACTGGTGAGATTTCTTTCCCCTCTAACTTACCCGAGGACACCGGTTTGGTGACTATCGCGGCGTCCGGATGCGCTACTATGACCGCACCGGCGCGCCGTGCGGGAGCTAGTGGAAGAAGTGGCGGGCCCCGGTGAAGTACATGGTGATGCCGGCGGCGTTGGCTGCGGCGATGACCTCGTCGTCGCGCACGGAACCACCGGGCTGGACCACGGCGCGGACGCCGGCGTTGATCAGGATCTCCAGGCCGTCGGCGAACGGGAAGAACGCATCGGAGGAGGCCACGGCGCCGCGGGCGCGCTGGGCCGAGGCCGCCCCGGTCGCGGAGGCCCCGCCGGCGGCGTCAACGCTCGAGTCCACGGACACGCCCAGCGTGTTGGCGCGTTCCACGGCCAGCTTGCAGGAGTCGACCCGGTTGACCTGCCCCATGCCAATGCCCACCGCGGCGCCGTTGTTGGCGAGCAGGATGGCGTTGGACTTGGCCGCCCGAACGGCCCTCCACGCGAACTCCAGATCGGCCAGGGTGGCGGAATCGGCGGCGTCACCGGCGGCGAGCGTCCAGTTGGCGGGGTTGTCGCCGGGGGCGTCCACCTTGTCGGCCATCTGCACCATCATGCCGCCGGAGACCTGGCGGACCTCGGCCGGGTAGCGGCCGTAGCCCTCCGGCAGGGCCAGCAGGCGAATGTTTTTCTTCTTGGCCAGGATCTCCACGGCTTCCGGCTCAAAGTCCGGGGCGATGACCACTTCGGTGAAGATGCCGGCCACGGTCCGGGCCATGCCGGCGGTGACCGTGCGGTTCGCGGCGATCACCCCGCCAAATGCGGACAGCGGATCGCAGGCGTGGGCCTTGGCGTGGGCGTCGGCGATGGGATCGGCGGCATCGGCGGAGGCGACCGCCACCCCGCACGGGTTCGCGTGCTTGATCACGGCGACGGCCGGCTGGTCGAAGTCGAAGGCGGCGCGCAGGGCGGCGTCGGCGTCCACAAAATTGTTGTAGCTCATGGCCTTGCCGTGCAGCTGGTCGGCCTGCGCGATGCCCGCCGGCGCCCCCTTGTCCACGTACAGGGCGGCCTGCTGGTGCGGGTTTTCGCCGTAGCGCAGCACCTCGGAGCGCTCCAGCGCGAAGCCGGCGTAGGACGGCCAGTCGATGACGCCGTCGCCGTCCTCATCCAGGAACTGGGCGGACGTCCAGGCGGCCACGGCGTTGTCATACGCGGCGGTGTGCGCAAACGCGGCGGCGGCCAGGCGCTGGCGGGCGGCGAGTTCAAAGCCGCCGGCGGCCGCGGCCTCGATGACCTGGCCGTATTTGGCCGGGTCCACCACAACCGCCACGGACGGGTGGTTCTTCGCGGCCGCACGCACCATGGAGGGGCCGCCGATGTCGATTTGTTCCACGACGGCGTCCTGCCCGGCCCCGGACTTCACGGTGTCCACGAACGGGTAGAGGTTCACCACCACCAAGTCGAACGGTTCGATGTTCATCTCGGCCAGCTGGCGGACGTGGTCCGGCAGGCGGCGGTCGGCGAGGATGCCGGCGTGGACCAGCGGGTGCAGGGTCTTCACCCGCCCGTCGAGGCATTCGGGGAAGCCGGTCAGCTCGGACACCTCGGTCACCGGGACGCCGGCCGCGGCAATTTTGGCGGCGGTTGACCCGGTGGAGACGATCGAAACACCGGCGGCGTGCAGCCCAATGGCCAGCTCCTCCAAACCGGTTTTGTCGTAAACCGAGATGAGGGCCCGGCGGATGGGAACACGGTTAAGGGGTGAGCTGGTCACAGAAATTCTCCAGGGGTTGGTCGAGGGGGCGACACCTAAAGTTTAGGGCACATCCCATCGTCTAGGCTCTCAGTCATGACATCCCGTGAGCTGAACCACACTCCCCCGGCGCCGGCGGAGCTGCGCCGGCTGGTCAACGCCGTCATCTGGCCGGGCTTCGTCGGCACCACGGTCCCGGCCTGGCTGGACGGGGCCCTGCGCGAGGGCCTCGCCGGCGTCGTCTACTTCAGCCACAACATCGACCCGGACGCCCCCGCCCAGGTGGCGGCCCTGTCTGCCGCCCTCCGCGCGGCCAACCCGGACGCCGTGATCGGCGTGGACGAGGAGGGCGGCAATGTCAGCCGGCTGCAGGCGCGCGAGGGCTCGGACATTCCCGGCGCGGCGGTGCTGGGTGCCCTGGATGAGCCGACGACGACGGCCGCCGCGGGCCGCGCGATCGGCCGCCTGTGCCGGGCGGCCGGGGTCAACCTGGCCCTTGCCCCGGTGGCCGACGTGAACACGAACCCGCGCAACCCCGTGATTGGCGTGCGCGCGTTTGGGAGTGGGACGGCCCTGGTGAGCGCGCACACGGCGGCCGCCGTGGCCGGGATCCAGTCGGTCGGCGTGGGCGCGTGCGTGAAGCATTTTCCGGGGCACGGAGACACGGTGGCGGATTCGCACCTGGAGGCGGCGCGCGTGGACCTGACCCTGGCGGAGCTCACCGAGCACCACCTGCCGCCGTTCCAGGCCGCCGTCGACGCCGGTGTGGCGGCCGTGATGACCGCGCACATCATCGTCCCGGAACTGGGCGGGGCCCCGGCCACGCTGAACCCGCGGGCCGCGGGGCTGCTGCGCGGCCTGGGCTTCGAGGGCCTGCTGATCACGGACGCCCTGGACATGGCGGCGGTGCGGGCGACCGTCGGTGCCGGGGAGGGCGCCGTGCTGGCGCTGCTGGCGGGAGCGGATCTGCTGTGCGTGGGCAACCCGCTCAACGCGTACACCACCGGCCGGGACGACGAGGCGTGCTACACGGAGGTTTTTGACGCGGTGGCCGCCGCGGTCCAGGCGGGGCGCCTGCCCGTGGCGACCCTGCGCGGGGCGGGCGCGCGGGTGCGGGCGTTTGCCCGGTGGTCGCGGGAGGCGATGGCCGAGTCCGACGCCGGAGCCGGCGATGCCGCGATCGACTGGGTGGGCGTCGCGGCCCGGGCCTGCCGGATCGACCTCGCCCGGGGCTGGTTTGCCCTGCCCGAGCTGGCGGCCGCCGTGACCGTGGTGGACGCCCGCATGGGCCACAACATGGCGGCCGGGCCAACCCACGACTTTTTGGCCACCGCCCTGCGCGAGCGGCACCGCGTCACCGAGCTTCCGGCCGGCCTGGACGCCGCGGACATTTTCGGCGCAGTCCTGGCCGCGGACGGGTCCGTGCTGGTCATCGTCGACTCCGTGTCCTCGACCCGGCAGCGGGCGATCGTGGCCGCGGTGGCCGCCGCCGCGCCGGAGGCGGTGTGCATCAATGCCGGGCTGGCGCCCCGGCAGGACGACTCTCCCGCCCTGTCCACGGTGCACTGCCACGGCTTCAGCCGCGTCACCGCCCTGGCCGTGGTGCGCCGCCTCCATGCCCGGACGTGAGCCGGTCAGATCGCCGGCTCGGCCTTGAGGGAGCGCAGGCCCGCGGACACGGCGAAGGCCCAGCCCAGAATCCCGGCCAGCGCGATCCGCTCCGCCAATCCCAAAAAGGCCGGGAAGAACCGCCCGGCCAGGCCCAGCGAGCCCAGGCCGGCGGCCGCGAGCCCGGCACAGGCGGTGGCCGCCGTCCCGGTCCGGCGCAGTGCCGGATTCCGGCGCAGCCATCCGGTGAGGATCGTGATGCCCGCGAGCGCCGCCGCAAAGCCGCCCCCGGCCACCACCAGGTGCACGGTGCCGATCCGGGTGGTGCCGCCCGGGGCCGCATCAGCGCCCCTGATGTCGGTGGTGAAGAAGGCCAGGACCCCCGAACAGGCGCCGCCGATCCCCAGGAGGGCGGCACCGGCGCTCCTGCGCCGCGAGGCGGGTCCGGTGCGGGCCACCGCCTGCACCAGGCACAAGGTCGTGGCCGCCCGCCCGAGGAAATTCAGTTTCATGACCCAGCCGAACGGGCCCACGGCCAGGTTGCTCTCGGCCTCGCGGACGGGGCTGTAGTGCGGGGGCAGCGCTTGGAGCACGACGTCGACCCCGGCGTAGACGACGACGCCGGCCATGGCGGCCCCGCCGTAGCGCCGCCGGGCGCGCGGGGACGACTCCGGCCGCTTCGCATGCGGACCATGCTCGGGCATTTTCACTGGGCACCTCGTCTCGAAGCCACGGCCTGGGGAAGGCGCTCCCCGTTGCAAGACTAGCTGCCGTTACTGGGACGTTACCGGCCCGCCGCAGCCCTTGCCGCCGGCAGGGATGAGGCGCATCATAAGGGAACCTACTGGAGGAGGTCCGCCATGGTGGCCCCACGATTAATTGAAGTCCGCCAGCCCCGGGCGAATGATTTGATCGGGAAGAAATTTGTGATCGCCGGCTACGGCACCGGATTTGAGGCAGTGGTCCTCTGGCGGGTCCTGGACGGCAACGGCCATCCGCTGGGCAGCGGCAACATCCAGGGCGCCGGGTCCATGGGCATCATCAAGGACTTTGGCAACTCGGTCACGCTGGGAAACGCCACGGCCCGCGGCAGCCACGTGACCCTGCAGGTTTTCGGCGATGACCCCTCCGGCATCCACCCGCCGGGACCGGATCTGAACATCGTCCATGTCACCTTGTTCACCGCGCTGGCGGGCTTCAAACTGTATGAAGTCAAGAGCGGGGACAACCTGACCAAGATCGCCGCGCAGCAGGGGCAGAACACCACCGCCAATGACATCTTCGAGGCGAACCGGGACCGCATCGCCAACCCGAACCTGATCTTCCCCGGCCAGGTTTTCCGCATCCCGCTGCTCGCCTGAGACGGCCTACCCGGTCCCGGAGAACCCGCGCACCATCCCTGCCACGACTCGAGGAAGGCGAACACCATGAACGCTCACCAGCGCAGCACCTGCTGCAGCATTGCGCCACCGGACCTGCTGGGGCGGCTGGCGGTCACGGGGAACGCCAAGGAGCGGGAGGCCGCGGTGCGCGCCTTGGCCACCTCCGCGGCGATCCGCTCCCAGCGGGCCGTGATGGGCCGGCTCAACCGGCAGTTGAACCTGAACATCGGCCAGCTGGTGGGGTTCGCGGTCACCCCGGAACGCCGGCTGACGATCTATGACAACCAGACAAACGGCCGGACGTTTCTCCCGGGCGTCCGGGCCCGGGATTGGGGGCAGCCGGCGGTCGCGGATGACGCGGTCAACCAAGCCTACGACGGCAGCTCGGCCACCTACGAGTTTTACCGGGACGTCATGCAGCGCAATTCCCTGGACGGGGCCGGGCTGGAGCTCGTCTCCAGCGTCCACTACGGTGTCGCCTTCGACAACGCGTTCTGGGACGGTTCCCAAATGGTTTACGGGGACGGCAGCGGCCGCATTTTCCAGGTCGGCGGCCTGACCCGGTCCCTGGACGTGATCGCCCACGAGCTCACCCACGGCGTCACCGAACTCACGGCCGGGCTCGTGTACAGCAAGCAATCCGGTGCCCTGAATGAGTCGTTCTCCGATGTCTTTGGCTCGCTCGTGAAGCAGTACAGCCTCAAGCAGGGCGCGGCCGACGCCGACTGGCTCATCGGGGCCGGGATCCTGGTCCCCCAGCTCGGTACGGCCCTGCGGTCGATGAGCAAGCCGGGCACGGCCTACTCCGGGGACCGGCAACCCGGGCACATGGACGACTACGTGGACCTGCCCGACAACAATGACCCGCGCAACGACAACGGCGGCGTGCACATCAATTCCGGCATCCCCAACCGCGCGTTCTACCTCGCGGCCACCGCTCTCGGCGGTTTCGCCTGGGAGAAGGCGGGAAGGATCTGGTACACGGTGCTGACCACCCGGCTGCGCCCCAACACCCAGTTCGACGAGGCCGCCCAGGCCACGGTCGACGTCGCCGGCCGTCTTTTCTCCGCCACGGAGCAGGCCGCCGTCGAAGGCGCCTGGAAGGAGGTCGGGGTCCTTTCATGAAGTTGACCATCCGCAGGGGCGGCGGCATCGCGGGCGTGGTGGCCCGGACCGAACTCGACGCGGCCGCGCTGCCGGAGCCCGACGCGGCGGCGTTTGCCGGGGCGGTGGACCGGGCCGCGCTGCGGGAGCCGCACGAGCCCGCGGCCGCCAGCCGCTGGCCGGATTCCCAACTCTATGAAATCTCGTTGGAGGAGGCCGGGCCCCCCGTGAGCGTCCACTTCACCGACGAGACCCTGCCCGAGGACGTCCGCCGGCTCCTGGCCTGGGTTGACGGGCGCCCCGAACGGGTGGAGTCGATCGAGCCCTGACGCCCGCCGCGGGCCTCAATTCCCCAGCTCCACCCGGATCGAGTCGTCGTCGGGCAGCACCACCACGGTGCCCGAACGCAACGTCCAGCCGTTGTGCAGGAAGAAGAACTTTCCGCCGCTGACCACCAGCAGCCGCAGCCCCCGATACGTGTACAGGGGCGCCGTGCCGGTGCCCAGGCTCTTCTCCGTGACGTTGGCGGCCCCGATGGCCAACCGGGTCTTGCTGAAAAGGGTGGCCCGCGGCATCGAGCCGACCCCTTGTTCCACCTGCACGGCCAGTCCGCGGCCCACGGCCTGGGCAAAGTCCGCCGTGCCCCAGAACAGCAGCAAGGTCACCAGGGTGAACACCAGGGCCGATTCCAGGGCCCGGTACCGCCCCGGCCCCCCGGCCGCCGCGACCGGGCGCTCCGCGCCGCCGTCCCCCGGCTGCCCCTGCCGGCGAATATGGACACCCCAGACCGCAAGCTCCACGGCGGCCGCCATGAGGTAGGGCAGAAAGAGGGCCCCGCTGCCCGGGCGCAGGATGGCTGCCGCCAGGCACACACCGGCGGCCACGACCCCGGCATAGACGGCCCCCAATGCCACGCGGCGCACCCGCTCCCGGTGCGGTCCGGTGAGGGCGTGCCGGGTCAGCCACCTGTCGGCCGCGAGCCAGCCGATGGCCAGGATGGCGATCAGCACCAGCGGCAAAAACAGCGAACGGATGCTCCGGAGCACATAGTCCTGGGGCGTGTAGCCGAACAGGCTGACGTCCACGCCCATGGCCCGGGATTGCGCGTCCGAACGCGACCAGCCGAAATAGATCAGCAGGGCCGTCACCACGGCGATCGGCGGCCCAAAGGACGCGACCAGGGCCACGGCCCTGGCCACCGGTGAAGTCTCCGCCTCGGAGCTCGACTCGGCCATGGGCCCGCCTAGGGGCTGCCGGCCTCGGTGGAGGCACTGCTCGACGGCGGCTGTTCCGCCTGCGTCGTCGTGTCCGGTCCCTCGGGGGGCGCCGGCTGCTCGGAGGGGTCGTAGGTAAACGTCGCGGTGCCCGGCACGGGCGAGCCGTCCGGGCCGATGGCCTGGACCGTCACCGGGCCGGGCGTCGCCACTTGGGGCGCGGTGAAGGTGAAGTTGTTCTCCGCCTGCCGTGTGACCTCAACCCGTTGCCCGTTGAGCAGGACATGGGAAACCTCGAGCAGGCGTCCTGCGAGCCGCAATTCGGTGCCGCCGTCGACGGAAACATGCGGCTGGAGGTTGGAGGAGTCATTGGCGGCGTCGATCACGCCATGGATTTCCAGCGGACAGGCGGTGCCGGCGCCGGGGACGGTGGTGACGGCCGCCCCGGGATTGGCCCGGTGATATCCCAGCAAGGCGGTCAGGACCCGGTGGGCCGCCGTTTCGATGCAGCCCTGCGGTGCGGGCAGGGCCGCGTAGTCGACCTCGAGAAGATCCCAGGCGGCCGGATCCCCGGTGGTCACGGCCGTGCAGAGATCGCGCGCGGCGGACACCAGCGGATCGGAACCGGCCATGTTCTCACAGGTCTTCTGCTCCAGGTTCCCGTACCAGCCATCCGGCGGCGGATCGGTGGGGTCGGCCGGCCCGGGCGGCACCCAGGCCAACGGATTGGCGGCATTTCCGCCGCCGGGGTCCACGGGGCCCGGCACAATGATGGTTGGCTGGCCGTTGCCCGGATCCATGGAGGCGGAAGTGCCATCATCCGACGCCGACGACGCTGCGGCCGAGGCAGTGGCGGTTTCGGCGGTCCCGGCGGACTCGCTTCCCGGCTGCTCCCGCGGGAGACCGGAACAGGAGGTCAGCAGGAGCAGCCCCACCGTGGCACACACGATGGAGGCGGGTCTCCGCCCGCGCGCCCACAGCGGCGTTCGCTTCACCGTTGCCTCCCATCGCAACCGCGCCGCCGCCATCGCCATGCCGACGGTCAATTTCAGTATGCGCCCGCCCTCCAGGCATGGCAACGCCTTAGAATGGCCCTCATTGGTACTCTGCCCCACCGCACGCAAGGGAAGGCCTTCTGTTGACCACGTCGGAAAACGATGTCCGGATCGAACGTGGCACGCTGGTGAGTGAATCCGCCAACCCCGCGCGCCTGAAGTCCGGCACCGCCCACAAACTGGTGTTGAACATGATCAGCACCATCACCATGGTCCGGCTCGGCAAGAGCTACCAGAACTTCATGGTCGATCTGCGGGCCACCCATGCCAAGCTCCGGGCCCGCAGCGAACGCACACTGATGCGCGCCGCCGCACTGCTGGCCGAGCACCGCGGCTTCCTCCCCGCCGCTTTCGCCGGCCACTGATTCTCGACGCCGGAACCCGCCCATGCGACCCTCCCCCCAACACCTGGTCCAAGATCTGAAGGAACTCCTCGACGCCGCCGTCGCCGCCGGGACCGCGCCGTCGGCCGCCTGCGCGGTCGCCCGGGACGGCGCGGCGCTGCCCGTCGTCACGGCCGGGGCCGCCTCCACCGGAACCTACTTTGACCTGGCCTCCGTGACCAAGCTCTTCACCACCGTCACCGCCCTGTCCCTGGTCGATGACGGCGTGCTGGAGCTTGACGCGCCCATCGGCGCACACCTTCGCGCGTATCGGGAGGGGCCCAAGGCGGCCGTCACCCTGCGCCACCTGCTCACGCACACCTCGGGACTGCCGTCCGAGTGGCGGGGCTGGCGGCGGGCGCACGACCACGGGCAGCCGTTCCACCGGCCGGCGCTGATCGGGGACCTCCTCGACACCCCGCTTGAGGCGGCTCCGGGCACGCGTTTTGAGTATTCCTGCGCCGGTTTCAACACCGTGATGGCGTTGGCCGAGCACAGCACCGGGGCATCGTGGGCGGACCTGGTGCATGAGCGGGTGCTGGCACGGCTGACCACCGGGGAGATCACCGGAGCTCCGCCGCCGCAGCGGTGCGCGCCCACCGAATACCAGCCGGAGCTGGGGCGCGGCCTGGTCCGGGGCATCGTGCACGACGAGGCGGCGTGGTCGCTGGGCGGGCTGAGCGGCAACGCCGGCATGTTCGCCACCGCCGGCGGGTTGCTGGCCTTCGGCGAGGCGCTGCGGACCGGTCTGCCGGGCATCCTCTCCCCCGGCCTGGCCGCCGAGATGTGGCGCAGCCAGCTGCCCGAACTGCTGGGCGAGCATTTCAACCCGGCGGATCCCGGCTTTGGGCACGGGCTGGGGCTGCGCATCAACCAGCAGCCCTGGATGGGCGTCAAGGGCGCGGCGGCCCGCGGCCACGGCGGATTTACCGGGACGTCGCTGCTGGTGGACGCGTCCCGGTCGCTGACTCTCGTCCTGCTGACCAACCGGGTCAGCCCCAGCCGGGACGGGGATGACGCAACGGGGCTGCGCGCGGCGGTGTCCGACGTCGTCTAATCTGGAGCCGAAGGCTTCGCACCATCGGAAGGCACCATGAGCACCAATACGGCACTAATCACCGGAGACCGCGTGGTCCAGGAGCTGCCGTGGCGATGGCGCGTCCAAGGCAGGATCTTCTTGATCGGCGGGCTCGGCTTCATGTTCGACGCCTGGGATGTGACCCTCAACGGCTTCCTCATCCCGCTCTTGTCCAAGGAATGGGGCCTGGTGCCCGGGCAGGCGGCGTGGATCGGCACGGCGAACCTGATCGGCATGGCCGTGGGCGCCTTTGCGTGGGGGTCCATCGCGGACATCATCGGGCGGAAGAAGGCGTTCACGCTGACGCTGCTGATCTTCTCCATCTTCACCGTGCTGGGCGCCGTCTCCAGCGACATCGTGCTGTTTTGCGTGTTCCGCTTCATTGCCGGCTTTGGCCTGGGCGGGTGCATCCCGGTGGACTATGCGCTGGTGGGCGAGTTCACCCCGCGCAAGCACCGGGGCAAGGTGCTCACGGCGATGGACGCCTGGTGGCCGATCGGGGCGTCCCTGTGCGGTGTGGTCTCGGCGGTGCTCATGGCCAGCTTCGGCAACTGGCGGTACCTGATGCTGGTCATGGTGCTGCCGGCGCTGCTGGTGTTCTGGGTGCGCACGCAGGTCCCGGAGTCCCCGCTGTACCTGGTCCGGGCGGGCCGGACCGGGGAGGCGCGGGCCGTCATCGACGGGCTCATCCGCAGGACGGGCGCCGTCGTGGGGCCGTGGGCCCTGCCCAATCCCGCCGACGCGCCGCGTCTCTCACTGGGGAAGGTGACCGATCAGCTGGCCGGGCTGTGGCGCTTCAATTGGCGCATCACCGGCATCGCCTGGTCCTTGTTCCTGAGCATCCTGCTGGTGTACTACGGGGCGCTGACCTGGATGCCCTCCATCCTGGTCTCCACCGGCTACGGGCAAAACAAGGCCTTCATGGCCACGGCCGCCATGACCGCGATCGGCTTCCTGGGCGTTGTCGCGGCCGCGTTGCTCGTGGAGCGGGTGGGCCGGAAGTGGATCCTGGCCATCACGGGCCCCGGCGCCGCGTTGTCGCTGGTCATCTTTGCCCTGGTCCTGGATGCGCCGGCGGCCGCCCAGCTGTGGCTGCTCGTCTTTGGGTTCGTGGTCCAGGTGGCGATCCCCGTGCTCTACACCTACGTCTCGGAGCTCTATCCCACCCACCTGCGCGCCACGGGGTTCGGCTGGGCCTCCACCATGTCCCGGGTGGGTGCCGGGCTGGTGCCGTTGATCTTTGGCTCGCTGCTGTGGCCGGTGCTGGGACTGCCGCTGACCTTTGCCCTGACCGGGGCGTTGGTGCTGCTGGCCGTTGTGTGGATGGCGTTTTCCGCCCCGGAGACCAAGGGCGCCGCGCTGGACTGACCCTCCTGCGTACGACGCCGGCCGGCGGCCTTCGCTTCCCAGCCGGCATTCATTTTGGCTGGCTAGGCTGGCTCCGACCATCCAACCCGACTCGCCAGGAGTTGCCATGAGTGCCCTGCTTCCCACCCTTTTCAGCACCGCCGGTTTGATCGGCGGCTTCCAGACGGCCCGGGCCACGAAGAACCGTCCGCTCGGCGGCGCCGTGCTGGGCCTGGCCGGGTTGGCCGCGTTTGCCGGTTGGAGGAAGCGGGCCGGCACCGGCACCGCGGTGGCCCTGGCGGCCACCTACCTGGGCGCGTTTGGGGCCTCCCACCCGCTGGCCAAGAAGTTGGGCGCCTGGCCGGCTGTCTACACGGTCACCGGGGCCACCGCACTGGCCTCCCTGCTGTTGGGCCGCACCCGGAAATAACGTCCAGGGGCCTATAAATTTCGCTGTGCAAGGTCCGTCACCCAGGCGTCCGTTTCCTGGCCGAGGCGGCGGTGGACCGTGGCCCGCACGCGTGCCGCGCGCACCCGCACCCGGTCCTCCGCGGACAGCCGCCCGGTCGCCGGCACGGCGTGCGGCGCAACGCCGGCGGCGATCCCCCCGACTCGGGCGCCGCCGTCGGAATCCAGGCCCAGCGCGCGTGCGGCCGCCACCGTGATGATCCGCAACTCCTCGGGACCGGCCAGGACGCTGGTGGCCAGCACGTTCAACACGCCCAGGCCGATCTCGCGGGCCTGTGGGTCGGCCGCCAGGGAATGATCCAGCGCCCATTGTGCCCGCACCCACCATTCCTCGCGGCGTGCCGAGAGCTGCTGCGCCCGGTAGGTCACCCAGGCGACGGCGCCGGCGATCCCCGCGGCCAGCAGGACGGCCAGGGGGCCCAGAGCGGACAGCACATTCCACCAGTGCACGGTGTCGGAGACGGTGTCCATGCCTGCAGTCTAGACGCGCCGACCCGGGACCGGCAGCCGCCCGGCGGGCTCAGGCGCGGGCCAGGTCCCCCAGGACCTTGATGAGCAGTTCGCGCTCGGCGACCTTGATGCGCTCATGCAAGGTGGCCTCGGTGTCCTCGTCCAGGACCGCCACAGGGGCCTGGGCGATGATAGGTCCGGTGTCCACGCCGGCGTCGGCAAAGTGCACGGTGCAGCCGGTGACCTTGACGCCGTAGGCCAGGGCGTCACGCACACCGTGGGCGCCGGGGAAGGAGGGCAGCAGGGCGGGGTGCGTGTTGACGTAGCGGCCGGGGAAGGCGTTGATGAAATCGGCGGCGACGATGCGCATGAACCCGCTGGAGACCACATAGTCGGGCTCATAGGCGGCGACCGCGGACAGCAGGGCGGCGTCCCAGTCGGCCCGCGCGGGGAAATCCTTGAAGTCCACCACAAATGTTTCCAACCCGGCCGCGGCGGAGCGCTCGATGCCCGGCGTGCCCGGCCGGTCGGCCCCGACCGCGGCGATCTCCACGGGCAGGTCCCCCGCGGCGACGGCGTCGATGACGGCCTGCAAATTGGATCCGGTTCCGGACACTAAGACAACAATGCGCATTGTTTAATTTTACCGGCGGCGGCGGGCTTGCCCTATTCGCCGCGGCGCAGCAGCTGCGCCCGTTCGCGCTCGTGCTCCAGCCAGGGCCCGGCCAGTGAGCCAACCACGACGCCGGCGGCCACCTCCGCACCCACCCACAGCGCCGTCGTGAAGGGGTTCGGGCCGAGTTCGCTCAGCCGTCCCAGCCCCAGGGATCCCCCGGAAAGCCACGCCATGGTTGCGGTCAGGACGGCGGCCACGGCGCCGACGGCCAGGCCCAGGACCAGCGTGGAAACCGGCAGTGAGAACCAGCGCCGGCGCACCTTGAGCGACAGCCATTCGTCGAAGTGGTTTTCCCCGGCCCGCACAAACCACCAACCGGCCAGGACCCCGCCGATCACGGGGACGATCAGGGCCGCGAAGCCCCAGTCCAGCGTCCCGGTGGGAAGGGCGGCCAGCAGCGGAATGGGCGGCACCGGCGCCACGGCGGTTGTCAGCGGAGACACGGAGGATCCCACGCCCAGGGAGAATCCGGGCCCGCTGGACCAGGCGAGCGCCCAGACGGCGAGGTTGGGCATGAATCCAAGCTGGGCCAGGGTCAGCCCGGATCCGCCGACAGCGCCCGGCTTGAGGCCTTCGTACACGGCGATGATGTCCGTCCACCGGGCCGCGATGTTCACGGTGAGCAGGAGCGCCGAGAGGGACAGGGCCGCCAGGGTCGCCACGAAGCCGGAGCGGGCCGCGGCCCACACATAGGAGCCGGCCCAGCGCTGGTCCTGGCTGGTCTTGGCGATCCAGTCGGCCGCGTTGACGCCAATCAGCCGGCCCCACGATCCGGCCTCGCGGCGGGCGCCGATGACCAGGCCCAGGCCGAAGGGCAGGATCGGCAGGAGCGTGCTGGCCCACAGGGAGGCGGCGACGCCGGGGGTGCTGCAAACGAATCCGGTGGCCAGCCCCGCGGCCGCGTACACCAGGATGGCCCCCAACAGGGGCTGCCACAGCTGGTCGGTGTAGGAGGCGCGGGCCAGGCGCCGTCCGGCGCGCCAGGCCAGGAAGAAGGGGATCAGGACCAGGCCAAGGGGCAGCAGCGCCAGCGTGCCGGCCTGCACGGAGTCCGAACTGGGGCCGGTGGCCAGGGTCAGCTCCAGCGGCACGCCGTGGACCACCAGCCAGATTTGCCCGGACAAGCGGGCCATGGCCGACGGGTTTTTCTCCGTGAAGCCGCCGGCCAGCCAGACGGCGGCCACCGGCACGATGATGACCAGGGCCGAAATGACAAAGACCTGGGCAGCCTCAAAGGCTCCCTGCAGCCCCAGCGGCATGGGCAGTCCGTCTCGTTGGCCCCGGGCCGCTTGAGTAGTCATCGTCTTCCATGGTGCCATATGGAGCGGTCCGCGGCGGTGAGCAGCGCCGCCGGGCCGGCCGGTTAAGCACAAGTAGGGCCGGGAAAACCCGGCCCTACTTGTTCAAGCCCCAATGACTAAAGATCGTGCACGGTTACCCGCGCGGTGTCTTTAGAAAATTAGATAGCCTGGATGTTGACTGCCTGGGGACCCTTGGGACCCTGCTCAACATCGAAGGAAACCTTCTGGTTCTCTTCGAGGGAGCGGTAGCCGGAGGAGTTGATCGCGGAGTAGTGCGCGAAGACATCCTGGCTCTGGTCATCGGGAGAGATGAAGCCGAAGCCCTTTTCAGCGTTGAACCACTTGACGGTACCTGTTGCCATTATTTCAATTTCCTTCTGAAGTGGGAGATTCCGCCCGACCTTCGGGCCTCCTTTTTTACGGTGTAAGTCCGCTTCTCCAGAAAAGCGACGTCGTCCTCAAGAGGATGGCGCCGCTTCAACTACAAAAAACGCAACACTACAACTACGTCCAAGTATACATACCAATTCGACGAATGCCAGTGAAAAGTGAGATCTGTGTCACTCTTTTGCTGACATGAGGGCCTGCGGGGGAAGAAAACGGCTACATCTAGCGGTTTTGGGAGGATCCCGCCGTGACGGGTCACTCAGTGTGTCGCAAACGTTCACCCCCTGTTAAGGACGACGCCGGTGCGCGGGGCACGCTTGGGCCGCTTGCGGGGATCGCTTGCGGGGCTCGCTTGCGGGGGCACTGCCGCGCCGGGTCCGGCACGGTGCAAACAACACGGCCGCTTGGTGTCGCGATACCGAAAGTAAAGGGCAACATTCGCGAGACGTATATAGGGTCGGGTTTCATCCCGTGATGATTGGCGTCCCGTGCGAACAATTGGCGTCATGTCCAATGCGAAGAATTGGCGAAGATTCTCCTACCAATGGCGACACCGTCGATCATTTGAAATTTTAGGAGGGAGTGCCGCCGCACCAGCCTCATCGTCCGCGACGCCGGGTGGCCGTGGAAGTCTCCACCACCAGGCCCCGCCGGACCGCGTGCGCCATCAAGCTGGCCAGTCACACCGCGGGCAGGCGCGGCCCGCCAAGGAGCGACTGCCGGCCTCCGATGCGGTGCGCATGATACTTTGTCTGCATTATTTCAAGCCATTAAGGAATTTGAATGGAAAGCATTCCTTAGAGTTGGGTTCAGCCTGCTAGAGTCCGTCTTTATGCTGGTCGTTTTACGGAGACCATTGGAATACAAGTCGTCCGCCGGCTCAGGGAGCGGAATCGCTCGCTTCACTTAGCCTCAAAGGGTATCCATGTCTCGACCATTACTTCCTAAATCCCCCCTGTCCTTTCCAATGCGGTTCCGGGGCCGCACCGTCCAGGTGTTGGGGGTTGCCCTGCTGGTGGGGATCGCCGGCACGGGCTGCACATCGGGCGAGGACGCCGCGGCCAAGTCCTTCGCTGCCTGCTTGGACGCATCAGGAACAATCTCGCACGTGACGCTCGACCAGTCGCCGCCGGTCTGCTCGGCAGGCGCCGTGCCGGTTTCCTGGGGCGGCGACGTCAAAATCGGGGTTGCCGGGAAAACGGGTGACACCGGAGCCACCGGAACCCAGGGAGCGACGGGTGAAACCGGTAAGGTGGGGGCCGCCGGGGCGCAAGGGGAGCCCGGGGCCGCCGGGGTCAAGGGTGAGACCGGCGCAGCCGGCGATGCCGGAGCAGCAGGCGCCAAAGGCGACACCGGAGATGCAGGCATTCAGGGCGCCAAGGGCGACACCGGGTCCGCGGGCCCCCAGGGAATTCAAGGCATCAAGGGCGATACCGGGACAGCCGGCGTCAAGGGTGACACCGGGGCCGCCGGCGCAAAGGGTGACACGGGCGCCGCAGGCGCAAAGGGTGATCCCGGTGCCGCCGGCCCCCAGGGAAGTCAAGGTATCAAGGGCGATACCGGGACAGCCGGCGTCAAGGGCGATCCAGGCGCCGCAGGCGCAAAGGGTGATCCCGGTGCCGCCGGCCCCCAGGGAAGTCAAGGTATCAAGGGCGATACCGGGACAGCCGGCGTCAAGGGTGATCCCGGTGCCGCGGGCCCCCAGGGAAGTCAAGGTATCAAGGGCGATACCGGGACGGCCGGCGTCAAGGGTGATCCAGGCGCCGCAGGCGCAAAGGGTGATCCCGGTGCCGCCGGCCCCCAGGGAAGTCAAGGTATCAAGGGCGATACCGGGACAGCGGGCGTCAAGGGCGACACCGGCGATGCGGGCACCAAAGGCGATACCGGAGCCGCCGGTATTAACGGCACGAACGGCAACTCCGTCCTCCATGGTTCGGGTCTTCCGAACGACTCCATGGGCATAAATGGCGATTTCTACCTGGATCGGACCAGCTTCCAGATGTACGGGCCCAAGACGCTCGGCGCATGGCCTTCAACCGGCCAATCCTTGATCGGTCCCGAGGGTCCCATTGGGCCCCAGGGAATTCAGGGAATCCAGGGCGAGATCGGCTTGACTGGCGAGGACGGACCCACCGGTACGCAAGGCGCAACCGGCGACACCGGCGACACCGGCCCGGCCGGCGCCCAGGGCGCTGATGGTGCCATGGGTCTGCAGGGTGCCACGGGGCCGCAGGGTCCGGCCGCGGCCCCGCCGGTCTTTACGGGCGCAGTCAAGTTCATCGATGCGGCCGACGTCACAGGACATCTCCCCCTATCCGGAAGCTCGTCTGTCACGGCATTGGCCGGTGACGCGGGTGTGACAATGCCGCGGGGCGGCACCCTGAGCGGACTCACCGTGGACGTCGCCGCCGGCAATTCGGTGACCGTCTCCGTCGTAGTCAACGGCGTCGCCACCGGACTAAGTTGCCTCATTACAGCTCCGGCCAACTTCTGCGGCGACGTCGAAACCTTGGTTGACGTGATGGCCGGCCACAAAGTCGGAATCCAGGTGACCCACGGCATCGGCCAGTCGGTGAAAAACTTGCGTTTTGCCTTGGGTTTCAGTGAGGGCCAGCCGTGACCACGTGGCATGAAGTGAGTCGCCGATCGCTGCTGGCCGGCGGCGCCGGCGCGTTGACGCTGGCGGTTGTGCGCATACCCGCATCTTTTGCGACGACGCCAGACCCTTTCTCTTTCAAGGCGTGGACCCCCTTGGTGGGGAAAACCATGAAAACGGACACCGGAACCGAGTTGCGGTTGGACCGGGTCGTCGATCTGCGAAAGCCGCCAGTCAAGGGCGAGGTGGCCAGCAACGCCGACCGGTATCGGCTGCATTTTCAGGTGACGGCCGGGACGCTCGGGCCCGGATTGATCACCATCATCCATCCCGCCGCGGAACCTGTCATCCTTTTCATGACCCGCGGGCCCGGCACCGCCGTGGCCTCCATCGACCGTCGGGGCGCGAATATGCTGCCCACGAAACACTAAGGACATTCCCCACCATGTCAGAACCATTTATAGGCGAGATTCGCATGTTTGGCGGCGACTATGCGCCGGAGGGCTGGGCGTTGTGCGATGGCCAACTGCTGAGCATCCAACAGAACATGGCCCTCTACTCGGTCATCCAACTGAGGTTTGGCGGGAACGGCGTGGTGAACTTCGCCCTGCCGGACTTGCGCGGCCGCGTCCCGGTGCACGCCGGCCAAGGCCTCGGCCTGTCGTATCGGGACATAGGCGAGTATCTGGGAGAGGAGGCGGTGACTCTGACGACCAACGAGTTGCCCGCCCATCTACATGGCGGGACGACCGCTGCCGCCGTCCAGACCTCCGACCGGCCGGGAGCGGGATTGGCGCCGGCCCCGGGCGGGTCCTACGGCGTCCCCAGCAGCGGGGTAATGGCCTCGACACAGTTCAGTGGCGGCAACGTTGGGCACGAGAACATGCAGCCTAGTCTTGTGGTGAACTTCATCATTGCCCTCGATGGCATTTTCCCCTCACGCGGGTAGCAGTGGCCGCTCACATCGGCTATCGTCTGCCCGGGGCGGCCGATCAGGAAGTAGTGACACGGCTCTTCGCTGCGGCGTCCCCGGGGCGCGAATTCCTGCCGCCGGCATTGTTGGCATTCCAGGAAGGTCTGCAACGCCGCCAGTGGACCGTGCAGTGGGGTGTACACGGGGAGACCCTGGTGGAGCTTGACGGCCTGACGGCGGCAAGGATCTGGGTCGTCTGGACCGCGGAGGGAGTCCGTCTGGTGGACCTGACCATCTTGCCCGAATTCCGGCGGCGTGGTCTGGCCCGCCGGTTGGTTTCAGGACTCTGTGACGCCGCCGATGCCGCCGGCGCCCCCTTCGCACTGTCCATGCACACCGACAACCCGGTAGCCCACCGGCTCTATGAGAGTCTCGGCTTCACGCCGGGCGGCGATCCAGGACGGGGCAGTCCGGGCTATGTTGCCATGGCGCGGGCGCCGCGCGGCTATGCCCGTGCCAGTACCCCCGCGACGTCGCACGACGCCGGGAGGTTGCCGTAGTTGAAGCACCGGTCCGGCCCCAGCCGGGAGACGAGGAACGCGTCGGACACGGCCGCCGGCGCGAACCGGATCAGCAGCGACGCCTGCAAGGCCAAGGCCATCTTCTCCACCAGGGTCCGGGCCGAGCCGGCAAAGTCCAGCGGCGCCGCCCGGACCGGGGCCAGGTGTTCCTTGAGCCCGGCCACAAAGCCGTCGAACAGGGCACTGGAACCCGCGGCAATCCGCAGCTCGTCAAATAAGGCTTCCACGGACTCCGGGTCGGTGGCCATGGCCCGCAGCACGTCCAGCGCAATCACATTGCCGGCACCCTCCCAAATAGCCATGACCGGCTGTTCCCGGTACCGCATGGCCAGCGGAAAGTCCTCAATGTAGCCGTTGCCGCCGAGGCATTCCATCGCCTCATAGGCGTGGTTCGGCCCGCGCTTGCACACCCAGTACTTGGCGACCGCGGTGGCCAGGCGACGGAAGGCGGCTCCGCCGTCGTCGTCAAAGGCGCGCGCCAGGCGCAGGCCGACGGCGGTCGCGGCCTCGGCCTCCAGGGCCAGGTCCGCCACGACGTTGGTCATGGCGGGCTGGTCGATGAGCCGTGCACCAAACGCGCTGCGGTGGCGCGCATGCCAGAGCGCTTCGGCCACGGATTGGCGCATGCCGGCGGCGGTGCCCAGGACGCAGTCGAGCCGGGTTTGGGCCACCATGCCCATGATGGCGCGCACGCCGCGGCCCGGCTCCCCGATTCGCCAGCCAGCCGTATTGAGGAATTCCACCTCGCAGGAGGCGTTGGAGCGGTTCCCCAGCTTGTCCTTGAGGCGCTGGATCAGGAACGGGTTCCGCCCCGATTCAACCACCGAGGTCCCGGGGAGCACGCGCGGGACGAGGAAGCAGCCCAGCCCGGCGCCGTCCTGGGCGAGGACCAGGAAGGCGTCGGACATGGGCGCCGAGCAGAACCACTTGTGCCCGGTGAGCAGGAAATGCCCGCCCTCCTGGACGGCGACGGTGGTATTGGCCCGCACGTCGGAGCCGCCCTGCTTCTCGGTCATGGCCATGCCGATCAGGGCGCCCGGCTTGCCCGCGGCCAGCTCCGGCGCGTAGTCGCGCGAGTACAGCCGCGGCAGCCACTCCCCCGCCAGCTTGGCGTTCAGGCGGATGGACTCAACGGCCGCGTGGGACATGGAAAGGGGGCAGGCGTGGCCGGGCTCCACCTGGGCGAACAGCATGAACGCCGCGGCCCGCCGGGCATTTGCCCCCGGTCCCGGCGCCGCCCAGGCGGAGGTGTGCGCGCCCGCCGCCACCGCCTGCCCCAGGATCCGGTGGTACGACGGGTGGTATTCCACCTCGTCGATCCGCTGCCCGTACTTGCTGTGTGTATGGAGGACGGGCGGGTGCACCTGGGCCAGCCGGGCGTCCTCCTGAAACCCCGCCGAACCGACGACGGCGCCGATCGCCTCGAGCTCCGGCGCGGCGGTTTCGTCCGCCTCACCGATGCTGCGCACGTACTCCGTCAGCGGGATGTTCGCCAGGTACTCGTTGACGGCCACCCGTGCCGGCGGCTGGTTGAGCACCTGACGGGTGGCTCCGGCGTCGGTCATGAGGCGGCAAAGACGGGCGCCTCGGCTCGTTCCAGCCGGACGACGACGGACTTGGACACCGGGGTGTTACTGCCTTCGGCCGTCGCATCCAGGGCGACGAGGACGTTGGCCTCGGGGAAGTAGGCGGCGACGCAGCCGCGGGCGGTGGGGTAGCCGATGATGCGCTGCTGGCGCAGCACGCGGTCCACGCCGTCGGCGGATTCGCTGTGCACGTCGACGTAGGCGCCGTCGGCCAGGCCGAGGTCGGCAAGGTCCGCCGGATTCACAAAGAGCACGTGCCGGCCCTTCTTCACCCCGCGGTAACGGTCGTTGAGGCTGTACACGGTGGTGTTGAACTGGTCGTGGGAGCGCATGGTCTGCAGCAGCAGCCGGCCGGCCGGGACCTGGACCGTTTCCAGCTCGTTGACGGTGAGCATGGCCTTGCCGGTGGCCGTGGGAAAGGTCCTGCTGTCCCGCGGCGGGTGCGGCAGCACAAAGCCGGCGGGCCGGCGAACCTTTTCGTTGTAGTCCTCGCAGCCCTTGACGACGTGGCCGATGTGCTCGCGGATAGTGTCGTAGTTGGCCTCAAATCCGGCCCAGTTGACGGGGTGGTTTTCGCCGAGGACGGCCCGGGCCAGCCGGCTGACAATGGCCACCTCGGAGAGCACGGTCTCGGAGATCGGTTCGATCTTCCCGTGTGAGGCGTGGACCGCGCACACGGTGTCCTCGACCGTGACGAACTGTTCGCCGCCGGCCTGCCGGTCGATCTCCGTCCGGCCCATGGTCGGCAGGATCAGCGCCTGGTCCCCCACAAACGCATGGGACCTGTTCAGTTTGGTGGAGACCTGCACGGACAGCGTCACCTTTTGCATGGCCGCCTCCGCGACGGCCGTGTCGGAGATGGCGCCCACCAGGTTTCCGCCGACGGCGAAGAGCACCTTGACCTGGCCGTCCCGCATGGCGCGGATGCTCTGGACGGCGTCGATCCCCGGTTCCCGCGGCGGGTTGAAGCCAAACTCCTTTTCCAGGGCGTCCAGGAAGGCCGGCGGCATCTGCTCCCAGATGCCCATGGTCCGGTCGCCCTGGACGTTGCTGTGGCCGCGGATGGGCGAGGGGCCGGCGCCGGGCTTGCCGATGTTCCCGCGCAGCAGGAGCAGGTTGATGATTTCCTTGATGGTGGGCACGGCCTTCTTGTGTTGGGTCAGCCCCATGGCCCAGGTGATGATGACCTTGTCCGCCTTGAGGTAGCGGTCCGCAAGCTCGTCGATCTCCGCGGCACGCAGCCCGGTGGCGGCCAGGACTTCCGTTTCATCCAGATTCTCCATGTGGGCTTGGAATTCCGCCAAGCCCTGGCAGTGCTCCCGGAGAAAGGTGTGGTCCAGCACGGCGCCCGGCGCCTTGGCCTCCGCGGCGAAGACCCGCTGGGAGACGGCCTGCATCAGGGCCATGTCGCCGGCCAGCCGGATTTGCAGGAATTGATCGGCCAGGTCGGTGCCCTTGCCCACCAGTCCGCGCGGCCGCTGCGGGTTTTTGAAGTTGATCAGGCCGGCCTCGGGCAGCGGGTTGATGGCCACGATGGACGCCCCGGCGTCCTTGGCCTCTTCCAGGGCGGTGAGCATGCGGGGGTGGCACGTGCCGGGGTTCTGGCCCATGATGATGATCAGGTCCGACTTGGCAAAGTCGGTGTAGGAGATGGCGCTCTTGCCGACACCGATGGTCTCGCCCATGGCCAGGCCGGTGGACTCGTGGCACATGTTGGAGCAGTCCGGCAGGTTGTTGGTGCCAAAGGCGCGGGCGAAGAGCTGGTACTCAAAGGCGGCCTCGTTGCTGGTGCGCCCGCTGGTGTAGAACGTGGCCTGGTTCGGGGAGTCCAGGGCATTCAGTTCCCGGGCCACGATGCCGAAGGCGTTGTCCCAGCTGATCGGCTGGTAGTGGTCCGCCCCGGCCGGCTTGTACATGGGCTCCACCAGCCGGCCCTGCTGGCCGAGCCAGTATTCACTGCGCTCGCGCAGGGAGGACACCGTGTTTTGTGCCCAAAATTCGCGCGGGACCTTCAGCAGGCCGGCCTCCCAGGCCACGGCCTTGGCGCCGTTCTCGCAAAATTCCGCCGTCTTGCGATCCGGCGGGTCCGGCCAGGCACAGCTCATGCAGTCAAAGCCGTCCTTCTGGTTCATGGCCAGCAGGGTTTTCAGGGTGCGCCCCACCCCCATGGCGGCAACGGCCTGGGGAATTGATTCCTGCAGGCCCGGCAGCCCGGCCGCCCACTTCTTTGGTTTGCTGACGCGTAAGTCAACGTCCGAATCATTCGTCACCGGCGGTTTGCTGCTCATGGCGCCTCTTCCCAATGTGGTCTCCGGGGAGAAGGGTCGCTGCCGGTCAGTCCGGAACCAATCGCCACTTCCAAATGAATTCCGCGGCTGGTCCGACGAGTGGCGCGCGGGACGGGCGGGTTCCTCCTGTATAGCAGCGACGGTTTGGAAAGGCAACGAAATCCACAGTGACGTGGGTAACACCGCCCGGGCGTGATGCCCCGCCCGTCACGCGCCTGTCACCCGCCGATGTAGGACATTTCAATCTTCTTCCGGGGCGGGGTGCTCGCGCTGCGCAGCTCCGAGTACCGGTCCGTGCGCGCACCCCACAGGGCGGCGAGGGCGTCGGCGAGCTCGGCGTCCGTGGCACCGCCGCGCAGCAGGGCCCGCAGGTCCTGGCCCGTGGTGGCGAAGAGGCAGGTGAAGAGTTTTCCGTCGGCGGAGAGGCGGGCGCGGGTGCAGCCGCTGCAGAACGCGCGGGTGACGCTGGAGATCACCCCGATCTCCCCGGAGCCGTCGGCATACTTCCAGCGCTGGGAGGTTTCGCCCCGATAGTTTGGCTCCAGCGGCTCCACGGGGAACACGTCGTTGATGCGCGAGAGGACCTCTTCCGAGGGCACCACCTGGTCCATCTTCCACCCGTTCGAGGAGCCCACGTCCATGAATTCAATGAACCGCAAGATGAAGGGGGTGCCGCGGAAATGCCGGGCCATGGCGAGGATGTCGTGGTCGTTGAGCCCGCGCTTGACCACCATGTTAACCTTGACCGGCCCCAGTCCGGCCTCCTCGGCGGCGTCGAGGGCGTGCAGGACCTTGGCCACGGGGTAGGCAACGTCGTTCATGGCCTGGAAGATGGTGTCATCGAGGGAGTCCAGCGAGACCGTCACCCGGTCAAGGCCGGCCGCCTTGAGGGCCCGGGCCTTTTGCGCGAGCACGGTGCCGTTGGTGGTCAGGGCCAAATCCGGCCGCTCCCCCTCCGGGGTGCGCAGGGCGGCAAGCATCTGGATCAGGGACTCGATGTCCTTGCGCAGGAGCGGCTCCCCGCCGGTGAGCCTGATCTTCCGCACCCCGTGGGCCATGGCAATCGAGGCCAGCCGGGTGATTTCCTCAAACGTGAGCAGCTGGTCTTTGGGCATAAACACGAAGTCGCGGCCAAAAACTTCCTTCGGCATGCAATACACGCAACGGAAGTTGCACCGATCGGTGACCGAGATCCGCAGGTCGCGCAGCGGGCGCCCGAGGGTGTCGGTTACAGGATAGGCCGCCATCATCGTTCCTTCCGACACGAGCCCGGGGCGGACTCTTGCTTTCCACCATAGGCCGCTGCGACGGCGGCGTCGAGGGTCGGGCGGTCGGGGCCTTTTGTCCGGGTCACCGTGCGGGTCCACGCCAAGCACGGGCCCGTTTGGTCCACTCCGCGCGCCTTGGTCAGGACGCGAATGGTTTTGCGTAGGACACGGCTTGTCTCGTACGCATAAGGAAAAGTTTCTTCGCTTGTGCGTGGGACTCGGGTGGAGTCGTACGCAAAAGGAAGAACTCCTTCCCTTGTGCGGAGGACCGGCCGCCAGTTTGGCGCCACTGGGCAACAGGCGCAAAACCTGGCCCGAGTCCAGCGCATGAAGGAAGGAATCGGGTCTGTTGCTGGCGGCGCGTGGGGTCCGCACACCGTGGTGCGGCCGATATGGACATTCGCCCCTGAAATATCACCGGCGAATGTCCATTTCGCTCTGCCGGCCAGCGCGGCGTCAGCGAAGCCGGTAGCTTGGAGCCATGCTGATCGAGAAGCTGCACGCGGACGAGGTGGACATCGACACGGACCAGGTGGCCCAAATGATCGCGGACCAGTTCCCGCGCTGGTCGGGCCTGCCACTTGCGCCCGTCGATCCGGCCGGCACGGACAACGTGATGCTGAAGTTGGGTGGCAGCCTTGTGATCAGGCTGCCCCGGACGCCGTCCGCCACCAAGTCGCTGGAGAAGGAGCTCATCCACCCGCCGACGCTGCGGGCCTTTCTGCCCACGGCCATCCCCTGCGTCATCGAAACCGGCGCACCCACGGCGGGCTACCCGTTCAAGTGGTCGGTGTCGCGGTGGCTGAAGGGCCGGAATCCGCGACCCGGCCGAGCGTCAAACGACCTGGCGGTTGACTTGGCGCGATTCGTCACGGCCCTGCATGGCATCGTTGCGCCGGTGGCCTCCCGGGATCTGCTCTCCTATCGCGGCGGTCCGCTGGCGGCCCGTGATCCGGAGACCCGAGCCGCGATCGCCCGCTGCGAGGGCCACTTTGACACAAACGCGCTGTCCCGTGCGTGGGACATCGCCCTGGGTGCGCCGGTGGGCAATGACCCACACACTTGGATCCATACGGACCTGCAACCCGGCAACCTCCTCATTGAGCGGGAGGCGCTTTCCGGTGTCCTTGACTGGGGCGGCCTGGCCATTGGCGATCCGGCCGTGGATCTGATTGTTGCGTGGAACTTGCTCGATCCGGACTCGCGGCAACAGTTCCGCCAGTCACTGACCGTCAGTGATGCCATGTGGCAGCGCGGCCGCGCCTGGGCCCTGACCATTGGTTTGGTGGCATACCCGTACTACATCGACTCAAATCCTGCGCTGGCGGCGGTCTCGAAGTACCAGATCCAGCAGGTGCTTCAAGAGCTCACCTCCGGCGCATGGTGACCGTGAACACGACCGCTGCCAAGGCGCTTGACCGCTGTTGCCCAGCGGCGTTCATGCGGGGCAGCAGCGTTTGCGGCGGGAGTTTCCCGCAACATCAAGAAACCTCGCTCACAGGCCGATGAGGAATCGGCGAAAGTCCCCCTGAACTAACAGTCGATGAGACCCCGGGCAGGAAAATGGCGGGCCGGTCCCCCAGTCGTCGTCGTCATTACGGTGTTTCGGTCCGGGAGCTTGGGTTTGACCACAACTGCCTGGTCATCTTGGCCGCGGCCTTGCGTATTCTCGCTCGCCCTCGGCTGGCTCCTCCTGGGGCAGGTTCCGACGGCGGCCTCCGTCATCGGCGGCTGCATCGCCGTCGGCGGAGTGCTCCTGCTGAGCCGGGCCCAAAACGTCCCCCACCACCCAGACAAGGAAGAAGAAGTCATGACCACTCCGCCCGTCACTGAAGACGTCATCGCGCTATACATCCAGCAGGACCAGGCGGACGCCCTCCGCCAGGCTGTCGAGGACGCCGTGGACCAGATTGGCGCCCGGTTGGCCACGATCTCGCTCTGGCGACCCGCCACCGGTGACCTGGTCCGGGTGTTCTCGACGCTGCCGGATATCTATCGCACGGGCGGCATTTCAGCCGAGCTAGGAAATGAATGGACCCAGCAGTGCGTGGTCCGTCTGGAGTCCTTCATCGCCGAGTCCCCTGCCGATCTTCAAACGGACGCCTTCGAGCACTACGAAACCCTTGCCGCGTTGCGCCTGGGCGCGGGGATCAACGCCGTCATCCAGCTCAATGGCCGCTTCCTTGGCTGCCTGAATTTGATGGACTCCCCCGGAAGCTACACCCACGACCATCTGCTGGCCGCCCAAGCGGTTGCCGACGGACTGGGATCGGTCCTCGATGCCATTGCCTCAGAGCTGGGCTTTGTCAACACCTAAGACTCCCGCGACGCGTTTGAAACGTTCCCTACTCCCGCAGCACATCCTTCGTGGCGTGGTCGTAGTGGAACGTGACCGGCCCGCCGTCGTGCGTGAACTCGTGGTTGGCGCCGTCCAGCACTCCGAAGGCGCCGTAATTCTCATCCCAGCTGCCGTTCACCACGGCCTTGTAGCTGTACCGGCCGGCCGGCAGATCGACGGTAAGCTTCCACGTGCCCGACGCGGCGTCCAGGCGCATCTGCACGCCGTCGTGGCCGGGGTCCCAGTTCACGAGGGCGCCAAGAATCGTGCCGAAGTCTCCCGCCAGCGCCACGGACTTGGGCTGATCCCCGAGTACGACGGCGGCTTCCCCGGCAGGTGCCTCGGCGGCGGGCTGCGTTGAGGTTTCCGTTGCGGACGCCGTGGTGGCTTTTGTTACGGTCCTAGCTGTCGGCTTCTTGGCGGGCTTGCGCTTGGCCGACGGCTTGCTGGGCAGCGGGGTGTCTGCCGGCACGGGCGTTCCGTTGGCCAGCGCGTCAACAAATGACGCCACGTCCTTGAACGCAACCGTCGCCTTCAAGCCGTCCTCGGTGATTTCCCACCCGCTGCGGCCCTTGGTCATCCAGCCGGCCCTGACAAGTTCGGCCGTGGCCTTGGTCAGGTTCTTGTGACCGCGGGGAATGCCGCCGCTAAGCAGCTCGGATTCTTCGCTGGTGAACGGGATGCGGGCAACGGCCTCGGCCAGGACTTCGCCGCCGTTGGGCTTCTCCTCCGCCCATTGTCCGGCCGCCATGATGTCCAGGACTTCCTTGAGGCGGCGGTTGGTGGTGTCTCGAACGCTCACAGTGTTCCTCCTAGAAAAAGCGGATACGCAACCACTGTGACAGGCATGCAGCCTACTGCCTAGTATGTGACTTTGAAGTGTTGGCACGATTGCAACCTGGATGCCTGACCAGGGGCATCGCACGGATCTCCTGTTTATTAGTGCGGAGAATGACCCCCCTCTGTGGCGGCCCTGCCATCACCCGGCCCCATATCGGGCACATTAATGGCTCGCAAGGTTTCGTATCCCTCATCAAAGTTTTGGCTATTGAGCGACAGCGGCAGCATTTGCGAAAACGTCGGCCGGCATGGGCCGCTGCAGCTTCCACGTGATCGCGATCGGCTTCTCACCCCGGTGCTGGACATAGTCAAGCTGACCCAGGCAGGTGTACGGCATTGTCAAACCGGTTTCGTCGTCTGCCGTGTCGCGAGTGAAAAGGAGGATTTGCGAACCGTGGGCTTTACGGTTGAGATACCGTCGGCCAGCAGAACTCGTCGGCGAGGTGTTATTCTGCGATTCCCAATGGAATAGCTCCGGACTGAGCGCATAGTCCTTGTACATCGTGGTTTCAGAGTGGTTCGCTTCGTCCTTGTTCAGCGTCACGAAAAACGCATCCGTCATCGTTGGCGGACACCAAGCAACACCCTCGCGATGCTTAACGTTCTTTCCAAGTTCCAGGGATCCATATTCCAAGGCGGCCAGAATCTCTTCACGACGGTAAGTGGCATGCGAGAACAAGGGGATACCGGCAAACTCCATCCCAAGGCTCTTGCCCGCCCGCTTGGACGAAGCCGCGCCCAGTCTGACGATCTGCCGAATCTCGCTGCACACGTGTGGGTGACTACGCAGGTGTTCAAAGCCCGCGTCATATGAAGCGAAGCCACCGGCGTCGTCCCACAGCGTGAAGAACAGCATCCGGGCAAGAACTTGTTCACGCGGCCCCAAATCCCCATACTTTGGCGCATCAGTGGAAACCAACATCGAATACGCGTCGGCACGTTCCTGATCGTCAACATGAATCAGCGCGGCCATACGGCCCAACAGTTTCTTTTCCGCTGCGAAGAACAACTGTTCAAGCTCGCCTTTCACGAGTGCCTCGGCCGGGGACAACGTCTCAATCAGACCAGCTTGGCACAAAAACCATGTCCAGGAATCCCGTGTCGTCTTATAAATAGTTTTCACGTCATTCCCAGATTTTTCCAGGTAGGCCGCCAAGAATATCTCTCCATAGGACTTGACGTCTGCGACGAGTTTCGGACGATTTAGATTCAGTTGGGCCCTCAAGTTTGTCAGCACGACGTCTTTGGCAACACGGTCCAATATGATCTGCGAACCCGAGGGCAGGAATGGGAACTCATCCTCAACAGCCCTCTGAAGCTGCTTCCGCCCGTAGCCCGTCATCGCGCGGAAACGAACGTCGAACCGGAACTCGCGGTGCTGCTGACCAATGAAGTCGAGCACCGTAAGAACAGCCTTATCGGGAGCCCGCCGGAGTCCGCGTCCTAACTGCTGAATGAAGATCGTGGCACTTTGGGTTGGCCGCAGTAGCAGAATCGTGTCTACCTGTGGCAGGTCGAGGCCCTCGTTAAAGAGGTCTACGGCGAAAATACAGTTGATTTCCCTCTTACTCAATTTTCTAATGGCCTCAGCTCGTTCCCCGTCGTCGGTCTGGCCGGACACCGCAACCGACGCAATGCCAGCCCGGTTGAACACCTGCGCCATGTACTCCGCGTGCTGCACCGAAACGCAGAAGCCGATTGCATGCATCGCCAGCGTGCTCGTGACCTTGTCCTGCAACTCCCTGATCACCTTCGCGGCGCGTGCGTCGTTGCCCGTGTACAGCGCGCTTAGCTGCTGGAGATCGTAGGAGCCGCGCTTCCACTCAAGGTGACTCAGGTCGACGTCGTCCGAAACCCCGAAATAGTGGAACGGGACTAGGAGATCAGCGTCCAGTGCGTCCCAGAGCCTGAGCTCACTGGCAGTACGGCCCTCAAAAAATAGATCCGCAACGTGAATACCGTCGCCCCGCTCGGGCGTGGCCGTCAAACCAAGAAGCTCCAGCGGCCGCAAATGCTCAATGAGCTTGAAGTATGTGGGAGCGGCGGAGTGGTGAAACTCGTCAATTACGACGACGTCGAACCGGTCCGCCGGCAGCTCACGGATGTGTTTTGCCGAGAGCGACTGGATGCTGGCAAAGACGTGCTTCCACTGCTCCGGTTTGTGGTCTCCGACGAACAGTTCACCAAATGCCCCATCCTGCAAGATATTGCGATATGTGGTCAGCGACTGCTGCAGGATTTCCTTGCGATGCGCGACGAACAGAAGCGTCAGATCACGGCCGGCTGCTTCGCAAAGTTGCTTGTAGTCGAGCGCGGCGATGACCGTCTTGCCGGTCCCCGTGGCTGCGACGATAAGGTTCCGGTGGATTCCCTTGCTGCGTTCGGCGTCAAGGTCTTCCAGTATTTCCACTTGGTGCAGATAGGGTTCGACCTCCAGCCCGGTGTAGCCCGTGGGCGCAGATGTTAGTTTGCCGCCGTTGCGCTTCAATGCGGCATCGAGTTTTTCTCGATCGACGGCGGGGTCGTAACTTTGGAAGGCCCGCTGCTCCCAGTAGCTGTCAAAAGTGATGGCGAATTTCTGCAGGAGTGCCGGAGTTCCGATGTTGGATAGCCGGACGTTCCATTCCAAACCGTCCAACATGGCCGCCTGACTTAGATTGGAGCTGCCCACGTAGGCAGTGCTGAAACCTGTCCTGCGGTGCAAAAGCCAGGCCTTCGCGTGGAGCCTGGTCGACTGGGTTTCATAGCTGATCTTGACCTCGGCGCCATACCTATTAACGAGGTGGTCAATGGCGCGGCGCTCGGTGGCGCCCATGTACGTGGTGGTGATGACGCGAAGTTTGCCGCCGCGTTCCTGGAGGCGTTCCAGGGCCGGCTCAAGGAGACGGATACCGGTCCATCGGATGAAGGCACAGAGTAAGTCCACTGAATCGGCGGACTCGATCTCGGCGCGGATCTCAGCAGCGAGGTTCGGATCGTCCTTCCCGTTAGTGAGGAGCGCGCTGTCACTGAGGTTCGTGGTGGGGCGGCGAAGTTGGCGGCGCTTCAGCGCATCAGGGCGGTGAAGGGACCGAAGCTGCGTGGGACCCGGAGTGACCTGATTCCCAGGGTTGATGATGGTCAGGAGTTGGTTGGTCTTTGCAACCCGATCCTCTTCCTTGGTATTCGTGAGCATGCGTTTGACCGCATCGGCGACATGGCGGGCCAGGACCTCAGGCGAAGCAGCCTTGCCTAGATCGTCAATCTTGGCTTCCAGGTCCGGAACAGCTGCGAGGCGTTTGCTCAATTCTTGAGTATGTAGGAGCTCATAGAGACCTTCGGCCAACAGTTCCGGTAGTTCGTCCCCATCAAAAGAGTTCACTTGGCCAGGTTATGTGGTGTGTGCGACAAAGACGAAAAGCCCTGGAGAACGTTCTCTCATTGAGAGATTACTTACGACAACTAAACTTGAGCACCCTGCTTCGTGCTTGACCTAAGTGCGCCCGTATGGTGATTTGAGGCGGTGTTTAGGAGAATCTGTTTCATGTCGAGTCGTCGCTTTCGCCAACCACATGGCGGCCAGAACCACCGTGATGGAGTACATCTAGTCCTGGTACAACCGGCGCCGGCCCCACGCCAACAACCAGGGACTGCCACCAGGACAGGCCCTGGCCGAGTACCAGAAAACAATCACAACTAGCAGCAGCGTAAGAAGAAAAATCAATCAAACCGTCTCAGAAACTTGACGGGCGCACAGCGCGAACACTTCGGCACAGTGGAAACCGACACCCACCCAGCGACAGCAGGCCCACCAAACATGACCGAAACAGGAAGACCGGCCCAACAGGGAATTAAGCCCCTGCCGCACCAACAACCGGAGCGTCATGCAAAATTCGAGTTAAAGCCCAGGGATGGGTCCATTGTGGTTGCCGTGTTGGACGGGGAATTGATCATCAAGGCTTGCGGATCATGGCCGGGAGAGTAGTGCTCCAGCAGGTTCTCGCCTCTTACCTCACGGCACGCCGTTCACAACCTCCAGAAGAGTTACACCTGCATCCGATCATGCGGAGGAGCGCTTCAAGTCTGTCAGGATCAATTCCGTCCGAATCGTCGTTGATACCGGTCGATACGAGCACGTGATCCGCAAAATCCGCTACGCCGGCGATGTAGTCGGCAGTGACGCCACTGGCAAGTGCCAGAGGATGGTCTCCGAGCCCAGCGCGCAGTGAGATGAGTTGTCCACTGCCGGCTCTCCCGGTTCCCGCCCCAGAAGTAGTTGGGACGTCGACTTATTCGGCGGCCAGCTCGGCGAGACGCACCCGATCTTCAGCGGCCACGGGCGCTTGGTACTTGAAGGCGATGCCACCATAGTGGGCGCCGAACCAACCGGTTCGTATTCTCGCATCTTGAACCGACGTTGCCGCCACCTGTTGCCCGTCGAGGGTGATGTCGGCGTTGTCGGTCCAGAGGGCGTCGAGTGGAATCTCGAAGACAAACGCACGCTCTGCGTCCGTATCGTCGAAATTCTCGGCTGCCCGATGGCAGAGCGTACCCTCCAGCAGGATGCCGTGCGGTACGTTTCGACGAGGTCGTCGATCGAAATATCGCGAACATGGGCACCGCGATTAAGCTGGGATTCTAGAACGCCGATCGTCGTCAACTGACAAATCGTCTCGGGATGGGCATCATGCTCATCCCGAGGCTGTAGGACAACTCCTGCAGCCGCAGCGGGGATCCTGCCGGATACGTCCCGTCGATGATGGCGGTGTACGCGTGTTCAGGCATGGCGTACGGTTTGCTTCTGCACTCCTACCGAGGTCATCAGTATCTCCCGTTTAGCAATTCTCCTGCATTAGGCACGTACCGCCTGATTCCGAGTTCCTTCAGCATCTGATATGTGGTGGCAACTGCTGCGGAGACGACTGGTTTTCCGATGCGGTCTTGAACGTGCTGGATGGCAGCAAGCGAAGGCATCTGCACACACGCGGATAGAACCACCACATCGGCGTCACTGTGGTCGAGTTGGTCGACGATGTCGTCTAATGCCATTGGATTGCGTGCGCCGACCTCAAGGTTGTCCGGAATCTCAAGTGCTATGTAATCCGTGACCTCGATTCCTTCACCTCGGATGTACTCCACGACCTGCTCCGTCAGCGGCCGCATATACGGGGCGATGAGTGCAACTTTTTTCGCGCCGAGCACTCGCAGTCCGTCGACGAGTGCTCCGGCGCTGGTCACGACGGGAGCGGGCGCACCGTTGTCGATAGTGATCTGATGCAGACGGTCCTGTGACACTTTGTGGTAACCGGCGCCCCGGGTCATGATGGCAACTAGGCAGGCGTATCCGAGGACGTCGACTTCGGCGTCAGAGAGCTCGTAGGCGCACCGGTCGGAATCGTCGTCCATCGATTCCAGCTGCTCTTTGGTCACCTGCTTCATCCGCATCCGCGCCGAATGAAACGTGAAACGTTCCGGTTCGACGGCTTCGCGCGCTCGAAGCATGGCGGGGATCTCGGTTTCCATCGTGATGTTCGAACTCGGCACAATCTGGCCGACCCGGAAAGTCTTCTCGATATGGGTGGGGGTCATCGGTCAGACCGCCTTAACCGGGTTGCTCAGGGTGCCGATGCCCTCAATCGTAGCAGCGACGACGTCGCCGGGAACCAGGTACGTCGGCGGGGTCATCGCAGCCCCGACACCCTGTGGTGAGCCAGTGGCGATGACGTCGCCGGGCTCCAGCGTGACCCCGGAACTGATGTCGGCGATGAGCTTCGGGATGCGGAACAGCATGTTACTGCTGTTTCCGTGCTGGCGCTGTTCCCCGTTGACGGTTAGTGAGAGGTCAAGTGAGTGTGGGTCGGTCAATTCGTCGGCACTGACGACTATCGGACCGAAAGGGGCAAAGGTATCCTGGCCTTTGGAAAAGAACCACTGGCCGGATCGGCGCTGATCACGGGCGCTGATGTCGTTGACGATGCTGTATCCAAACACATGGTTGATCGCGTCGAATTCGGCGACCGATTTGGCTGTAGTGCCGATTACGACCGCGAGCTCACATTCCCAGTCGAGCTCGGCGGTTAGCGCGCTATTGTGCAAAATCGGCTCATCTGGTCCGACGACGGCGGTACCTGGCTTGCTGAACAGCACCGGCCGTGTCGGTGCATCCTTATCGGTGTCCAGCGAGCGGCTGGATTCCTCAACGTGCTCGACGTAGTTCAGGCCGACGCCGATGATCTTTCCGGGACGGAACGGTGCGTGCAGAATAACAGCGGTGAGTGGGTAGGTCAGGGCCTGGGGCCATGAAGTTGTCGCCTGGACGACAGCCACGACTTGAGCGTGTAGCTCCGGTCCTGCTTCGATATAGCTGCGCAGATCGTTGGGAACCGTGATCGTGTCGATTAGTGCTGCGGGCAGATCGACCAGCGTATGCTCGTCGATCAGCGCACCGAACCGAGGTGGACTGTCCGTGTTTTGACTGAATGTGGCAAAGCGCATAATTGCTCCTGTGTTCGGAATCGTAGGGATCGGGGAGAGTGTAGAACAGGTCAGGCCGCGTTAGGATCGATGGATTCGTCGACTGTGTCCGAGCGCCGCCGAATGCCGGGGCGTGACTGCTGGTTGACGGTCAGCTGGAAGATGTCAAAGCGGTTGTAGTGGCCGATGATGTCATGCATCTGCTTGGGCTGGATGCTCTTTCGGAGATCAATGTCGGCATAGACAATGCCTTCCTTGTCGATCAGCGGTTCGGTGAGTAGCCGCCCGTCCGGACCGAATATGCCGCTGAAGGCGCAGTGCGGTCGCTCGAGGAGCGCGCGAGAGGAGTCGTTGTGCGCCACCATATCGACAATTTCCGGCGTGATGGCCGCGCATGCTACAACGGAAAATACCTTTCCCTCGAAGGAGTGGGCTGCCGAGCGCAGTTCGATGGCTTTGACCATGTCGTAGTCGGCAGGAGCGACAGGCAATGCGATGTAGTTCGCTACGTGCACCTGCTCGCCCTGTGCCAGCAGGCTGAACCGGGCCAGGGTGTTGGTGTTCTCACCGCAGGCCAAACCGCCGAGCTTGCCGATTGATGTGTCGTACACCTTTAGCGAACTCCCGTCGCCGCCTCCCCAGGTGAGTTTCTCGGCCCAGGTCGGCACCAATTTACGATGTACTCCAAGCAGTTGGCCCTCGGCGCTGATGAATAACACCGAGTTGTAGAGAGTCCCCATCGAGAACGGGTCACGCTCGTTGACACCGATCACAACGTTGGCGCCCGCGGCGGCAGCCGCGTTGCACAGCGTGTCGACCTCGGGGCCGGGGATGGCTATGGCGGACAGAAACAGCCGCTCGAACCATGCGCTTCCTTCGATCGGTGTCATCGTCCAGTTCCAGTAGGGATAGCCCGAGATAAATACTTCGGGGAACGCGATGAGTTCGGCTCCGTTCGCCGCACATTCGGCGATGAGCCGGCAAGCCTTCTCAACTGTCGCCGCTGTATTCAGGTATTCAGGTGCAGCCTGGACGGCCGCCGCGCGGAACGGTCGGTACTCAGTCATGGTCGAACCCTCCGGAGTTTTCGGTGATGTCATGTGTCGGCTTCGCTAAATCATCTGATCAAATTCTGCATATTTACATATTTATGGGACACGTCCCAGCCCCCGCCATCCGCCGCCGTCGGGAATGTGTCCGAGGTTCTAGGCGTGAATGTGGATCAGTTCCCCGACCCGGTCCCATTCATAACGGCGCCGGTGGCACGGCGGCGCGGATCGGATCCTCGGTGACCGGGCCGCACCAGGTCGGCAAGGGCTCCTTGTGGCGGTGCAGGATCCGTTTCACGGTCCGCTCTGCTGCACCCGTTGCCTGACTGATCCGGGTCAGTCCGCACCGCAACTTGTGGCGGGCAACCAGCACGGACTCCTCGATGGCAGCACTGGCCCGCGTTGGACTGGTGTGCGAGCGGCTGGAGCGATCCGGCAAACCGGCAAACCCCTCGGCCACATATCGGTGTACCCACCGCGATGCACACTGGCGTGAGACTTCGCGTTCCTGGACGACGTGTGAGACGGGCCGTCGGTCAGCGAGAACTCGCCGGACCAACAGGGTCCTTCATGAATCGTCAACCTGGCATTAGCGTGAGACATGGGAACCTCCGGACCGTGAAGTAATTGACAACTCCACTAAGCCCGGAGGCTCTCCCTTTTTATCAAGACCCCAATGTCATCCGCCTCATGGTCGGGTACAACTAGCCGGCCCCGCGTAGTTACTTCACTACGGTGTCGGATAGCTCCAGTTCGGGGGTCGGGTACGCGTTCTGGTGCACAGGCGTGCACCAGTGCCGGTACTTCGGGTTTTTGCCATGCACGATCCCGGCGTAGAGCTCCTGGAGCCTGCGCGTGATCGTCCCGATGGTTCCGTCCGCGATCTGCCGCCCGTCAATGCGACCGATGCTGGCGATCTCGGCCCCGGTGCCGCACAAGAACGCCTCCTGGACGCTATACAGCTCGCTGCGGTCGATGACCCGTTCGCGTACGGTGAGGCCCAACTCCTCCCGGGCGATCTCCATGATCGTGCCGCGCGTAATCCCGACGAGGATGTCCTCCGTGGATGGGGGCGTCACGAGCTCACCGCCCACCACTACGAAGAGGTTCGACGTAGTGCCTTCCGCCACCGTCCCTTCGCTGGTCAGCATGAGCGAGTCGTCGAAGCCCTGCAGCAGCCCGTCGGTCTTCGCCAGGGCAGGGTTGACGTACGTACCGCCGATCTTGGCTCGAGCGGGTGCCGCGTTGTCCTGGATGCGCACCCAGGAGGAGACCCCTACGTGCAGCGTGCGCTCAGTGGGGAGGTAACGTCCCTGCGGAAAGCAGTAGGCGAGGAACTCGTCCGTAGCATCGAGAAGATTGACGCCGAGCTTGATTGGCAACCCCTTGTAGGCAATCGGCCGGAGATAGGAGTCCTCCCGCAGGCCATTGCGCTCCAAGAGCCCCCGGCACCGCTCGACGAGGTCCATCGTCGTTCCTGGAAGCTCCATGTGGAGAATCGCCGCGGAATTGCGGAGCCTTTCGAGGTGCTCGGGGAGGCGAAAGACGAAGAGCTGCTCTTCCGCGTCATTCCAGTAAGCCCGGATTCCCTCGAATACGCTCCAACCGGAGTTGAAGCCCATCGTCCTCACACCGATGGTTGCCTCGCTCGACGGGACGTACTTGTCTCCCATCAGAACTACTTCGTTCATTTTGCTACACTCATTTCTCTGGATGCGTGGTCTATCTGAAGGTCATGGAGCATTAGTTTGCCGCTGCGCATGACGGACCACGGAAAATCAAGCAGGATCGGATTCTGGGCGAAGTGTGGGTCGACAAGGATGAGATCGGCAAGCTTTCCCTTCTCGATCGAGCCGATCTCGTCGGCGAGCCCGAGGCAACGCGCCGAGTTCAACGTCGCAAATTTCACCGCCGTGTTAATCGACACTCCAGCCTCGACCATCAGCCGAATTTCCAGGCCGACGCCGCCGTGCGGATTCTCCGGCGTGCCGGCGTCCGTACCGCAGACGACGTTCACGCCAGCTGCCACCGACCGACGGAAACTTTGTGTGTTGGACTCCGATGCGCCGATCGCCTTGCGGATGATTGACGGGGACACTCCGTTCTTGGCCCCCCCTGCAACCAAGGTGTGGTAAGCGGACAGCGTCGGGGCATGCGAGACGTTGCGCGTGCACATCAGCTCGCATGCCTCGTCGTCCAGGTAGCTGCCGTGCTCGATTGAACCGACTCCCGCACGGACCGCGTTCTTGATGCCTTCGCTACCGATCGCGTGAGCAGCCACAGGGACGCCGAGCCGGTTTGCCTCGGCAACTCCTGCTGCCAACTCCTCCTCTGTGTACGAGGCGCCACCCGGTTCGGTCCCCGGTGTGAGCACGCCGCCGGTGGCGATTAGTTTGATGGACCGCGCGCCTCGCTTCACTTGACCCCGCACGGCGGCGCGGACGGCCTCGACTCCGTCGGCCTCAACGCCCGCCCAATTGCCGTGGCCACCGGTCATGGTGATGAACGACCCACTCGCAATGACGCGAGGGCCCGCCACCAGGCCATTGTCGACCGCCTCGGCTAGCGCAATCACTGCGGCCGTCCGAGCGCCGCAGTCACGCACGGTCGTGACGCCCTGCGCCAGCGATCGGACTGCGCCTGCAACCACGATCAGTGTCTCCTGGGCCTCGGAGTTCGCCGCATAGCTCTGGATCTCCGGTCGACCGTCGAAGCTCAGGTGCACGTGGGTATTGATGAGGCCGGGCAGGAGTGCACGACCTTGCGCATCCACGATCGAGTCATCTGCTGCTAGGGTCTCCGGCAGATCCGCCAGCGGCCCGACCCACGCGATCCGCTCGCCGTCGATACTGACGGCAGCGTCGTGAAGGGGTTCATCCCCCACACCGTCATAGATGACGACATTCTTAATTAGCACAGGTTCGCCTTTCCATAAGTGGCACGGCTGGCACGCTGTCCTTTTCTAAACGCGCCAGTACTTCCCAGCCGAGCCGTACATCGATACTTGCTTTCCCGCTTGGTAGGGCCACCGTTGGTCCGGATACCAGTGGCCTGCTGTTTTCTTCCATGACCGAGGAAACCTCTTCCCAGTCCTGCCACGCTATTCGGTCGGGTCGTTCGGCATACTGACCGGCAAGAAATTCGCGGTGATCAGTGACGAATCGGCCGGCTGTTTCGAAGATGGCCTCGTCCCAGACGTACAGCCCGTCGATCGGGACGGCCACCGCGTCGTCTGCCAACCACTCACTGCGCAGGATCGGTGTCGGATGCGGCGTGGTAGAAGAGATCACCAGTCCGGAGCCGCGCAGAGCCTTGCCGGGATCGTCCATGGGCACCAGGTCGCATGACACCTCCGCTTGCATCTCTTCGCAGAAGCGATTCCGTGTCGTGGGGGTACGGGATAGCACACGCACTGTCTCGATGTCCGGAAAGGTCTCGGTCAGTGCCCGCAGTGTCCACCGCGCCAAAGTGCCGGCACCAATGAACGTCACGATCGCCGGGGGTTGCTTCACCGTGAACTTAGCCAGCACGGCCGCACAGGCGGCCGTTCGCAGATTGGTGATGTGCGAGCCCTCGACGACTGCTAGGGGCAGCCCTGTGTCCCAGTCGTCGAGAATGATGACGCTGTGCGAGTCCGGAACGCCCCACCGGCTGTTTCCTGGATAGAACGCCGCCCACTTCATGCCGGACTGGCGCCATCCGGGAATCGATGCGGGCATGGCCAGCTTGAAGGCCCCCTCTCGCCCTGTGTGCATTTCGATTTTGACCGGGACGACACTACCTGATGTGGCTTCCATCCGGTACGTGTCCTCGACGATCCGCAAAGCATCAGCCATGCAGAGTCCCGTCGCGTCGACGTCCTCCAGTGAGACCACAGTGAGTGAGTGCACCATCGCTACTTGACCCATACCTGCTGTTCGAGATTCACCAGTGGCTCGGCACCGTCGGCGGTGACCAGCGCGGTTTCACTGATCGCCATCATCGTGACGTCGTCGCTGAGCGCCGGCACCACATGCAGCACCATCCCTTCCTTAATGAGGGTGTCATCGTGCGGGCGCAGGCTCATGCCTTCGATCCAGGTCCGGAACCCAAGGCCGATCGAATAGCCGCTCCGGTGGTTGAAGTAGTCGCCGAGACCGTGTTGGTCCACGGCGGCCCGGGCTGCGGCGTCGACCTCCCCGGACGTCGCTCCCGGCTTCAAGACAGCGAGGGCGGCGTTCAGTCCGTCGCGGCTGGCCGCTTCAAGGCGCTTGCGGTTGTCGTCCATGCGCCCAAGCGCCACGGTCCGCATCGCTCCGGCGTGGTACCTGTGCATCGCGCCGCCGCACTCGATGAAGATGAGATCACCGTCCTCGAGCCTGGTGCGTTCCCAGGAGGCGTGGCCGAATGGTGCACGGAAGCCACTGCCGACGAGCGGCCCAAGGGAGACGTGCTCGCTCCCGGCAGAGATCATGGCATTGAGGCAGGCCGCCGCGACGTCGTTCTCGGTGTTGCCGACCATGCACGCCTCGATGGCCGCGTGCATGCCGATCCTCGTGAAATCGGCGGCCTCACGGATTGCGGCGACCTCGAGCTCGCTCTTGACCAGCCGCAGGTTGGGGACGAGCGTCGTCGAGTCGTGCCATGTAGCACCGGTCAGCTCGCGGGCCAGTCGAGCAACGTCGTTGGCGGAGATGCTCAGGCCACTGCTCGGGATGCCGATCCGGCCCGTGTGGGCACGGAGGTCCCGCAAAAGGTCGACAACGGTCGTCACGGGATCCTGGTGGTCGTCGTATGCGAGGTACTTATCGGCCCAGGAGTTGTTGAGATAGATCCTTCGCTCGAGGTCTCGCGACAACATGACCGGAGTTCCTTCGGTCTGGACGATGAGCGCCTGCCACGCGAAGAATCCCATGGAGCGGTAGCCGGTGAGGTAGTAGAGGTCCTCGGGCCCCATGACGACGAGCGTGTCGATTCCCTGCTCGGCCATGGCCGCGCGCGTGCGGGCCATGCGAACGGCGTACTCCTCGCGGGGGAACACCAGGCTCTTCTCGAGTCCCAGCTCAGGTGCGAGCGTGTTCTTGGGTGCAGTTGTCACAATATCACTCCGAAATCTCTTGGTGGCCGTCATTGTCACGCATGATTTCCTCGCGCCAGAAGTCTAGCGACCGCATCACGGGGAAATCGTTGAAGGAGAACAAGAAGGCCTCCTGGCTGGGGTCGATGTTGACGTGCTCGTGCCAGGCCCAGCTCGGCACGCAGAAGATGTCGCCTTGCGTCCAGTCGTACCGCTTACCCGCGATCACGGTGTACCCCGCGCCCTGTGCGACGTTGTAGATCACCGAACCGGTGTGGCGGTGTGCCTTGGTGGCCTGGCCCGGCAGCAGCATCTGCATGTGCGCACTTAGCGTCGGCATCACCGACCCACCCGTGATTGGGTTGCTGTATTCCAAGATGTACCCGTCGCACTCCGAGCCCGGCGAGGTCTTGGCCACGTTTTGCAGCGCGTCGTGAACCTGCTCCCAGGGGTAGGCGAACAGCGGCGAGTACCGCTTCGGCCACGAGTCCTCGAACCCGTAAGGCCGTAGCTGGCCAACCCCGTACTTGAGGTAGGAGTGGTTCGGCACCGGGTCCACGTCCTGGTACAGGTTTGGGTGCACCTCGTAGAAGCCGGCGTCGAGGGCATTCACCAGCGGGATGTCCAACCCGTCCTGCCAGATGACGTTCGTGTCGGAGGACTCATTGCCGTGCTCGTGGAACGCGCCGCTTGGCGTAATCGCGAAATCGCGCGGTCCCACCGTCAGCTTCTGGCCGTCGACAACCGTCCACGCACCCTTGCCCTCTACAACGAACCGCAGCGCCGCCGCCATGTGCCGGTGGGCCGTCATCGACTCACCCGGACCCATGATCTGCAGTCCTGTGTACAGGTTCCCCACTGCCGCGGAGGCGTCCACCCGTCCTGGGTTGACCAGCATGATCACCCGTCGCCCTGCGTCATCGGCATTGACCAACCCCAGGGCCTCCTCAACCAGGGGGCGCATGTCCCGGTACTTCCACAGCATCGGCGCCGACTTCGGCTGTGGATACCAGGGTTCGATGTCGTTCGCGACGGTCCACAGCGCCCCCGCGTCGGCTTTTTTCAAGACCTGGTAGTACTCGTCCAGCGCGGTGTCGCTCGCCACCCGTGCTCGACCTAGAACATCATCTGAATATGTCATGCCTCTGCTCTCCTCATTCTCACGTAAGTATTTGATTACCAGGGAACTATTTGATTATTAGGGACTTGATGTCGACCGGTTTATCGAGGTAGCCGGCGTCGACCATGAGGTTCGCATTAACGGCGATCTTGTCGATGTCAATATCCGCCGGGAAATCCGGGAGCGTCACCTGGTTCATCACTTCATCCGAAAGCTTGGTGTGTACCTGGATGAGGTCCCGCGCTTCATCCGGAGACGACTTAACGAATTTCGCGGCCTCCGCAAGCCCGGCCTGAATACTCGCGATCGTTGTGGGGTTCGCCTTGGCGAACTTCTTGGTCGTGTAGAAGCCAGCGATAGCAAGCCCGTCGGTGGGGCCGCTGTACGCGTCGACAACTTGGTTGACCTTGTAGTTCTGCTTCAGGAGCGTAATGAAGGGTTCGGTCAGCCATGCCGCGTCGAAGTCGCCTCTCGCTAGACCCGCGCCCATTTCCGGATACGGCATCTCCACGCGGTTGATCTTGTCATAGTCGACATCGAGGTCTTTCAGCACTGCTTGCGCAGCGAGGTCGGGAATGGTCCGTACCTGCGCCAAAGCGAGTTTTTTGCCGGTCAGGTCCGCGGGCTTGACAACGTCGGAGTCGGCCAGCGAATAGATGCCCGCCAGGCCCTTAGACGCGCGTGCCGCCTCAGCGATGATTGCCACATCCAGGATGCCCTTATTGTGGGCTTGGAGAATCGTGACATAGGCGCCGAAGCCAACGTCGATGTCACCGGCGGCCATCGCGGTGGCGTTCGTGGCCCCGCCAACACCGGATTTCAACTTAACGTTGAGCCCGCGATCCTTGAAGTAGCCCTTCTCCAGGGCAATGAACACAAGACCGGGATCTAGTACGGGTATGAGGCCGATTGTGACGTCGGTCTGCTCGACGGCAGCGTCCGCAGAACCGCCACACGCTGAGAGCGCCAGCGTCGACGCGACGATTGCTGCCATTGCGACAGAACGCCATTGTTTGTTTTTCATGGTTCTCCTCTGTTGGGTTTTCATGGTTCTATTCAAGATTCTTGGGTTGTAGTTACGGCCGGAGACTTGTCGAATCCGTCGATATGGCGTTTCGAGGGGCCTCCTTCGCGGCACGGATCAGTCGGGCGAGATGGGAACGCAACTCGGTGAACTCGGGTAGCTCCCTCGTGTGGATCTGGTGCCGCGGACGGGCGATGGGGATTTCCACGTCCGCGATGACACACGTCGGCGAGGATCCGAGGACGACGACGCGGTCGGACTGGTACACACTCTCGTCGATGTCGTGGGTAACGAACAGCACGGTCATCCCGAACTTGGCCCAGACATTGAGGAGGAGGTCTTCCAGCTCGGCTCGTGTCTGGGCGTCGACAGAGGCGAACGGCTCGTCCAGCAGCAGGATCTTGGGCCGGTACGCTAGCGCCCGGGCGATGGCAACACGCTGCTGCATACCGCCGGACAGTTGCCAGGGATACTGCCCTGGGATGTCACCGAGGCCCACCGCGTGCAAACTCTCGTCGATGCGTGCGTTGACCTCCGCTTTGGAGAGCTTCAGTCCGCTGAGCGCAAATCTAACGTTCCCGGCGACCGTGAGCCAGGGAAATAGTGAACGGCTGTAGTCCTGGAACACCAGCGCCAGCTCCCGGGGGACGCCGGAATACACCGCGCCGTCAAGAGCGACCGAGCCTGCGGTGGGCTTCATCAGACCGGAGATGCAGCGCAGCAGGGTGCTCTTCCCGCACCCCGAGGGGCCCACGATGGAGACGAACTCTCCGGCGCCGACGGTGAACGAGAGGTTCTCCAGCACCCGCCGGGTGGTGTCGGGGGCGCCGTATTCGTGCATAATGTCATCGGCGACCAAGACGCCGGTGGACGGGCGTGCCGCACTGCGGTCGCCGGTTGAAGACGTTTCGTTCGAAAGGGTTGAATCAGTCATCACACTCTCCTCATCTTTGAGCCTCTGTGCCACCGAAGTAGGCGGGATTCCGCGTACCTGAGGCCCACACTGAGGGCATAGCCAATAAGTCCCAGCAGGATGATCCCTGCCCAAACGTTCAGGATGTCGAAGGACCGCTGTGCCACGAGGATCCCGTGTCCGACACCGTTCACACCCGCAACCATTTCCGAAATCACCATGAGGATGAGTCCCAGCGAAAGGCCGATTCGCATGCCGGTAAAGATGTACGGTGTGGCGGACGGCAGAACAATCTGAATGAGTCTCTGCCTGGCGCTGAGGCGGAAAACGGTCCCCGCTTGGAGCTGTGTGGGCTCTACCGCCTGAACTCCCGTGATCGTGTTTAGCAGGATCGGCCACATCACGGCGAAGACGACGAAAGAGATCCGCATGTACTCGGTGGCGCCGAACAGAATCAGAAACAATGGAATGAGAGCCGGCGGTGGGATGGCTCGCATGAATTCGAGTACCGGCATGACGTAGGGGCCGAGTCCGCGGACCATTCCGAGCAGGACGCCCAGCATGATGGCGATCAGCGACGCGAGGGCCCATCCGCCGACAGCACGGAGGAGGCTTGGTAGCACGTCGTCGGCGACCGCTTGAGTGAGGAAAAGATGGGACGCCGGACCGGACAACCAGTTCTGCCGAGCCTGGCTCAGCACGTCCAGCAACGGTGGGAAGAACGGCGAGTCGTTGACGATGGCAACGATCTGCCACACAATTCCGGCTGCCAGAAGCACAGCAACGCTCAGCGTCCTCCGCAGACCGTGGATGCCTCGGCGTACGATGTTCCGAATCATGACTTACGCTCCGAGTTCTTCCAGAACAGCATTCGCTGCTCGACGTACACCAGTGCGCTGTTGATGCCCAGCCCGAGCACGCCGGTGAGAACCGTCGCCGCGTAGACGGTGTCGGCGTGGGCGCCCGTGATACTGGCTTGGTAGATCAAAGTGCCGATGCCGGCATCCCCCCCGGCGAGGATCTCCGCGCTGATGGCCACGACAAGGACGACGGCCGAGGCGATGCGGATGCCGGTGTAGATGTGTGGCGCCGCACTGGGGAGTGTGACGCGCGTCAGGACACCCCAGCGGGAGTAGTTGAAGCTGGCGGCAGTGTCCTTCGCCGTCGGATCGACATCGTGTACGCCGGAGATGGTGTTGAAGAAGATCGGCCAGAAGGCGGCATAGACGGTCAGGGCGATCTTCATCTCGATTCCCGTCCCCAAGATCAGCATGGCGATCGGGATCAGAGCCACCGAAGGGATGGGACGCAGGAATTCGACGAGCGCGCTCGACGCACGGTAAACGAGCCCCGATGTCCCAGCGAGGATCCCGATCGCGATGGCGAGCAGCATGGCCAGAGCGAGTCCCGCCCCCCAGGCCACGAGCGTGGCGGCGGCGTGAGCGAGGAACTCCCCATCGAGGAGCAGCTCGCCCGCGCGCACAATGATGATCGAGGACGGCGGGAGGTAGCTCGGGGGAACGATTCCGCTCCGGCCGACAACCTCCCCCGCCGCGATCAGGACGAGGAAACCAACCACGCCATGCAGCCGTAGCTGAAACTTCCTCCGTGGGCGGCGCCCTTCAACGGAAGTGCTGCGCCGATGCTCGAGTGCTGTGGTGCCCATGGCTCAGTGCCCGAACGCTTCGACGAGCCACCAGGCGGCAAGATCTCGTCTCGTTTTGGCATCGATGACCAGCGGACGGTCCCGTGGGCCAGCCAACCAGGTGTCGACGACGTCGAGGTCTCCCGGCTCGCGCACCGTGGCCGCCATACAACCCAACGAACGGGCAAGAGCTGCGATGTCGACGTCCGGAAAGCGCACCGTGTCGAGGTCGTGGCCGTCGGGGCCGAAGTGGTGGACCTCTGCGCCGTAGCCGGCGTCGTTGTATACCACGATGACCATCGGCAGCTGGAGCCGTACCACGGTCTCCAGCTCCGACACCCCCATAAGAAAGCCGCCATCCCCACACGCGACCACCGGGAGGCGCTGGGGCTGGGCGATCGCGGCGCCAATTCCGGTCGCGAGGCCGAGGCCGATGCTCTGGAATGCCTGGGTGAAGCAGAACGCATCCTCGTCGGGCACCCGCAGGTAGGCCGCCGGGTAGCCCATGAAGTTGCCCGAGTCAACGGCGACGACGCGCTCGTCCGGGAGGGCAGTGTCAAGGGCCTTGCTCAGAACCCGTGGATCGATTCGATCACCAGTGAACTCATCGTCGACCGGCACATCTGTCCAGTGGGCGCCCGTTACGATACGCGTTGCGACCTCCGCGGTGCGATACCCCTCCCGAGGGCTCTCGCCGCGGACAGTGAGGTGCGCGCTAACAGAGGCAGCGGTGGACACCACGTCACCGACCACACCGAGCCCGATGTCTCTGTGCGCGCCCAACGCCTCAGGCTCGAGGTCGACCTGAACGAGGATGGCATCGTCAGAGATGAGCTTGCCGCCGCGCATGGTCCACATGTTGAGACTGCACCCCCACCCGACGATCAGATCGGCTCCCTGGACGAGGGCAGCCGTCTCCGGTGTGGAGAAGCCCCCCACGATCCCCAGGCTCCATCGGTTCCCCGCGAACAGCCCGTTCGCGACGGCGGAGGTCCCGACCAACGCGCCGACATGTGCCGCCAACTCCGTCAGCACCGAGGCGCCCTGCTTGCCACGAGCGCCGCGGCCAGCGACGAACACCGGTTTGCGGGCGGCCAAGAGAAGGCCGGCCAGGGTCTGCACTGCGTCCATGTCGGGCTCCACCACGGAGATGCCACTCACGGGCTGGGACGAATACTCACCGTTGCCGCTGATCTCCTCGGCGAGGATGTCGATGGGCATGTTGAGCAGCACCGTGCGCCGCTGTGCGACTGCTTCGTGGAGCGCAGCAAGCGCTTCCGCGACCGCGGTTTCGGCGCTCGTGACGGAGCGCGCAACCGCGCCTACCGCTGTTGCCAGCTGTGTCTGCTGAATCCAGAAGTTCGAATTCTGCAGCACTGCCTGCGGCGCCAGCACCAGCATCGGCGTGCGACTCTTGGCCGCCTCGGCGATCCCGGTGACGGCATTTGTTAGACCGCACCCTTGGTGCACCGACAGGACGCCGACCTCTCCGGACATCCGTGCGAAGGCATCGGCCATGGTGGCGGCACCGCCCTCGTGTCGCGCCGCGACGAAGCGGGCGCCGGACTGTTTGAGGGTGTTCGTCACATGGAAGTTCCCACTTCCCACCACTCCGAACACATGACTGACACCAGCTGCTGCTAGGTGCTGGCCGATGGCTTGATCTACGCGCATAGCTCCCCACACGTCATTTTGAATCGGGCGCCGATGCCTCGCACTGTAAGAGTGGGCCTCGGCTTGTGTGACAGACCTTACACAGAAGGTTGATCAAATGCTAGTATGTTATTTGATCAAAGGAGGCGATGTGGACTTTCCACGATTCAAAACCGGCGCAATCCAGGCGGCCCTTGTTTTCCTGGACGCTCATCACACCATCGACAAGGCGCCGCAGGGACCCATTCTCTCCGCTGCGACTGCCACCACGCACCAGACCTTGCGCTCACTCAGCCTTGAGACTGTGGTGCCGGGCGCAGCAACGCTATTGTCAGGGCGGTACTGATGGCACTCAATATCAACACGCCTGATCGTGTTACGACATCGTCCCAGGCGTTCAACGCCGTACTAACCGCGATCCTGGACGGCTCCCTCAAATCTGGTCAGTCGCTCAACCTCAAGGAGCTGTCCGAAAGTCTGGGTATGAGCGCCATGCCCATCCGCGAGGCGCTTCGCCAACTTGAGGGCATAGGGATGGTCGAAATCATTCCACACCGAGGTGCGCGAGTGCGGGCACTTTCTCTGGAAGACCTGATCGACACCTTTGACGCCAGGATCCCGCTGGAGAGTGCCCTGATCCGACGGGCCGCTGTCCGTATCGACCACACCAGCTTAGCCAGGGCGCAAGAGGCGCTTGAGCGTCAGGCCGACGCGCTCGATCTCGGAAATTTCGCGGCTGCACGCTCTGCACATGAGGACTTTCACCTGACCCTCTATCGCGCCGCCGAATCGCCATGGCTGTACAGGCTGTGCAAACAAGTGTGGTTGAACAGCGAGCGTTACTACGCGCTGTCAACGACGGAATACGCACACGTGCACGAGAGGCGGCTTGAGCATGAGGCAATCCTCAATGCGTGCCGGACTCATCAACCTGACGAGGCAGAAAAAGCTCTTGAGCGCCACCTCACGCGCGCAGTGACGCTTCTGAGTGACTCCATGACAAACGAGCACAACCAGGTCCGGCCAGACGCTTTGACGGGTCGTGTGCCGTGAGCCGCATACGCCGCACGGACGAAACGGGTTATCGCCACATCCCCGCGTATATCCGGTGATCCGGCCGCCAGGATAGGGCATATCAAGAAGTAAATACTTGATGTCGGTGGCACCCGGGACTTTACCGCCACCGTGCCGGGAACGAAGATGGTCGGCAACAACACCTACCTGCACACGCACTCGGGCTGGCTGTACCTGGCCACCGTGATCGACCTGGCGACCCGGATGGTGGTGGAACAAGTCCATGGCCGTCCACATGCGCACCTCACTGATCATCGACGCGCTCACCATGGCCCGCGACTATGGCCGGCTCCCCACGCCGGCGGGACCGTGTTACACAGCGATCGGGCCGCCTTCCTGGGCTGCTGCGCGGCGAACAGCGTCACGAAGTCCATGGGAGAGGTCGGGGTCTGCTGGCACTGCGGTCGCCGAATCGTTCTTCTCGCACCTAAAGACCGAGATGTACCACCACCACGATTTCGCCAACCACATGGCCGCCGGCGAAAAGTTCACACCGCGCGGGAGCACGGGGCTGCCCGTTCGGCGAGTTGAATGCTCCACTGGCGACGTCCTGGACGTCGCCGGCGACTGCGTGGATGTGCTCATCGACGACGGGTGGTCGAATAACCAGATTGCGCTGTTGACGACGAACCGGCGACACCCGGTCCACTAAGACTATTTCGAAAAGGGCAACGTTGACGGGTACTGGCGCGAATTCCATGCCGACGAGGGCGAGTTCTATGGCCACGTTTTGGGATTCAAGGGCCTGGAGCGGTCGGTAGTAATTCTCTGTGTGAACGGGTTCAAGGAAATGTCACGCGCCGCCGAACTACTCTATGTGGGGCTTTCTCGGGCGAGATGCCTGCTGGTGGTTGTCGGAGACTCTGAGTTGCTGCGAGAAGCGGGTGGGAATCAGCTGGAGCTGGCGCTGGGGAGAGCCCAGCAGTGGAGTCCGGCTCTCTAACATTTCCGCCTTGAATATACTGACATCGTGCCCGAGGAGAGACCCTTGACATCGCAACCCATCTGACTGACTGCAATGAACAAGTCTCGGCCAGCTTCGCGTGCGATTCGTTTGGCTCTCTTTTGCAGTTACGAAGGAGATCAGTTTCGTCGTTCATTCGGCCAGTAATCTTCGCGATTTCCCATGGAACCATCGGGCGTGATCCTTATTTCGACACGTGGAATATGGTCAACGTATCCCTGTACGACATGACTCTCAACGGCTTCTGGGTCCTGATGGGACAGCCATTCCTGATGTTCCCGCTGACTTTTTTCACGGGCCATTCTTGCTGCTTCGCACTGGCTCTCTTTGGCCGATTCTCGCTCTAATCGCTTCCGCTTTACCAAGTCTTCCCGATAAACAACCTGCAACCGTGTAAAGGCTTTGCCTGCCTGTCGAACGCGATCCCACCTGATACTTAAGGTCACACGTCGTTCGATTTTCGCGCTGGCCAATGTGTCGTCATATAGGCGGAGCCAATGCTCCCGAGATACCCACATTTCGTCTTCCGAGAGCCAGCTGGGGCACTCGAGCCATCTGGCCCATTGGTCCAAGACCTCGACTATCGCATTAGGGGAACGTTTCATGTCGGGACCAAATGCATTATTGAGAGCTTCCAGAAATGCAAGACACCGAGCGAGGTCGTTTGCGATCCTCTGCCCACTGATGCCTGCGAGCAAGCGTAGCTTCCATGCCATGTCAGGCGGTACTTCGATTGAACCCGTTCGTGCTTGTTTCAAATGGTGGATGAATTCGTCGTGAAGGGAGATTAGTTGACCCCTCACGTCCCAGTCGATTGCCCGGGAAAAGGTTGAAGACTCACGCGGGCGCTTGGGCATCGTATGGCGGTAAAATCCGCCACGATAGTTACTGCGACTCATGAAAACCAGCCCCACTCATACCTCGGGAGGAGATGCACTCCAACTCCATCAATTTACTCCGCGATTCAATAAAGAGTAAGAGTACGTTTTCTCGGGCTTGCAGTCTCGCCATATCCGGGGTGGATCAGAGTTGATCGCCGCTTTTCCAGGGACTTCCAGAACCGCTGGAACGCATTGGCCACGTGTTGCCGAGCAAAGCACCAGCCTAAGCAACCCCTGGCTCTGCTCGCCATATCCGGCCCTTTCCATCCACCAAGAATGGCCGAGAATGTTAAATGTCGGCGAGTGCCTGTAGCGTCAAATCAGCTTCAATCTGGAGCCGCAGTACGTCAAAAAGGAGGACCCTTGAAAGTCACCGCTTACCATTCATCAAATCCGTCAGATCCGGACGTTCACCACAACCAGGACAATTGCCCCACCGGCAAGCAGATCCCCCAGCGGAACAAAGTGCCAGGCACGGGCGGGTTCCGACTTTGCAAGGCTTGTTCAGCTTTGGGCTAATTATGCTGAATGGTGTCGACCGGCCTAATTAGGCTGGTCGACACTTGGACTCTTTTTGCTTTCGGCGGACACACCGGTGTCCTCGACCGTCCTGGCTAGTCGCCGTCGTCCCTACGAAGTCTCGGTGTATTCGTTCCCCGTGGCCACCGGTTCAACAATGGGCAGGTAGTGCTCGGGCCGGCGGTGCTGGGCAAAGTTGAACACATCGCGCCGGTACCGGCTCGCCATGTCCAGGTCAATCTCTGCCGTCACCAGCTCATCGCCTCGCGTCGTGGCCGTGGCAATGATTTCTCCGGACGGGGCAATGATCGCGCTACCGCCGATCTGGGCCACGCCTTCCTCCACGCCGGCCTTGGCCGCGCCCACAACCCACATCGAGTTTTGGTAGGCGCCGGCCTGCATGGACAAGTGGTTCTGAAAGTCCGCGAGGCGGTCCGATTCAGCCAAGTGCGGGGTGGTGGCGGGCGTGTTGTACCCGAGGCAGACCAGTTTGGCCCCGCGGAGTGCCAGCACTCGGTAGGTCTCGGCCCACCGGCGGTCGTTACAGATGGCCAGCCCCACCGTGGTATTCCGCCAAGGCTGCACCCCGAAACCCAAATCTCCCACTTCAAAGTAGCGCTTCTCGAGATTTTGAAACGGGGTTCCCGGGGTGACGTCCCTGAAACCAGGCAGGTGGATCTTCCGATAGCGGTGGACCACCTCCCCGCCCTCATCCACCAACACTGCCGTATTGAAGCGGCGGTCGCCGGCGGTCCGCTCGGCATAACCCAGCACGAACGCAAGCCGCAGCTCGCGGGCCGCGTCAAAGAGCTCCTGCGTGTTGGGTCCTGGCAGTTCCGATTCGTAGTAACCGTTTAGCTCGGCTGCGTCTTCCACCAGCCAATGGGGGAAGAATGGCGTCAAGGCAGCTTCGGGGAACACCACCAGCTCGGAGCCGGCTACGGCCGCCTCCTCCAACAGCTTGATGAGGCGAGCCAGCGTTTCAGCACGGCTGGCGGCCAGCGGAACCGGTCCCAGCTGTGCGGCCGAAACGGTGATCCGGCGAGCGCCCGTCACTAGCCTGCCTCCGGGCCCCGGGCAGCGAGCCGGCCACGGACCGACGCCGCGTGGTCAGCAGTCACCAAGGGATCGGGCTGGGGCACCCACTCCCCCAGATCGTCCACAATCGGATATCCGTTGCGGCACCAGTACTCAAAACCGCCGAGAAGCTCCTGGACCAGGATGCCGCGTTCGGCCAACACCAGCGCGGTTTGCGTGGCACCGTTGCAGCCCGGGCCCCAGCCGTAGACCGCCAGCCGCTTGCCCGCCGGCAGCCCAAGGTCCTCCCCGGACTGCAGCTTGGCGTTGGGCAGATGCAGAGCCCCGGCAATGTGCCCGTGCAGCCAAGACGCTTCGCGCCTGGTGTCGATCAGCACCAGCTCGCCCGAGGCTTGGAGGGCCGCTGCTGCCGTAACGTCGATTTCGAAGCTAAGCCGCGAGCGAAGGTATCCGGCCAACATGGCCGGGTCCCCTGCATTCATTGCTTCATGATCTTGGCCAGTTCCGGAAGCTGTGCCGGGTCCCCCAGCGCCGAGCCAACCGCCACAACGCTGACACCGGATTCCAGGAACTGTGAGGCATTGGTCGAGTCCATGCCGCCCGTGGCAACAAACCGGGCCTGCGGGAACGGCCCGGCCATGGCCTTGAACCAGCCGGCACCCAGCAGGGAAGCGGGAAACGCCTTCATCCAGGTCAGCCCGGCCGACAGGGCCAACTGCACTTCCGACGCCGTGGCAACGCCGGGCAGGGTGGGCATGCCGGCATCGGTGGAGGCCGCCACCACGGCCAGGTCCAGGCCGGGGCTGACGGTAAACGCCGCGCCCGCCGCCAAGGCCTGCTCAACGTGGCCCAGGGACACCACGGTTCCGGCCCCCACCAGCAGTCCGCGGGACTTGCCCGTTGCCGCAACGGCACGCAGGGCCCGGAGGTCCTCCTCCGTCTGGATGGGGATCTCCACCAGCCCAATGCCCAGGTTCCAGGCCTGCTCCGCGACGGCCAGGCTCTTCGCTTCCCCCATTCCGCGCAGGATGGCCATGAGGGGACGGCCCTTGAAGAGTTCGGTGAATTCGTTATTGGTGGGCATGTGAAGTCCTTTCGATGGAAGGTGGGAATGGGGTATGGCGCGGGACGTCGCTGGTGGATTGGAGCACCAGGACTGCCTGTTGATGGCCCGCCCGAAGCTTTTGGGCGGACCCCAGCCCCCGCACATGTGCCGACAGGTAGCCGGCGGCAAAGGCGTCCCCCGCCCCAACCGCTTCCACCACCCTGGTGGGAATGGCCGGAACAAAGCAGCATTGGCCGGCGTGAAATTCGGTGGCGCCAACATCGCCGTCCTTGACCACCAACACCTCCGGTTCGGGAAGAAAATCCCTCACGTCCTGGGGCGTCAGGGTCCCCCACAATGCCTGGGCCTCGTCCAGGCCCACAAAGACGATGTCCGACCGGGCCGCAAGCTCCCGGAGTTCGGCCCCGGCATCCCGGCCGCCCCAAAGTCCGGCGCGGTGGTTGATGTCAAAGCTGAGGATTGCCGGCGACGCCCGGACCCGTTCCACCACGCTGTGGACCAGCGCGTTGCAGCTCGCGGACAGTGCGGGGGTGATCCCGGAAACATGCACGACGGCGGCCCGCTCCAGCGCGATTCCCTCCAGTATTTCCGGTCCCATGTGGGAGGCGGCCGACCCTGTCCTAAAGTATTGGACGCCGCGCCCGGGGTCCTTGAAATAGACCCCCGTGGGCGCTGAGGGGTGAATCCAGGTCCACCGCGTGTCTACGCCGCCGTCGCTGATTTGGCCACTGACGCGCCGCCCCAGGGCGTCATCGCCCAACTGGCTGACCCAGGAGGCGGTATGACCCAGGGCGACAAAGTGAAGTGCCACATTTGATTCGGCCCCGCCGGTCGCCAGATGAAAGTCCGCGGCAGTTTCAAGCGGCACGGCTTCGGTCGGTGTGACGAGGACCATCGATTCGCCGATGGCTATGAGCTCTGGGATTGCGTTGCTTCGCATGCCACCACTATCAAACAGATGTGCATAGAATGCAACATGGTTGCATATGTCGCACACCTGGATTTTTCTACCGTGAAGGCCACACACATGTCACAGAGCGTTAGGCGTGCCGCTCGCATCATCGACTCCGTTGCCGAGGAACCCAAGACAGTCAGGGAACTGGCCGAGGCGTTCTCGATTCACCGGTCCACCATGTTTCGCGAATTGCAAGCGCTGGAAGATGTCGGCTACGTGCGCCGGCGCAAGAACGGGACCTACGCCCTGGGGCTGCACCTGATCTCCCTCTCGCGCAATGCCTTCGACAACCTGGACCTGCGCGAGGCGGCCCACGAGCACATCCGCAGGCTCCACCGGCAGGTGGGCAACACCATCCATCTGGCAGCCCTGATGGAACACAGCATTGTCTATGTAGACAAGGTGGAGGACGCCAGCGGTGTTCGCATGTATTCGCGGATTGGCGCTGCCGTCCGGCCGCACTGCAGCGGAGTGGGAAAAGCCATCCTCGCCAACGTTGACGCGGCGGAACGCGACGCGATCCTGGGCGACACCGCCTGGGAGAAATACACCGACAAGACGATCTTGACCCGCGATGCGCTCGACGCCGAGCTGGCCACAATCAGCAAGCAGGGATGGGCGGCGGACGACGGGGAATTTGAAGATTTTGTCAACTGCGTGGCCGTGCCGATCCATAGCTCCGCCGGAGTGGTGGGAGCGATGTCATTGACCGCCATTCGCATGGTCGCGAACCTGGACCAGCTCAAGGCCCAGATTCCGCTCATGCAGCAAACCGCCGCGCTCATCTCGCGCGAGCTCGGCTGAAAAGCCCCTGTTGACCAGCAAGGTCCCGATGCATGGCCCTGTTTCTACCCGGCGTACCGCGCTACGGTGGGGGTATGAGCAAGCACCCAGATCGTGACGACGCGGACCTCATCCGCAACCCCGCCGCCCCGGACCCGTTGGCGGAGATCTACCGGGAAATGGTTACGCCCGACGTCGAAGAAATGAATGAGCACGCGGACCGGTTGGCCGAAGAAAGCCGCACCGAACCGGACAATCTGTAGCGCCTCGGAGTGGGCAATCTATACGAGGGCGCCGGCAACGCCGAGGGTTCCGCGCGCCCGGTGATCCGCGTAGGGTGAAATGGTGGGCACCGATTCAGGCAGAGAATCAGGGCCGGGCCGCGGTTCCCATACCGCGTCCCCTGGACCCGGTGGCCCCAGTCGCCAAGGAAGGACGCGAAACCATGAACGACACCTCGAAGTCATCGATTCCCGATCCCGGCCAGCCGACCCCGGGCCAGCCGCCTCCCGGCCAGCCGCCCGTACCGCCCGATCCCACGCAGCCCGGTGACCCCAACCGGCCGGATCCCACGGAGCCCACGGCACCGCCGATTCCGCCGGACCCGCTGGATCCGCCGCATCCGGATGCACCCCCGCCGCCGAAGCCGCCGGACTCCCCGTTCGGCACGCCCGGTCGCGTCATCTAGGTCAGGGTCCGGCCCGGTCTCGCCGACGGGCCGGCCACCGGCTAGGCCTTCACCCTGGCCGGGCGGGCGCCAACGCCCACGGAATCCGCGGACAGGCGCTGGGCCAGCCAGATCGGCACGATCGAGATCATGATGAGCACCACGGCCACGACGTTGACCACGGGAGCCTGGTTGGGCCGGAAAAGGTTCTGCAGGATCCAGATGGGAAGCGTCGTGTCGCCGGCGCCGATGGTGAAGGTGGTGACGATGATTTCGTCGAAGCTCAGCGCGAACGCCAGCAGCCCGCCGGCCAGCAGCGCCGAGCGCAGCTGCGGGAACGTGACGAGCACGAACGTGGTGAACACGCCGGCGCCAAGGTCCGCGGAGGCCTCCTCGAGTCCGCCGTTCATGCGCCGCAACCGGGCAATGACGTTGTTGAAGACGGTCACCATGCAGAAGGTGGCGTGGGCGATGACCACGGTCCACATGCTCAGCGGCACGCCCAAAATGGTGGTGAACATGTTGTTCAGCGCGATGCCGGTGACGATTCCCGGCAGGGCGATGGGCAAGATGACCAGCAGGTTCATCACCTCCCGGCCAAAGAACGTGTAGCGCTGCAGGGCCAGGGCGAGCAGCGTGCCCAGGACCAGCGAGATGACGGTGGACACGACGGCCACCCACAGCGAGGTCACCAGGGCCTCCCGGACGCCGCTGGAGTCAAAGGCCCGGGCCCACCACTGAAGTGTGAAGCCCTTGGGCGGCCAGCCGAAGGTGCGGTCGGCGTTGAAGGAGTTCACCACTACTAACAGCAGTGGCGCGTAGATGAACAGCAGGATCAGCCCGGTGATCACGCCCAGGACGGACTTGGCGCTTTTCGAGAGTTTCACGGCATCCGCCTAGAGGTTTTTCAGGGCGCCGGTGCGGCGGACCACAAAGAGATAGATCATGATGATCACGATCGGGATCAAGGACACGGCCGAGGCAAACGGCAGGTTGTTGGCCGCCCCCACGTTCGCGTAGACCACGGTGCCGAGCATCTGCGTGGCACCGCCGACGATCTGCGCCGTGATGTAGTCTCCCAGCGACAGGGAGAACGTGAAGATGGTCCCGGCAATGATGGAGGGAACCAGGATGGGGAGCATGACCAGGCGCATGGTGGCCAGCGGCCTGGCGCCCAGGTCGCTGGAGGCTTCCAGCAGCGAATCCGGCACCCTTTCAAAGCCGGCATGGATGGGCAGGATCATGTACGGCAACCAAATGTAGGCCAGCGTGAGGATCACGGCCGTCTCCGAATACCCCGGACTGGATAGCCCGATCGGCGCGCCCAGCCATTCCAGCAGCCCGCCGTCGGCCAGCACGTTCCGCCAGGCGTACGCCTTCACCAGGTAGCTGGCCCAGAGCGGCATCAGCACCGCCACGACCAGGATCTTTTGCCAGTTGGCGGTGGCCACCTTGGCGATGAAGAACGCGATCGGCAGGGCGAGCAGCATGTCGATGACCGTCACGGCCAGGGCGATCCACAGGGTGCGCAGGGTGATGATTTGGTACACCGGGTCCGTGACCACCTGGATGACGTTCCTGGTCGTCCAGGTGGTGGAGACCTTGCCGGTGAACGTGTCCACCGTCCACAGGGCCGTGATGAGCAGGGCCGCGAGCGCGGCGATGTAAACCAGAATCAGCCAGCCGGCCGGTGCCGTGAGGAGCCCGGCCAGGCGGAGTCGCGGTGTCCTGTGCAGCAGGGCGGAGACGGTGTTGGCCCGGGCCCGGGGCATCCCCGTTTCCCCTGGCGGGTCGCCACGGGGGCCGCCCCGGCCGGCCGGCTGGTCTGTTTGTACTGCCATGTCCCTCTTACCTTTGTTCTCGGGGTGAAACCGCTATCCCTTGATTTCCGTCCAGGCCTTCGTCCATTCCGAGTAGTCCGTGCACTTGGCGTCGCTGCGGCCGTCCAGGCACTTCTCCACGGGGGTGGTCCAGTACCAGATCTGCTTGGCGTAGGCGGCGTCGCCCGAGTGGTAGGTGGTGCAGTGGTCCTTGTCCGCGGTCAGCGCGCAGGCCTTGGCGTTGGCCGGGGACTCGCCAAAGTACTCGGCCACGGCGGCGTTGGCCTTGGGGCTGGCAATGTAGTCCAGCCACTTGTACGCGCAGTTGGAGTTCTTTGTCTTGGCCCCGACCATCCAGGTGTCGGACCAGCCGGTGGCGCCTTCCTTGGGCAGTAGGGTCTCGACCTTGGCGCCGTCGGCCTTGGCGATGTTGGCCCCGACCTGCCAGGTGGTGCCGATGACGGTGGTCCCGGAGGCAAAGGACTGCACCTCCTTCACCACATCGCTCCAGTACTCCCCGACGTGCTTGCGCTGGTCCTTCAACAGCGTGACGGCCGCCGCCAGCTGGTGCTCATCGAGCGAGTACGGGTTCTTGATGTTCAGCCCGGGCTGGTGCTTCATCAGGTACAGCGCGGCGTCGGCAATGTAGATCGGGGAATCGTAGGCCGTGACCTTGCCGGTGTGTTCGGCGGCGTCACCAAACACGGAGCCCCACGAGGTGGGTGCCGGGGACACCTTGTCGGTGCGATACATCAGCAAGTTGGCGCCCCAGCCGTGCGGCATGCCGTAGTTCTTGCCGTCCACGGTGTTCCAGGCCTGGTCTTTCAGGAACGGGTACACGTCCGGGTAGTTCTTCAGCAGGCCCATGTTCACCGGTTGCACGTCCCCGCCGGCGATGAGGCGCAAGGAGGCGTCGCCGGAGGCGGAAACGACGTCGTACTGGCCGGTGCGCATCAGGGTCACGGCTTCATCGGAGGTGCCGAACGGCTTGTAGCTGACCTTGCAGCCGGTCTCGGCGGTAAAGGGCGTCACCCAGTCCACCTTGGGATCGTTGCTGCCGTCCTCCACATAGCCGGGCCAGGCCAGGATGGAGACCTGCCCCTCCCCCGCGCCGATCGATTCCTTGAGCGTGCCGGCGGCGGGACCGGTGCCGGTGGTGGTTCCGCAGGCGGCCAGCGTCAAGGCCGCCACGGCCAAGGTCCCGAGGACCTTGAACGAGTTCTTCAGTGCCACGATTGTTCCTTTCGAGTGATGCGCTTGGAGGAAAAGTTCTTAGGCCGCATCGGGGAGCCAGACGACGTCGGCGTCCGTCCAGCTGACGGCCACGCGGCTGCCCACCAGGCTGCCGTCGACCGGCAGGTCGCTGCCCACCAGGACCACGACGGCGGGGCCTCCTTCCAGCGCCACCCGGACCTGGGTGGCGTGCCCCACGTAAACCAGGGAGGTGACGGTCCCGGGCAGGGAGGTCACGCCGTCGCGCACGGCCGGGGACCCCGCCCAGTCAACGCTGAGCCGCTCGGGCCGGACGACGAACTGGCCGCCCCGGTGGTACAGCCCGGCGGCGACCTCGGCTGTGAACAGGTTGGAGGTGCCGACGAAGTTGGCGACGAAGGCCCCGAGGGGGCGCTGGTAGATTTCGTGCGCCGTGCCGATCTGGGCCAGCCGGCCGTTGTTGAACACGCCGATGCGGTCGCTCATGGTGAGGGCCTCCTCCTGGTCGTGCGTGACGAAGATGAAGGTGATGCCCAGCGAGCGCTGCAGTTCCTTGAGCTCGAGCTGCATCTGCTGGCGCAGCTTGAGGTCAAGCGCGCCCAGGGGTTCGTCCAGGAGCAGGACCTTGGGCTCGACGACGAGCGCCCGGGCCAGGGCGACACGCTGGCGCTGCCCGCCGGAGAGCTGGGACGGGCGGCGGTGCATGAACTTGCCGAGCTGGACGCGTTCGAGTTCCTCCACGGCCCGTTCGCGGCGCTCGCCCTTCGCCATGCCGCGCACGCGCAGCCCGTACGCCACGTTGTCCACCAGGGACATGTGCGGGAAGAGGGCRTAGTCCTGGAAGACGGTGTTGACGTCGCGTTCGAACGGGGCCTTGCCGCTGACGTCGCGTCCCTCCAGCTCGATGGTGCCGGCGGTGGGTAGCTCGAAGCCGGCGATCAGGCGCAGCACCGTGGTTTTGCCGGAGCCGGACGGGCCCAGCATGGAGAAGAACTCGCCCTGGCGGATGTCCAGGTCCACCCCGTCTACGGCCGTTGTCTCGCCCAGGCCCTTGGTCCCGAACGTCTTGGTCAGCTTGCGCAGCCGGATCGCGGGCACCTCGGCGGCGGATTCCGGCACGCTCGGTGCGGTCTGGCTCATGGGCGCCTTTCACGTTGGTTTCCTGCCGGGTGACTGCTGTGACGCGGACCACTTTGCGGCGCCGTCACTAAACACTATTACATAAGAGGTTTTATGTATATACCGGTCCGCGGGTCTCCGGTTACGATGGGACGACCGCCCGACGTGGGCGGGCCAACCCAGCTGGCGGAAGGACGGGCGGCATGTCGCTTTCCCCGCTGGGCGCCTCGCGCAGCCTCGCCGCGGTCTTTACGCCCATCAAGTCCGGCGGGCTGGTGGACGAGGTCTGCCGGCGCATCGAGCTGGCCGTGGAAACCGGCCTGCTGGGCAGCGGGCAGCGGCTGCCCAATGAGATCGAGCTGGCCGGCGCCCTCGGCGTCTCGGCCGTGACGGCCCGCGAGGCCCTCTCCCAGCTGCGCGGCCAGGGCCTGATCAGGACCACGCGGGGACGCAGCGGCGGCAGCTTTGTCACCGAGAATTCCTTCCCGTCCCCGGAGCGCGCCCGGGAACAGCTGTTGGGTCTGACCCGCCTGCAGCTCACCGACCTGGGGCTGCACTTTCAGGCGATCGCGGTCACCTGTGCCGGGGTGGCGGCCAAGCGCTCAAGCAGCGACGACGTTCAGGCCCTGGAGCAGTTCATCTCGCCGCCTGCGGCACCGGGCGAGCCGGCCACCGCGTTTTCCTGGCGCCTGACGGCCGCGGAGTTCATGCTGGAGGTGGCCGCCGTCGCCCGCTCGGCCCGCCTGGCCCGGGAACTGCTGCACCTGCAGGCGGACATGGGCACCCTGACACTGCTGCCGTTTGAGGACCCCCGGTTTTGCCAGACGACGGCCACGCTTCACGGCGCCATCATCGACGCGATCGCCACCCACGACACCGACGCCGCCGAGGCCCGAACGAAGGAGCTGATCACCGCAAAAACCCGCTGGCTGCTGGCCGAACACGCCGCCGGCCAGCAGTAGCCACCCTTCACCGCAACCAGCAAAGGCAAGCACATGACCGGCAAGGACGCCGCACGGATGACCACGGGAGTCACGGAACTCACGGCCCTTCTCGCGGGCATCGAACAACGGATCGACCACTGGGCGGCGGCCACCACCGCCTGGCTGAACGTGGCCGGCGGCGGTGGCGGGGGCAAGGTCACCGGGTCCGCCATTGACAAGTTCATCCGCCCCACCGTCAAGGAGATGCTCCACGAGCCGGGGTCGGTCGTGGCGGGGGCCGGGTTTGTGGCCGGGGCCGGGCTGCTGGGCCCGGACCGCAGCTACATCGCCTGGTGGCAGGGCGAGGACCTGGAGCGCGTGGACGCGCTGGCGAACTTCAGCCCGCAGTCCATGAGCCGGTACGTGAAGACGGAATGGTTCAAGGTCCCCCTGGAAACGGGGCTCCCGCACGTGACGGGCCCGTACATCGACCTGCTGTGCACGGATGAATACGTGCTCACCTTCACGAACCCGGTGCGCCGCTTGGGCGACATCGTCGGCGTGGTGGGCATGGACATCACGGCGCAGACGCTCGAGCGCACCAGCCTGGCCGCGCTGCGGCACATCGGCCCGGGCGCGGCCCTGGTCAACGCCGGCGGCCGCAGCATCGTCTGCGCCAGCCCGGCCGTGGACGCCGGCGACGTCGTCTCACCGGCCCCCGAGGCGGCCGTCTACGCCGTCGGGCGCCAGTTCCGCATCTTCTCCGCCACGGCCTAGCCGCACCTGGCCGCACCACCCGGGAACTGACCCGCAAACGATGTCGAAAAAACGCGATTTCGGCGGAAATTTCGACATCTTTTGCGGGTCACTTCCCACGTTTCTCCACGCCACGGCGCCCCCACGGCGGTAGTGTGACTGTCACAGCTTTTATGCAGTGCGTAGAAGGGAGCTCGACATGCCGGCACGCAAGAATCGCCATCGGCCCGCTCCCGAGGCGCCCCCCGAGGCCCCGGCCGCCCCCTCCCCGATCCGGCACCTTTCCGGCAGCACGCTCGCCGAGTACCTGGTGAGTGCCGAGCGCACCCGGGCCGCCGTCGTCGTCAGCTACAAGCCCGACGCCGGGTCCCGGCGGATCGACGCCGCCTACCTGGCCGGCCTGCTCGGGGAGGAGGCCGACGTTTTCGAGATCGTCTCCGGCCCCGAGACGCGCCGGCTGGAGGACGGCCTGCCGCCGGGCCTGCATATTTTCGGCACCGGCGCCCGCGCGTATCCGGCCGGACCGCACTGGCAACTCGTCGCCCCGGGGCCGCGCGTGGCCGGGGAAACTACCAACCTGGCCCGGCTGGCCGAACAGGTGGTCGGCGATCTCCACGCGGCCGGGCGCCGCGCCCCGCCGCCGGCCGCACCCTCCCCCCGGCCGCTGACCGCCACCGCCGTGGTGTCCGGTTTCGCCTCCGATAGCCGGGCGCTCGTCACGCTCGCCGGCAGCGGCCGGCAGGTCAGTGTCCGCGCCGAGGACCTGCTCCCGGGCGTGCCGCTGAACTGGGTGCTGTCCCAGGGGCAGCGGGTGAACGGGCTGCTGGATGCGGACAATGCCACCCTGGACATCCACGGGATGCTCCCGAAGCCGGCGTCGCCGGTGTCCGTGTACCGGTCCGGGGACGTGGCGCTGGCCCGCGTGAGCTCGGTCAGCGCCGGCTCCGCCCACGTGGTGCTGTGGCCAGGGGCGGAGTTTCGAATCGGCGTGGAGCGCATCTCCTCCAACCACCTCGACTCCGCCGAGGACCTGCTCACCGAGGGCGAGGTGGTGCGGGTCCGGGTGCTGTACGAGAACGGCGCCGTCCTGTTCTCCATGCTGGACGTGGACGACGACGAACCCTGCGTCCCGGCCCCGGTCCTCGTCCCGGGCGGCCCGCCCTGGCTGGCCCTGGACCGCCCCTATGCGAGCATCTTCGCGCCGCCGCCGCGGCCCGCCGGCGAGTCCGGCGCACCGCTTGCCGCCAGCGAGTGGCAACGTCCCGGCGTCGTGCCCGCCGGGGAGGATCCGACGCGCACGGCTGCGGAGCGGAAGACGGCGCTGCAAAGCACCCAGCATCAATTGGAGCGGGCGCGGCACGTCATCGATGACCTCATGGCCGCGGCCCGGCACCAGGGCGCCACGGACAAGGTCGCCCGGACGCTGCAGGACCAGTTGAAGGCCGAGCGGGACATGAGTGCCGAATTTGCCCGGCGGCACAACGAGGCAATGCGCCAGGTCGAGGCGTTTAAGGCCGAACTGGCGGCCATCAAGGCCAAGCTCGTGGAGACGCGCCGGCAGCTGCGCTCCACCAGTTCGCGCTCCGAGACCGAACCGCTGTTCATCGATCCGGCGGACCAGTTCCGGTTCGACGTCCAGCTGACGTGGGCGCAGTCCGTCCCGGCCATCGACAAGGCGGCTGAACCGTTGGGCGATTACGCGATTGGGCCGGACTTCCTGGCGTCCCTGGCCGTGTTCCCCGCGCACCGGCGGGCAAAGACACTGCGCGCCGTGGTGGATTTGGTGGCCGGACGCGACGGTCCGCTGCGCAATCGTGAGCCGCACCCGCTGCGGCTCAACGAGGGTGCGCACGCGCTGGTGCAAATGCGCGGCGAGGATGTGTGCTGGCGGCTGTATGTGGAACAAAAATCCTCCGCGGCGCTGCGGCTGCACTATTGGAAGTTGCCGGACGGCGGGATCGAGCTTTCCCGGGTCGTCACGCACGACGATGTGAAACCCTGACGGATCGGGCAGACTGGTCAGAGACCGTTGGAAAGGATGTTCTCCCATCATGGGTTCACCTGTTGAGTTGGTCAGGCTGCTCGATGAGGACGGCCGGGACGTCGGGACGGCCGAGAAGGCGCTGGTGCACACGGCGGACACGCCGCTGCACCTGGCCTTCTCCTGCCACCTTTTGGACGGCCGGGGGCGGACGCTTGTCACGCGCCGGGCGCTGTCCAAGCTCACCTGGCCGGGCGTGTGGACCAACTCATTCTGCGGGCACCCGGCCCCGGGCGAAACGTTTGATGAAGCCATCGGGCGCCGCGCCGCCGTCGAACTGAACCTCTCCGTCAGGGACATCCGGGCGGCGCTGCCCGACTTCCGCTACCGCGCCGTGGACGCCTCCGGCATTGTGGAAAACGAGGTCTGCCCGGTCTACTCGGCGGCCTACACCGGCGACGGCGTCATCTCCCCCAATCCGGACGAGGTGTGCGACTGGGCCTGGGTGGACATCGCGGAGCTGAAGACGGCGGTCACCGCCACGCCCTTTGCGTTCAGCCCGTGGCTGGTGCGCCAGGTCGCCGAGGGCATCTACTAACGAACGGCGACCATGGCGGCACTGCGGTCCCACAGTTCTCTCGCCACTGCGGGGTCGTCCGCCAGCGGGTTGGCCCGCGCCACCTTGCGCTTGGCGTAGTACTCCCCCGGTACCCAGTCGACGCCCGGGGTGCTGGTGGCCAGCCACACCAGCGTGTCGGCCCCTTGTTCCGGCGACAGCATGAAGCGCTTCGCGATGGCCGAATACGCCAATTTCACGGGCCAGGTCGACTCCGCCGAGAACCCGCTGGCCACCACGCCCGGGTGGAAGGCCGCGGCCGTGACCCCGTGGTCCCCGTGCCGGCGCTGCAGCTCCCGGGTGAAAAGAATGTTGGCCAACTTGGCATTGCCGTAGGCGGCATTGGCCGAATACCTCCGCTCGGCGTCAAGATCGTCAATGTCGAAGCGGGCCATGTGCTTGTTCGCCGCACTGGAGGTGTTGATGACGATGCTCCGGCTCGCTGTCAGCCGGTCCATCAGCAAGGTGGTGAGCAGGAACGGCGCCAGATGGTTGACCTGGAACGTCTTCTCATGCCCGTCCACCGTCACCTCGCGCCGGCCCATGATGCCGCCGGCATTGTTCGCCAGGACGTCGATGTGCGGATAGTTTTCCAGGAGGGACGCGGCCAGGGAGCGCACCTGCGCCAGGTCGGTAAAGTCGGCGAGGTAATGGTCCGCGTCCAGCGCGGCCGCGATGGCCTCCGTTCTTTGCGGCGAGCGCCCGACGACCACCAGCTTGTCCCCCGGGTAGGCGAGCATCTTCGCCGCGGCGGCTCCGATCCCGTCGCTGGCGCCGGTAACTATGACAGTGCGTGACATTTCGCGTCCTTAGATTTGGGTTCAGCCTAACAGCCCCCGCCCCTCCGCGACTGACCCGCAATAGATGCTGAAAATTCGACGATTTCCCTCATTTTTCGACATCTTTTGCGGGTCAGTTCGGGGCGGTGCGGGTCAGGGCGGGTCGGTGCGGGGCGGTTCGCGGCGGGTCAGGAGATGACCACCCGGAATTCCACGGGCTGCGGGGCGAGTCGGTACGGCGGCAGGACGCCCGGGCCGCAGGACGCCGTCCCGATGCCGTGCTGGCGGGCGTCGAGCGTGAGGTGCGTGAATCCGTCGGCCACGAGATCGGGGGTGTGGGTGGCGGCGGCCAGCACCTCCTGGGACCAGGGCCGGGCGGTGAAGGAAAATTCATCCCCGTGAAAACTTATGCCCGCCCCGCCGGGCGTGCGGAGCCGCAGCGCCGACACCCCGGCCCGGGCACCGTTTTCCTGCGGGCGCACATACGGCACTTGAAGCTCCGCCACCGATGCGCCGAACCAGCCCAGGCGCTGCGCCATGCCGGTGTCCGGGTACTTTGGTCCGGGCCCGAACCCTGTCCATTCCGCCATCGAGAGCTCCCCGGGCAGCTGGAAGTCAAAGCCGATCCGCGGCCACCCCCGGCCCCAGCCCGGCCCGGGCTCGACGGACGCGGTCATCTCCACCCGGTCCCCGTCGCTCCGCCACAGGTAGGTGACGTCCACATGCGCCCGGGCCACCGGCACGCCGTACCGGACGGACACGGCCAACCCACCGCCGTCGTGCTCCGCCACGGAGACCAGCCGGCCCTCCAACAGGGCCAGGCGCTGGGCCTGCCAGTCGTCCTGGTCGCGGGCGCCCGCGTGCGACCAGTCGCGACCGTTGTCGTTGTCCGTGGGTGCACGCCACAGGTTCAGCCGCGGGCCGTCGACCGGCAACCCCTTGAACGCCGCCAGCCCGCCGGTGACCTTGCTGAATTCGGCGGGCCCCAGGATGATCCGCCGCCCCTGGGTGACCGGGCGCGAACCGCCGGTCACCACCGGGACGGCACCGGCCGCGGAGCCCTGCTGCGCCCAGGCGACCTCGTGCCCGGCCGGCGCCCACGGCTGCTCATGGGCCAGCGCCGCCGTGACCGTCAGGACGCGCTCGGGCCCGCGCTCCGCCGTGGCCTCCCCGGGCAGTTCGACGGCGGAGCGGGCGCCCGCCGCCGTGGCCGGGACCTCCAGCGCCCCCGCCGCGACCTCGCCGTCGGGCCCGTGCACGGCCCAGGTGAACGCGAAGCCCGCCAGGTCGATGAACGTGTGCTTGTTGTGGACTTCCAGCACGGTCCAGTCCGGGTCTACCGACAGCGCGATGGGGGCGATGACCTTCTTGAAGTCCAGCAGGCCCGGCCGCGGCTCCAGGTCGGCGGAGACCAGCCCGTCGATGACGAAGTTGCCGTCGTGGACCTTTTCGCCGAAGTCGCCGCCGTAGGCAAAATACGCTTCCCCGGCCGGGGTGTGCCGGCGGATGCCGTGCTCAATCCACTCCCACACGAACCCGCCCTGCAGCCGCGGGTACTGCTCAAACAGGTCCTGGTACTCCTGCAGGCCGCCGGGTCCGTTGCCCATGGCGTGCGCGTATTCGCACAGGATGAACGGCAGCGCCCGGCGGTGCGCGTCCGCGGCCGGGTCGGCCAGCGGCTCCTCGGCCCGGCGGCCGATGACTTCGACCTCGGCCGGGGCGGGGTACATGCGTGAATAAACATCCACATAGGTGGAGGACCAGTCGCCCTCGTAGTGCATCAGGCGGTCGGGGTCGCGCGTCTTGGCCCATTCGGCCATGGCGTGCAGGTTCTCCCCCGTCCCGGCCTCGTTGCCCAGCGACCACATGAGGACCGAGGCATGGTTCTTGTCCCGCTCCACCAGCCGCGCCATCCGGTCCAACAGCGCGGCCCGGTACTGCGGCCCGGCGCTCGGGTTCCCCTCCCAGCCGCCCTCCTCAAAACCGTGGGTCTCGAAGTCGCATTCATCGATGACGTAGAAGCCCAGCCGGTCGGCCAGCTGCAGCAGCTGCGGGTGCGGGGGGTAGTGGGAGGTGCGGATGGCGTTGATGTTGTGCTGCTTCATCAGGTGCAGTTCCCGCACCAGCTGATCGTGCGGGACGGCACGGCCCAGGTCGGGGTTGTGCTCGTGCCGGTTGACGCCGCGAAACAACAGCGGCCGCCCGTTGAGCTTGATTTGGGCGTCCTCGACGGTGAGGGAGCGGAAGCCGACGTCCAGGCGCAAGGTTTGGGCCGGCGTCGTAATCGCCAGCTCATACAGGGTGGGTGATTCCGCGCTCCACGGCTGCACGGGGCCCAGGTCCCGGGCGGCCAGCGCGCCGTCGGACAGGTCCGCCGAGAAGCCCAGCGCCGCGATGGCGGCGCGGGCCCCGGGCACGGGCGGGTCGAGCTCGACCCGCAGGACGCCGTTGCCGCCCGTGTAGTCCGCGTGCACAAACACGTCCCGGACGACGCCGGCCGGGTGGGCCACCAGCGTCACGTCGCGGAAGATCCCGGGGAGCCACCAGGCGTCCTGGTCCTCCAGGTAGCTGGCGGCGGAGAACTGGGCCACCCGGACCACCAGTACGTTGCCGGTGGCCCGCAGGACCCCGGCGACGTCGAACTCCTGCGGCAGCTTGGCCCCGCGCGTGGTGCCCAGGAGCGTGCCGTTGAGCCACACGGTGCCGGCGGAATCGATGCCGTCAAAGCGCAGGATGGCGCCGTGAAGGAACTCGGGGGCGGCGTCGAACACCAGCCGGTGGTCACCAACCGGGTTCTCCGCCGGCGGGTGGGGCGGGTCCAGCGGGAACGGGAACTGCACGTTGGTGTAGGCGGGGCGGCCGTGGCCGTGGAAATTCCAGCTGGACGGAACCTCCAGCCGGGCCCACGCCGAGTCATCGAAGCCCTCCGCCTCGATGCCCTCCGGCGCCTCGGCGGGGGACGGGGCCAGGTGGAAGCGCCACGTCCCGTTCAGGGATTGGGTGGGCAGCCCGGCGTCGACGCGGGCGCGCGGGGCGATGCCGCCGGTGCCGGGGCCCGGATTGGTGAGGTCCATGACGGCGTCGTAGCGCCCGGCGGACAAACTGGCGGCCGGCCCGGCGTCGACGGGGAGGTGCGGGGCGTCCATGCGATGCGTGTCCTTACGGTGCGGGTGGGCGGGCGGGCTAGGGGCGCGGCTGCTGTGAGCGTTCGATCATCTTGGCCATTTTTTGCTCCAGCGATGCCAGCGTGACGTCGGGCAGCACGATCAGGCCCTCCAGTTCGACGCGGGCCCGCCGGTAGGCCGTTTGGCGTTCGGCCGGGCTGGCGGCCTCGTTTTCGGCCAGGTTCACCAGCTTGCGGGCCGTATTCAGGCGTTGGCGTTCGGGCTCGCTGAAGCCGGTGTCCTTGATCCGCCGGGCCTCCTTCTCGGCGACGTCGAACGCCACGGCGAACGCGTTGACGGCGTTGCGGTAGTCGTCCCAGCGGGACTTGGACGTCATGTCCTCCGCCGCCACGGGACGGAGGGCGTCGGCGTCGCGCTTGGCCCGCAGGAACGCCACCGTCAGCGATTCGCGCACGTCCGTCATCATGGGGAAGTCGATGAGCTTGCCGACGTCGAGCTCGTAGTCGAGCCAGCGGCGGTTGACGCCGTCGTGGGCGTCCATCACCTTGGCTACGTCGTCCGCGGTGATCTCGCGATGGCTCCCGGCGGGTGCCAGCGGGGGTGCTGTTCCGTCCTCCGGCGCACCGGGGTGCTGAAGCTTGTACAGTTCGACCTGGCGCTGGTGCTCGCGTTCCCGGGACTTGGCCAGCCCCCTGCTGCCGGCGGCGATGAGACCCGCCAGGGGAAACGCCAACCACCAATAGCTGAAGAGGTACTCAAGGATCGCCACCCCTCCATCGTGCCACCGGTGACAGCGCAATCCAAGGATTACGAGCCATTTCGCACAATTTCACTCACAATTGGACATTCAGTCCGGCACCAGGAAGTGCCAGCCGAGCCACCAGAGGAAAAGGAACACCGTGAGGCGTGCGGACCGGGTGGCAAAGACCCAGGCCAGCAATTCGCCCGGACCGGCGAGGGACTGCGGCTTCACGCGGGCCGTGACGGCCAGGGCAAGCCCGACCAGTGGGACGAGCGCATATCCGGCCACCACCAGTGCATAGATCATGGCCGCCGCACCACCCGCACCAGCGCCCCGCACGTCACCAGCCACGCACCCGTCATCAACCAGCGGCTCGACTCCGCGGAAAACAGCGGCTGCAGCAGGTCGGTCAGGGGCGGAAACGTCGATGCACGGACCGGGGCCAACCGGTCGATGAAATAGGTGCCCAGCTCCCAGGCGCACAGGAAGAGGACGACGCCGGCCCACCAGTACGCGGCCCGGCGCACCCGGGCGGGCGCGGGGGCCGCGGCGGGCGCCAGCGGCGCGGGGGCTGGGGCCGCTTCGGAGTCGGGCGGCCCCGGCCGGTCGGGCCACACGACCAGCAGCAGGGCGGTTCCCACCAGGCCCACCACCGCGGGGATGCCCGCCCCGTCCAGCGGCTCCAGCACCAGCACGGCCCAAACCAGGGCGAGCGCGGCGGCCGCCAGCCCGGTCGCCGCCCACGGCCGCCGCCGCGGCGACGCCCGCCCGGATCTGTGCGCCGCCCGGTGGGTCCGCCGCCCGCGTGCCCGTGCCGCGGCCAGGTCGATACTGAGGGCGGCCGCGGCGGCCAGGAACATCAACGCGTCCACCGGGACGCCGCGGTAGAAGTGGAAGATGGCCGTCAGGATGAGAACGGCAATCCATGGCAGGGACCGCCCCACCCCAAAAGCCGTCGTCCCTGACGCTGACGCCGCCGCGGCCTTTGTACGGGCGGCGTCGCCGGCACTGTTTGCCTTTACCCGAGCGGCCATGGTTCCAGTCCACCACCATGGCGCGCGGCGCGCCAGAGCCGTGCCGGAGGCGGGCGCACGGCGGGCGGCCCGCCCACGCCGGGCACCGTAGCCGCCCTTAAGGGGTCTCGAGGTTGAGCGCGGCGGCCTCGAAGAGGCGCACCGCGGTGGCAATCAGCGCTTCCGTTTCCAGCGGCAACCTGCTCTTGAGCGCATTCACCAACAGGTAGTTGACCGCCCCGACGAGTGCGACGGCGGTCAGTTCGGCCTGCTCGTGGGCCTCGGTCCCGGGGGTGGCGGGGACGGTGAGCCGGGACGGCATGAGGATTTCATGCAGCACGATGTCGGTGAAGGCGTGGAACACGCTCAAGCGCAGCTCCTCCATGTGCGCCGAGACGCCGACGGCCTCGACCAGGATTATCCGCCCAACCCGGGGATCGTCCAACAGATATTTGATGAACGCCGCGAGTCCGCTGCGCGTGCCGGCGCCGGTGTCGGCACCCGCCGCCACCAGCGCCGCCTGGCTCACCTCAAATAATCGCGTGGCCACGTTGTTGAAGACGGTCGCCAGCAGTTCCTCGCGGCTGCCAAACGATTCGTGAAACGCGCGCTCGGTCAGGCCGGCCGCGCGGCAAATGGTCGTAATCTGGGACTGCGCGTAGCCGGTCGTGCCAAATATTTCCAGGCCCGCGTCAACAAGGCGCACACGCCGCCGCCCAGCCCGGCCCAAGGACACGTAAGATTTCGGCCCACGCAACGGGGGCACAGCGGGATCGCCGCCCGCAGCGGAGTCGGATGCCTTCTGTTCAGTTGCCATCACTGACATACTAAGCCACGTCCCGCCCTTTATCGATGGCCCATTTTTGGGTCCGGACGGCGCCCCGGTCCTTCAAGACCAGCCACTGCACTTTGGAGGATCTGCCCATGACCAGCATCGGCCCGTCGCTACTCCCCCACCCGCGGTCCGTTAACCCGGGCCGCGGCGAGTTCCGGCTCACCGCCGCCACCGGAATTTTCGCCCCGCCCGAGCTCGAGGCCGCCGCATTCTGGCTCCAGGGGGCCTTGCGCCCGGCCACCGGCTTCCCCGTGGCGTTCGACGCCGGCCGACCGGGCGGGATCGTGCTCTCACTTGACGCTGCCCTCGCCCCCGAGGCGTACCGCCTGTCCGTCTCGGGCGACGGCGTCGCCCTGGCCGGCGGAGACGCGGCCGGGGTGTTCTACGGCTGCCAGACGCTGTGCCAGCTCCTGCCGTCCGAAATCTACCGCCAAGCGGTCGTGGCCGGGGCGCACTGGTGCGCGCCGGCCGTCGTGGTGGAGGACGCCCCGCGCTTTGGCTGGCGCGGGGCCATGCTGGATGTGGCACGGCACTTCCTGCCCAAGCGCGAGGTGCTGCGTTTTCTTGACCTCATGGCCCTGCACCGGCTCAACACGCTGCACCTGCATCTCACCGACGACCAGGGGTGGCGCCTGGAGATCCTGCGATATCCGCGGCTGACCGAGGTTGGCGGGTGGCGGCGCGAGTCCCAGGTCGGGGCAGGCGAGGACGCGCCGTCGGACGGGCGCCCGCACGGCGGTTTCTACACGCAGGAGGACATCCGCGAAATCGTGGCGTACGCGAGGGCCCGGTTCATCACGGTGGTTCCGGAAATTGACACCCCCGGGCACGTCCAGGCGGCGCTGGCGGCATACCCGGAGCTCGGGGTGACGGGCGCCACCTTGGAGGTGTTCACCCGGTGGGGCATCAACCCCAATGTCCTCAATGCCCAGGAGTCCACGGTCGATTTCTTCCGCAACGTTTTTGACGAGGTCATGGACCTTTTCCCCAGCCACTACATTGGCGTGGGCGGCGACGAATGCCCGCGGGAGCAGTGGGCCAACGACCCCCGTTCTCGCGAACGCCTGTCCGAGCTCGGGCTGGGCGAGCCGGCGGAGCTGCAGGCCTGGTTCATCGAACGGCTGGACGCCCACATGGCGGCGCGCGGGCGGCGGATCCTGGGCTGGGACGAGATCCTGGAGGGCCGCCTGTCCCGCACCTCCGTCGTGGCGTCGTGGCGCGGCATGGCGGGGGCCGTTGCCGCGGCGCGGCGCGGCCATGACGTCATCTGCTGCCCGGACGACCTCGCCTACCTGGACTACCGGCAGTCCGAACTTCCCACCGAGCCCATCCCGGTGTCGATCGCGCTGACGGTGGCCGACATCTACGCCTTCAACCCCGTCCCCGACTCCCTCACCCCGGCGCAGAAACGGCACATCCTGGGCGGGCAGGCGAATCTGTGGACGGAGCACATCGATTCCCCGCGCACCCTGGACTATCAGGCGTTCCCCCGGCTTTGCGCCATGGCCGAGGTCCTCTGGGGCAATGTGGGCCGGGACTTCGGCGATTTCAGCGCCCGGCTGGAGGACCACCTGGCCCGGCTGCGCGCCGTCGGGGTGGAATACCGCCCCGCGGCCGGGCCGCTGCCCTGGCAGCAACGGCCCGGGGTGCCCGGCCGGCCGGAAACCCGGGACCAGCGCGCCGCCCACATCGCCGCCCTGGTGACCACGATCACGGGCTAGGCGCATCACCCATGGAGGGGCCGGGCGGCGTGACAGAATGAACGTGATCGATCATGCCAGCAACAAACGCCACCCCGAGCCAGCCGCATCCTGGCGGGGACACCACCCACTGGGTGCACCCGCCTGCCGAACCGCGCCTGCGGCGCCGCCAGATCCCGGACACGCCCCGGCGCGCATTCCTGGCCGTCATGGGCTCGGCCGCCGTGGCCACCGCGTTCAAGGCCAACATCGCCGCCGACGCCCTGCTGACCGAGCGATCGCAATACCGGGTGACCACCCCGGACAACGACGAGAACAAGGTGGCGGCGGACCGTTTCCGCGGCAGGACCTGGTACCTGTTGGGCGGTTTCCGCGTCAGCTATCGCGACGCGGCCCGCAAGCTGGCGGCGCTGCAGCCGGCCATGAATACGCGCGCCCCGGCCTCCTACATCGGCTATTCCAACGAGGGCATCGACATCGCCCAGCTGTTCATCGCCATCCAGCGGGACGCCTATGCGCGCAAGATCGACACCGTCTACTTTTACGGGGACAGCTTTGGCGGGATGGCCGCCGTCGTGCTGGCCTCGCTGCTGGTACAAAACGGGATCACCGTGAAGGTCATCGTCATGGGCTCGACCCCCAGCAGCGTCCGCGACATCCTGGACCCCGGCAAGGAATACATCACCCTGGCCGGGCGGGTGGTGCCGTACCTGGGGCTGGTGGGGCGGCTGGGCGCGGGCGTCGCCAGCGGCCTGGCCAACCCCAACGGGCAGGGCATGTACCAGGCCGCCCGGTCCGGCATCAACAACTCCCTTAATCCGGAGAACAATTCCCTCATACTCAGCACCACCCAGGCCACCTTCCTGCAGACCTTCCCCGCCCAGTTCGACGGCCGAATCCCCAGCAGCACCGGACTCGGGCTCATGTATGACCCCGACGACTTCATCGTCAACGCCCGGCAGGCGATGGTGGGCTGGAAGGCGCTGCTGCCGAAGAACCCGACGATTGAGTACGAGCTCCCCCACACCGGACATGCCAGCCCGGAGATCCACCCCGACGTGTACCGGTCCGGACTCGAGGTGGTCTTGGACAAGCTCGACCCGCCGCCCCTGACATCCCAGCCGGTCCAGCCGATCTTCTAGGGACCCCGCGCGCGCATCTTGTTCACTGGCGCCGGACTCGGCACGAGTCTGGCGCATAGGGGATGCGGCATCCGCGCTGCGCCAGAGTCGCCGGCGGGTTTCGCGCGGAACGCAAGACCTCGCCGGTCAGCGCGCCTGGGTCTGGGCGAGGAGCTGCTCAAACGGCAGCGAGGTCATCTCGGCGCTCTCGCGGGCCAGCCGCTTAGCCTTGTGGTTCGGGCCGGCACTGCCCGCGGGCGTCGGCGTCGCGCCGGCCGGTGCCGCCGGAACCAGGACGGCCGCAAGTTCCGCGGCGGCCTGGGCAATACGGTGGTCAAGCCCGTCACCGTCCGCCTGCCCCCAGTCCTCGGGCGAGGCGTACACGGCGGTGGGCATGGTGCGGGCCCGCAGGTAGCTGAACAGCGGACGGATGGCCATCTCGAGCACCAGGGAGTGGCGTGAGCTGCCGCCGGTGGCGCCGAACAGCACGGGCATGCCGTCAAGGAATTTCGGATCGAGGACGTCGAAGAACGACTTGAACAGGCCGCTGTAGGAGGCGCTGAACGTGGGGGTCACCGCGATCATGGCGTCGGCGTTGGCCACCCGCTCGATCACGCCGGCCAGGGCGGGGCCGGCATATCCGCTGACCATGGTGTTGGCGATGTCGGTGGCGTAGTCGCGCAGGTCCACGACGTCCAGCACCGTCTCGGTGCCCAGCCCGGCCAGCCGCGCCTGGACGGCGGCCGCCATTTGGTCCGCGAGCATGCGGGTGGATGACGGAACGCCAAGACCGGCGGAAATTACGATGACCGTGCGCTGCATAGTTGACTCCTGTTCATGCGTTTGCATCTAATGGGGTCAACTTGCGGGGCGTCAAAGTTATTCCGCCGGCCGGCGGGCGGCCCTGAGGGTCGCCAGTTAGTCGCTGAGATTGGCCAAGTGCTCCGGGCGCAGCAGCTCGTCCAGCTGGGCTGCGGTCAGCAGCTTGTGTTCAAGCACCAGTTCGGCCACGCCGCGGCCGCTGGCCAGCGCTTCCAGGGCGATCCGGGTGGAGGCCGCGTAGCCCAGTTTCGGGTTCAGGGCCGTGACCAGCCCGATGGAGTGCTCCACCTGCGCCCGCAGCTTGTCCTCGTGGGCGGTGATCCCGCGCACGCATTTGTCCGCCAGGGTCAGGCACGCCGCCTCCAGGTGGCGCATGCTCTTGGTCAGGCTGTGCACAATGATCGGTTCGAAGGCGTTGAGCTGGAGCTGCCCGCCCTCGGCCGCCATGGTGATGGTGACGTCGTTGCCAATGACCTCATAGGCCACCTGGTTGACTACTTCCGGAATCACCGGATTGACCTTGCCGGGCATGATCGAGGAGCCGGCCTGGACGGCCGGCAGGGTGATCTCGCCAAAGCCGGCGCGCGGGCCGGAGGACAGCAGGCGAAGGTCGTTGCAGATCTTGGACAGCTTCACGGCCACCCGCTTCAGCACGCCGGAAAGGTGCACGAACGCGCCCACGTCCTGGGTGGCCTCGATCAGGTCGGCGGAGGTCACCAGCGGCAGCCCGGAGATTTCCACCAGGTGCTTGCGGGCCAATTCCGAGTATCCCTTGGGGGCGTTCAGGCCCGTGCCGATGGCCGTGGCGCCCAGGTTGATCTCGTGGACCAGCAGGGTCGATTCGGCCAGCCGCGCCCGGTCCTCCCCCATGGTCACCGCGTAGGTGTTGAATTCCTGGCCCAGCGTCATGGGCACGGCGTCCTGCAGCTGGGTGCGGCCCATCTTGACCACGTGGCGGAATTCCAGGGCTTTCTCGCTGAACGCGCTGCCCAGGTATTCCATGGCCCGCACCAGCGACTTGGCGGCCAGGATGGTGGCCACGTTGACGGCCGTCGGGTAGACGTCGTTGGTGGACTGGCTGAGGTTGACGTGGTCGTTGGGGTGCAGGAATTGGAATTCGCCCTTGCGGTGGCCGAGGAGCTCCAATGCCCGGTTGGCGATGACCTCGTTGGCGTTCATGTTCGACGACGTCCCGGCACCGCCCTGGATGACGTCCACCACGAACTGGTCATGGAGTTCGCCGGCGATGATCTCCTGGCAGGCGGCGATGATGGCCCCGGCGCGGACGTCGTCGAGCAGGCCGAGCTCATGGTTGGCCTGCGCCGCGGCCTGCTTGACCATGGCGAGCCCGTTGACCAGGTTGGTGTTGGTGGAGAGCGGCTGGCCGGTGATGGGGAAGTTTTCCACGGCGCGCAGCGTGTGCACGCCCCAGTACACGTCGGCGGGGATTTCGCGGTCGCCGATGAGGTCGTGCTCGATGCGGAACGCGGGCCTGAGGACGGGTTCCTCGGCGGGCTCGCTGGCAATGGTGGTGGTCATGGTTCTCCTTGGTAGAGGGGTGGGACAGTCGGGAGGCAGGTAAGTAGGTGCGGTGCTAGTACGGCAGGCCCCGGAGGGCGCCCACCGGGCGGCCGCCGCCCAGGACGGCAAGGTTGTTGAAGGGGCGCAGCGGCTCGGGGTCAAGGCCCAGCTCCAGCAGCGCCGGGACGGCGGAGGGCATGCGGGCCCGGTCGCCGCCGTCGGAAATCTTCAAGGCCACCGCCGTGCCGTCGGCCAGGGCGATGAGCTGGATGCCTTCAAAGCCGTCCTTGGCCAGCAGTCCCGGGACGGCCTGCATGAGGGCGGTGACGTCCCGGCCCGGCCCCGCAACCATGGTGGGGTGGGCGCGCATGGCCGCGGCGACGTCGTGCTCGGGCGTGCCCGGGGCGGCGGTGACCAGCCGGCTGAAGGCGCGGGCCATCCCGGTCAGGGACAGCGCGAAGACCTCCGTGCCGCAGCCGTCGGTGCTGGCCGCCGTGATGTCCTCGCCGGTCAGCTCCGCCACGACGTCACGGACCAGGCGCGGCAGCGGGTGGTCCGTGTGCAGGTAGCTGTCCAGGGGCCAGCCGTTGTGCACGCACGTGGCCAGCAGCGCGGCGTGCTTGCCGGAACAGTTTTGCGCCAGCCGGGTGGGGCCGCGGCCGGCGGCCAGCCAGTGGGCGCGTTCGGCGACGCCGTAGGGCAGGTCCGTCGAGTTGCGCAGGAACCCCTCGTCCAGTCCGGCGTTGGCAAGGATCTTCGCGGCGGTGTCCTGGTGGTCGACGGAGCCGGAGTGGCTGGCGGCGGCCAGGGCAAGCTGCTCGGCGGGCAGCCGGAGCCCCGCACGGACCATGGCGACGGCCATCAGCGGCTTCAGGGCCGAGCGCGGGTACATGCGCGCCGTCGGCTCCCCGCGGGAGAACAGCGTGGCGCCGTCGGGTCCAACGGCGGCCAGTGAGCCGAAGTGGACGCTTTCGACCACGTCGCCGCGGGTCTGGACGGCCAGCGGGGCGTGGGCGGGGAAGGTAGTCAAAGTAGTCTCTGTCATGCGTTGTTTTCTCCCATAATCATGGTGAGGGCGTCATCCACGGCGGACAGGTGCACGGCCATGGCGCGGCCGGCCGCCTGCCCGTCGCCGCGGGCTATGGCGTCCAGGATGTTCCAATGTTCGGCGTCGGAGGTGTGCTGGCGTCCGGTGATCAAGTTGATGGTCTCCGACTGGTTGGCCGTGGCGTCGCGGATGTCATTGACGACGCGTTCAAACACGCCGTTGCCGCTGGCCCGGGCGATGGCCGCGTGGAAGCCGGCGTCGAGGCCGACCCAGATTCCCGGGTCGTCTTCCGCCGCCATAGCCACGATGATGCCGCGCATCTCCTCCAGCTGCTCCGGCGTTCGGCGGACGGCGGCGAGTTCGGCGGCCGGGACCTCGATGTGCGGGCGGGCCTCCATGAGGCTGCGGGCCGAATACCGCCCCAGCACCAGGTCGCTGCTGGCACGGTTGGCCACCACAAAGGTGCCCTTGCCGGTCTGGGTGGTGGTCAGCCCCAGCGCCGTGCAGGACCGCAGCGCCTCCCGCACCACCGAGCGGCTGACGCCGTACTGCTGGGCCAGGGCGGCCTCCGCGCTCAGCTTGCTCCCCACCGCGAGCTCACCGGATTCGATGGCGGTGCGAATGGCCTTGAAGACGGCCTCCGCGGCGCTCACCCGCACGATCTGCCGCTGTCCGGCTGTCCAGCTGTCTGACAGGTTCATGCTTGAACCATGGCACGATCCGGGGCACCCTGTCAAGACATCCGGCCGCGGGGGCCGGCCGCGCCGGTGCGCCCGCGGTCAGTGCATGCTGAATTGGTACTGCGCCGGCACGTCCTCGCCGGGGCACACCTCGCGCCACAGGGCGGTGATGGTATTCTCGCCTTCGCGCAGGTCCGGCACCTCCACACCCTCGCGCAGCATGCGTGCGGCCACCGCCGGCTCCCCCGCCCGGGCGTGGGCCAGCGCCGTGAGGAACCGGATGCGCCCGACGCCGGCCAGCGGCGCCGGCGCCCGGCCCGCCAACAGCAGGGCCGGCCCCGGGACGCCGTGCTCCAGGCACAACGTCATGGCCTCCGTGAGCAGCCAGCGGTTGCCGGGCTCCACGGCGCAGGCGCGCACCAGCTCCGAGATGCCCTCATCGGTCCCGCCTGTGGAGAGCAGCGCCAGGCCCAGGCCGCGATGCGCCAGCGCCCCGCCGGCCCGGCTGAGCCCGGGATCCGCGAGCGCCTCACGGTACAGTGACGCCGCACCCTCCAGCTCGTCGGGGGCGTCGGCCCGGGCCTGGAGCATGACGGCGCGGTGGAACAGCGCGCCGGGGCCGGCGTTGCGCGGGTCCGCCAGGAGCCTTTCCCAGTCGAGTCCCTTCACAAACGCTGCGGCATCGGGGAACGGCGTCCCGCCGTCGTCCCGCAGCAGCGCCAGCCACGGGGCCTGGTCGGCCGTCAGGGTTTCCGGCGAGAACGGTGTCCCGGTCTCGTCGATCCAGCCCCGGCCGGCGGCCCGGCGGCGGGCGCGTTCCAGTGCACCCCATCCGCTGCCGGCCACCAGGAATTCGGCCGGCGGGAGGTCGGCCCGGGCGGCGGCGTCGGCCAGGGCGGCCTCCAGGGAGGCCTCGGAGACCAGGGCCTGGACCCGCTCGGCCCCGTGCGCCACGGCCGCGGGCCAGCCGGCGGCGGCCAGGGCGGGATCCAGGGCGGCATTGCCGTAGGCCTCCACCCACTGCCACGACGCGCCGGCGGGCATGGGCACATGTTCAAACTGGGTCTGGGCCAGCCCGGCCTGGATTTCGGCGTAGTGCCGGCGCACCCCGCCGGCGGAGGGCGTGAGCCACTCCTGCCACCGGTGCCCGCCCGCGGACTCGCCCCAGACGAACAGCTTCCGGCCGCGCAGCCGGGCCGAGGACACCAGCGCCAGCCCGTCGCCGGCGTCGTCCGCGGCCACTTCCCAGCGCCGCTCCCCCGGGGCCAGGTCAAAGAAGAAGTCCGCGGCCGCGGGGTTCCGGACGGGCCAGGTGGCGTCGACGCCGTGGAAGTCGGCGGGCGCCACGACGGCCATGCTGCCGTCGTAGTCGGTGGCGTACGCCCGCTCGGCCGGGGCGATCACGCGCGTGCCCGGGGTTTGCGGGACGGCGGCGTTGGTCCACCAGTACATGGGCACCGTCTCCGCGTTGGGGTTGCGCAGGCGCACGGCGGCAAACACCACGGGCGAGTCGGCGGGCAGCCAGGCGTCGATCTGGAACACCACCTCGCGCAGGCGGTCGAACTCCCACATGCGCAGCACCTCCTGCCCGTCCGGCCCGCGCACCAGGGCCGCATGCAGGGGCGCGCAGGTGGTCGGCGAGTGCCCGCGCGTGCCGATGTTCCACTCGATCCCGCCGGCGAACCAGGCGTTGCGCAGCGCCAGGTTGGCGAACTGGATGCGGTCACCGGTGTGCAGCAGCTCCTTGCCCGTCGCCTTGTCCGTGAGCTGCCACAGCCGCCCGCCCAGCTGCGGCAGGAAGACCGCCTTCAGGCGCTCGTTTTCCAGCACGACTGCGGTCAGCTGCGTTGCGGTGGTCTCGCGCGCGTAGCCGTCCTGCATCGGGTAGGGGTAGATGGTTTTTGCCTTGCCCCACTGGGCGCCGGCGGCGATTTCCCCGGGGATGCCCGCGCCGACCGTGTACGGCGGCTCCAGCAGCGGCCGGACGGAGGGCAGCGGCGACTCCGGGCCCAGCTCCGCCAGCTCGATGGTGCGCGTGGTGACCGTCAGTGAGGAGCCGCTGGTCATGGTGGTCCAATCGTCGAGGGTTGCCGCCGGCTGGGCCCGCATTGTGATGCGGGTAACTGACAGGCTAATTGGAGCATACCGAACCCGACCCATGGTCCGGGTGCCGGGTCGGCGGCATACTGGAGTATGAGCAACCGCGACGATTTTCTCGCCTGGGTCAACTCCGTTTTGTTCCAGGCCGAACGGGCCCTCCACAACGGCAACGCCACGCCGCGCCGGGCGATCTGGTCCCGCAACGAGCCCGTGAGCATCCTGGGTGCGTGGCGCAACGCTGTCGGGCAGCCCGCGGTTGAGGAAACCTTCCAATACCTCGAGCACTCGTTCTCCGAGTGCACGTCATACTCCTTCGAATTGCAGGCGTACGACGTGGCGGATGACATGGCCTATACAGCGGGCCTGGAGCACATCTCAGCATCAGTGGACGGCCAGCCGCGCAGTTTCACGCTCCGGGCCACCCAAACCTATCGACGGGAAGCAGGGGAATGGAGGGTAGCCCACCGGCACGCCGACACGGTGAGTGAATGACGGGCCGGCGGGCCGGGCCCTCAGGACCCGCTAGGCCCGGCCGCCGGGCCCAGCGACGCCAGCTGGACCGGCGCCTCCTGCCCGGCCCACGTCACCGTCAGGACCGGGTCCCCCAGCAAGACGCCGGACAAGTCCAGTTCGCGGGCAATCCGCAGCGCGAGCGGCCCGGCAGGAACGGTGGTAACCGCGTCCGCCGTCGTGGGCTTCGCGGGAGAGAGGGCGGGGACGGACGCGGCAGTTCCGGTGCTGTGAAGATGGGCGGTCATCGGCAGGGTTTCCAGCACCCCGTCCACCTCCCGGTTCTCTACGGCCTGCGGCTTGCCGGTGAGCAGCGCGGCCGCGAGTTCCCCGACGTAGACGGGGTCGGCCGTGGCGTCGTACACCCAGCGATGCCCGAGCACCGAATGCTCCATGGTGCCGATAAGGAACGCCTCGGCCCCGTCCAGCGGCGCCCCGCGGTACGTCAGCGGCACCTGATACACCTTGGATCCGGCACCCACCAGGATGGTTTCCAGGCCAACTTCGCCGTCCGGGTCGTCAAAGCGGAAGGCGCCCAGCCGCACCAGTGCGGTGCCGTCCCCGCTGAACCACGCCTGTTGCGGCAGCCATCGGACCAAGAGTTCCATTTTTGAGGGCCGCAGCTCGGCCTTGTACACGATTGCCATGCGGCCCAGTCTAAGTGACAGCGACCAGTCCCCTTCTCCCCGCGAACCGGCACTTAATGGGAGTCCATGGTTCCCGGACCCCCATTAAATGCCGGTTCGAGAGGGGGTCAGCCGGGGACCCAGCCGGCGGCGTGCAGTGCCTGCCGGACTTTTCGGACCACGGCGGGCCGGTCCCCCGAGAGGTCCTCCCTGCCCAGGCGGACTTCCGTCCAGCCCAGCATGCGCGTGGCCTCATGGCGGCGGATGTCCCGAGGGTACTGCCCGGCACCGTCGTGGTGGAGGCCGTCGTACTGCAGGCTGATCCGGTGTTTCCGGTAGGCGGCGTCTGGCCACACTACCGGCTTGCCCGTGGGATCGCGCAGGACCACATTCAATTCAGGCTCGGGAAGCCCGGCGCGGACCAGGGCCAGCCGCATGTGCGTTTCCGGCGGCGAATCGGCACCGACGCGGACCAGGTCGAGTGCCGCGCGGGCGTTGCGCAGGCCCCGCATCCCTGGATGCCCCGAAATGCCGCGCGCCAAATCCTCCACCCTACAGGCCGCCGCACGCGGCACGGGAAAGCCGGGCCCGTGGCTGCACACCAGAAAATCCCCCGCGACCACCAGATCCTCCAGCCGCAGCATGGCCGCCAAGTCCAGCCACGTCCGGGAAGGGCTGGTGAGCCGGACGCCGTCGAGCTCCCGGACGTCCTCCAAGGCCAGGATCATGCTGTGCCCCACGACGTTCACCCGCCGGGGAGCCCGGGACTTTGGCGGATTGGCAAGGTGGATCCGCCAGTCGTTCTCCTCCTGGGCGGGCAACGGGATTTTCCACAACCGGGCGGCCGAGGTGTGGCTCAGCACGCTGTCAGGATTCACCCGCGTGTAGGCAGCCAAGGCCACCGGACCCCGCAGAGGTGCCGCGGCCGGAATCCTGATGCCCCGGGACACCGCAATCAGGTCGTGTGCACGGAGCCGGTCACGGGACACCCCAGCGGAGTCCGCGTCTTCCGTGGTGAATGACCGCCCAAGCAGGTGTGGCGGCAATGGAATCCGGCGCATAACCAATTGTTCCCGGAAAAATCCCGCCCTTTCGGGTTATCCACAGCCGCGTTCCCACGCCCTTTCGCCGAACCGGCATTTGACGGGGGTCCCAGCGCGGAACATCCACGTTAAGTGCCGGCTCGGCGAAGGTGCTAGATGTCCAGGTGGGTGGGGCCGAACATCTTCAGCAGGACGTCCACCACGACGACGTTGGGCCCGTCCGCGGCGAAGCCCTCCCGCAGCGCGTCCCCGACGTTCTCGGCACTGACCCGCCGGGCCGGGACGCCGAAGGCCTCCGCCAGTTTCACGAAGTCCGGCCGGGCCAGCTCCGTGTGGGTGGCCTTGCCGAACGCGCCGACCATGTATTCGCGCAGGATCCCGTAGCCGCCGTCGTCCACGATCAGCCAGGTGACGGGGGCGTCGTGCTGCCTCGCGGTGGCCAATTCGGCGATGGAGTACATGGCGGACCCGTCGCCGGCAACGGCCAGCACCCGGGACGGCTTGCCCTGGCCCTGCAGGCCGAGGGAGCCGCCGATGGCGGCGGGGAACCCGTAGCCGAGCCCGCCGGCGCCTTGCGCGGAGTGGAACTGCCCGGCGCGGGAGTCCCAGCAGCTCCACCCCCAGTACGCGGAGATGGTCATGTCCCAGAAGGTCTGCATATCCGCCGGGACGGCCTCGCGGATGTCCGCCATGAACTTCCGCTCCAGGGCCAGGTCCTGCCCGTCGAGCCGGGCGTGGACCTTGGCCAGCGTCTCCTTGACGACGGCCGCCGGCGTGGCGCCGTGCCAGTTCGCATCGGCACTGAGCGAGGCGTCAAGCGCGGCGTCGAGGGCACTCAGAGCCTGGCCGGCGTCGGCCCGGATGCCAAGGGCGGGGCGGTTGGACTCCAGGACGCGGGGTTCGGCGTCGATCTGGATGATGCGCCCGCGCGGCTCCATCGTGAAGTAGTTGCTGGACACCTCGCCCAGGGACGAGCCGATGACCACCAGGACGTCGGCATCCTCGAGGACCTCCGTGACGTAGCGGTCCTCGACCCACGACTGCAGCGAGAGCTCGTGGTGCCAGGGGAATGCGCCGTTGCCGCCGGGGGTGCACACCACGGGGGCGTTGAGTTTCTCGGCGATCGAGAGCAGCGCGGCGGTGGCGTTGCCGCGGCGCACGCCGCCGCCGGCCACGATCGCCGGACGCTCGGCGGCGGCCAGCCACTTCACGGCCTCCCGGACCAGCTCCACGCGGGGCGGGTTGTCGAACGGCTCCGCCAGGGCGTCCTCGACGGCGGGCACGAAGATGGGATCCAGCAGCACGTTTTGCGGCACCTCGATCCACACCGGGCCCTGCGGGGAGGACACGGCCTCGGTCCAGGCGTCCTGGATGGCCGACGGGATGCCGGAGGCGTGCTGGATGAGCCGCTGGCTCTTGGTGACGTTGGCGGCGGAGGCCTTCTGGTCATCGAGCTGGTGCAGCATGCCCTTGCGCCGGGCGCCCAAGCCCTCGAGCGGGATCTGGCTGGCCACCACGATCATGGGCACGCCGGTGGCATAGGCCTCCTGCAGGCCGGCCAGCGCCGTCAGGGCGCCGGGTCCGGTGGAGAGGAACAGCACGCCCACCTCGCCGGTGGCGCGCGAATAGCCGTCGGCGGCGAAGGCCGCGTTGTTCTCCACGCGGGAGGAGACAAAGTGCAGCGGCGAGCGGCTCAGGGCGTCAAAGAGGCCCAGCGCGTGCTGGCCGGGGATGCCAAAGACGGTCCGGGCGCCCAGGGCGGCCAGGGTCTCCACGACGAGGTCGCCGCCGTTGCGCTGCATGGTGCCCTTGGTGGGGGCCGCGGTGCCGGGGTCGAAGTCGATCATTTGGCACCCGCCGGGGTCTCGGCGGCCGGCGCAAACCCGGCCGGCCGGCGTCGCGCCTGCGCATCAAGGGCCTGGGCGGCATAGCCGTTCGGGGTGCCGAAGCGGTCGCCGGCGACAACGTTGTCCGCGAGCAGGGTGACCAGCTCGAAGCCGACGTGGCTGGCGGCGACGCCGGTGATTTCGGCGTGGTCATAGGCCGGGGCCACCTCCACGATGTCGGCGCCGATGAGGTTCATGCCGCGGAAGCCGCGGATGATCTCGAGCAGTTCCCGGCTGGTGATGCCGCCGGCCTCGGGGGTGCCGGTGCCGGGGGCGTGGGCCGGGTCCAGCACGTCGATGTCCACGGAAATGTAGAGGGGGCGCTCGCCGATGCGCTCGCGGATCTTCGCCACCGTTTCCAGCACGCCCTGGTAGTAGACGTCGGCGCTGGTGACGATGCCGAAGCCAAAGCGGTGGTCGTCGTCGAGGTCCTTCTTGCCGTACAGGGGCCCGCGCGTGCCCACGTGGGAGATCGCCTCGGTGTCCAGGAGGCCCTCCTCCACGGCCCGGCGGAAGGGGGTGCCGTGCGTGTAGGCGGCGCCGAAGTAGGTGTCCCAGGTATCCAGGTGGGCGTCGAAGTGCAGCATCGCCACGGGCTCCCCAGCCCGCTCGGCCGCGGCGCGCAGCAGCGGCAGCGCGATGGTGTGGTCCCCGCCGAGGGTCAGCAGCTTGGTCCCGCCGGCCGTCAGCTCGAGCGCGTCCTGCTGGATGGTCTCGAGGGCCTCGTTGATGTTGAACGGGTTCACGGCCATGTCCCCGGCGTCCGCCACCTGGCAGTTTTCAAACGGGGACACGTCCCAGGCGGGGTTGTACGGGCGCAGCAGGCGGGAGGCCTCGCGCACGTGGTTGGCGCCGAACCGGGCACCCGGACGGTAGGAGACGCCGCTGTCGAACGGCACGCCCACGACGGCGACGTCGGCCCTGGCAACCTGGTCCAGCCGCGGCAGCCGGGCGTAGGTGGCCGCGCCCGCGTAGCGCGGGATGCGGGAAGAATCGATCGGGCCAACGTTGCCGTTGGCCTCGATGCGGAGCTCTTTCATGGTCGTCCTCGTTTCTCAGGCGGTTGCTGACCACCATCGTACAACCGAAGTTGTCTAATGTGAACCAAAAGTTTTCCTAGAGGCTAAATTGGCGGAGGTCGGGGACCCGGCGCGGGACGCCGCCCGGCGGATGCGAGGAATTCCGCGTCAAGATTCCGTCAAGACCGGGTTCCGGCGGCTGCAGCGATGCTAGTCTCCTTGAGCCGCCGCGGGCATTTTCGCCAGTGCGGTCCGGCCGAAAGGAACCTTCCGTGACAACCCTCTCCCATGCGCCGGCGGAACCCGGGGATCACGCCAAGCCCACGGGCGCCGCGGCGTTGCGCCGGTGGCTCATGGAGGGACTGCCGGAAAGCGCGGGCAAGCGCCAGGGCCCGCACGGCCGCCCCGATCCCGGGCACAAACCCCATTCCTGGTGGCGGGTCATGTGCCTGACCGGCCTGGACTACTTTTCCACCCTTGGCTACCAGCCGGCCATCGCCGCCCTGGCCGCCGGGGTGCTGGCCCCGCTGGCCACGATCGTGCTGGTCCTGGTCACCTTGTTCGGCGCGCTGCCCGTGTACAAGCGGGTGGCGCGGGAAAGCCCGCACGGCGCCGGCTCCATCGCCATGCTCGAACGCCTGCTCCCCCGCTGGTGGGGCAAGCTCTTCGTGCTGGCACTGCTGGGCTTCGCGGCCACCGACTTCATGATCACCATCACCCTGTCGGCCGCCGACGCTTCCGCCCACGTGATTGAAAACCCGTTCGCGCCGGACTTCCTGCACGGCCAAAACGTCGCCATTACGCTCGCGCTGGTCGCCGCGCTGGCAGCCGTGTTCCTGCGCGGGTTCAAGGAGGCGATCGGCATCGCGGTGGTGCTGGTGGCCGTCTTCCTGGCCCTGAACCTGGTGGTGATCGCCGTCGCGCTGGTGCACGCGGCCGGCAGCCCGCAGCTCACGACCAACTGGTGGACGGCCCTGACCACCCAGCACGGCAACCCGGTGATGGTGGTCGCCGTCGCACTGCTCGTCTTTCCGCGCCTGGCCCTTGGCCTGTCCGGGTTTGAGACGGGGGTGGCCGTCATGCCGCAGATCCGGGGGCGCCTCAGCGACACCGAGGACCGGCCCGAGGGGCGCATCCGGGGCGCGCACCATCTGCTGACGACGGCGGCGCTCATCATGAGCTCGTTCCTCATCACGTCCTCGCTGGTCACGACCATCCTGATCCCGGCGGCCGAGTTCCAGCCCGGCGGCACCGCCAACGGCCGCGCGCTCGCCTACCTGGCCCACCGGCTGCTGGGCGAGGGCTTCGGCACGGTCTACGACGCGAGCACCATCGCCATCCTCTGGTTTGCGGGGGCCTCCGCCATGGCCGGGCTGCTGAACCTGGTCCCGCGCTACCTGCCCCGCTTTGGCATGGCGCCGGAATGGGCCGGGGCGGTGCGGCCGCTGGTGCTCGTGTTCACCGTCGTCGCCGTGATCATCACCCTGGCCTTCAAGGCCAGCGTTGACGCCCAGGGCGGCGCCTACGCAACCGGCGTGCTGGTGCTGATCACCTCGGCCGCCGTCGCCGTCACCCTCTCCGCGAGGCGAAAGAGGGAACGCGGCAAGACGATCGGCTTCGGCGCCGTGTCGGTGGCGTTTGTGTACACGACCGTGGCCAACTCGATCGAGCGCCCGGACGGGCTGAAGATCGCGGCGTTGTTCATCGCCGGCATCGTGGGCGTCAGCTTTCTCTCCCGGATGCGCCGGGCCTTTGAGCTGCGCGCCACGTACATCCGGATGGACGAGGCCGCCATGAACTTTGTGGCCGCCGTGGACGAGGGCGCCATCCGGATCATTTCCCACGACCCCAAGACCGGCGACGCCGCGGCCTACCGCCACAAGCTCGAGCATGCCGCCACCGTCAGCGACATCCGCGACCCCCGGGACGTATTGTTCCTGGAGGTGATCGTGGATGACTCCTCCGACTTTGAAACGGCGCTGGAAATTCGCGGGGTGAGCCGGCACGGCTTCAAGATTCTGCAGGTCCACGGCTCCAATGTGCCCAACACCATCGCCGCCGTCCTGCTGCACGTGCGCGACGCCACGGGCGTCATCCCGCACATTTACTTCCGCTGGACCGAGGGCAACCCCATCGCCAACCTGCTGAAATTCCTGTTCTTTGGCGAGGGCGAGATTGCCCCGGTCACCCGCGAAGTCCTGCGCGAGGCCGAGCCCGAGCTGCCCCGCCGCCCCTGGGTGCACGTCGGCTGACCCCCCTCCTCCATGAAGTGGCCCGCAATAGATGTCGAAATAGGGGCGATTTCGCCCCTTTTTCGACATCTATTGCGGGCCACTTGACGGGTGGGGGCGCACGAGCCGCAGCGCCAGCGTGGGGCACAGCTTCACCGCATCCAGTGCGGCACCCAGTTCGGTGCCGGCCAGCGGGACCGTCGACTGGTCGGCGCTGGCGCGGACCCGTCCGGCGGCCGCCAGCGGGTAGCCCCAGTCGTCCCGGGACAGCGCGCCGGGCAGCAGCTCCGCGCACAGCCCGCGCCCGTCGCAGCGCGTCCAATCAATGTGCAGCCGCGCCGCCGGTTCCGGCGTGGTCATGACCATCCCCCGGACGCCTGCGGGCAGCCTCCGGCCAGGTGCCCGGGCACATCCGCGGCGAATACTTCCAGGGCGCTGTGGACCAGCTGCACCGTGCCGTCCGGGTGGTGGCACGCTCCCCGCCCGGCCACGAGGGCGCCGAGCCGCCGGACCTCCCCCACCAGCTCCGGCCCGCCGCCGCCGGCGGTCAGCCGGGACATGGCGGCGGCAAGCGCGGGCAGGCCAAACATGCACGGGCCGCACTGCCTGGCCGACGCCCCGGCGAGATAGTTGACCATGCCCGCGGTGGCGCACAGCCCGCACCGGTCCCGCCCCAGGACGTGCAGCACGCCCAGGCCGGGCCGCACGGTGGGCCCGTCCCCCGCACCGGCCGACAGGCGGATCCCCTCCGGCCGCACCCAGCGGCCGTGGTAGCCGCCCACCAGGACCGCGCCAACGGCGTCGGGCCGGACACCGGCCGCGGCCAGCACGTCCGCGACAGGGGCCCCGCCGGGAACCTCCACGACCAGCTCGGCCGGGACATCCCCGGAGAGGGAGACCAGGCGCGTGCCGGGGTCCCCGGCCTCCCCGACGGAGCGGAACCAGTCGGCGCCGTAGCGGGCGATCAACGCCATGTGTGCCCACGTTTCCACGTTGTACAACAGGGTGGGGCGGCCCCGGAGCCCGCGCTCGACCAGCCGCCCCGGGAGGTCCCGGGGCAGCGCCTTGCCGGTTTCCAGGAAGTTCACCACGGCACCGGCCGCTCCGGCGATGAACGCGTCGGGGGCCGGGACGAGGGTGATGGCACCGGCGTCGGCGCGTTCGGCGACGGCGGCCGCGACGGGCTCGAGGTTGGCGGCCCCGGCGTAGACGTACAGTTCCCTTGCGCCCACCGCCGCGGCGGCAACCAGGAGGCCGTCGATCACCAGGTGCGCGGCGTTGTGCAGCAGCGTGGCGTCCTTGAAGCCGAGCGGATCGCCCTCGGCCCCGTTGGCGATCAGGACGGGGCCGCCCGTGCGCGCGCCGCCATCCCCGGGGGCCAGCCCGGCCAGCTTGCGCCATGACGCAAACCCCGCCCCGCCCCGCCCGGTCAGCCCGGATGCCTGCAGCGCCGGCAGGAACGTGGCTCCCAGCCCGGGCCAGGCCGGCAGTCCGTAGGCCGCCGCATGGTCCGCGTACCGGGCGCCGGCGCCGGCCGCAAAGAGGCGGGACGCGGCGGCCGGCGCATGATTTCCCGTGCCCGGCCCGGAAGCGGCGTAAATTTGCGTGCTCATCGGGGCCCGTCCCGTCGGATCGATCTGAGGGCCGCCGTTTCCAGGAACCCCGCGGACATCCGCCAGAGCACGGCCGCCAGCACGGCGCCCGCCAGCACGACGGCGGCGCCGACCACGGCCGCGCTGGTGCCGTCGCTGCCGTTCCCCACGGCGTGCGCCAGGGCCAGCGGCCACATGGCGTACGCCAGCCAGTGGACCAGCCGGAAGGTCCGTCGTCCCAGCCGGTGCCGGAACAGGCTGGTCAGCACGACGGCGGCCACCAGGTCCAGCGCGGCGGTGCCCAGTCCCTGCCACACGGGCTTGTACCCGCCCAGGAACGGGACCACGACGTCGACCGGGTTCAGGTGGGCATAGGAGTCGAGCATCAGCGAGCCGACATGGAGCGCCAGGAAGATCACGGCCAGCAGCGAGAGGTTCCGGTGCAGCAAGGTCACGGACACCCGCGGCAGGCCGGCAACGGGCCGGCCCGAGCGGGTCAGGATCCCCAGCACCACGGTCCCGCTCAGCAGCACCATGGCGATCAGCCCGCTCACCCGCCCAAAGGCCCACAGCGCCTCATCCACGGGGACCCGCCCCCGCGGCGACGGGCCCAACCGCCGGCCAGTCCGCCGTCGTCAGCGCCTGCCCGCGCTGGTCGATCAGGCGGGCGCTGATCCCCTGCCCGCGCAACCACGCCGGCGCGGCCCGGCCCTTGACAATGGCCGCCGTGCTGCACGCGTTGGCCGCCAGCGCGGTGGGCGCCGCCACGCTGACGCTGCGCCACGGGGTGTCGGCCGGCAGCCCAAAGCGGGGATCGAGAATGTGGTGGCGCAGCACCCCGGCCTGCCGCCACCGCCGCTTCATGGTGCTGGAGGTGGCCAGCGCGTGCCCGGCCGGGAGGGACACCTGTTGCGCCGGATCCGCCCGCGTGTCCTGGACCAGCACCTGCCAGTGGCCGGCGGGGGCCGGGCCGGCCGTGGCGATGTCCCCGCCCAGGTTGACCAGCACCCCGCAGCCGAGCGCGGCGGCGATCCGGGCGGCGGCCAGGTCGGCGGCGACCGCCTTGGCTGTTGCCCCGAGGTCCACGACGACGTCGGCGGGCACGGTGAGGACCCTGCCGTCGAGGGTGATCCGGTGCCAGCGGGGCGGGCGGGCAAATGCCGCCGGCACGCCCTCGGGGGCCTTCGCCCGGGTGGGTGCCGACAGCCCGGCGAAGTCCCCGTCATAGCCAAGGGACACCAGGTCGTTGCCCAGGGTGGGATCCACGGCCCCATCCGTCCACCGGGCGGCCGCGAGCGCGGACGCCATCAAGGTGGCCAGCAGCGCCGAGACGGTGGCGCCCCCGGCCAGTTCATCCCGGCGGCGCGTGAGCTCCGCGTCGGCGCGGAAGCGGCTGCAGGCGAGGTCGACGGCGTCGAGCAGGTGCCGCGCCAGGGTCACCGCCGGGGCCAGCCGCGAAGGGTCGGTGACGACGACCGAGGCCGCCAGCCCCCAGACCTGCCAGTCGTGCCGGGCCGTGGTGTCCGTGCCGGCCATCTCACGATCCCGCCGAACGTGAATGGCTGCTCCCGTCGCCGCCGGGCAGCACCGGGGCGATGGTATCGGGCGTGGTTGGCGTGCTGCCCGATTTCACGGTGCCCGGGGTGACGGTGTTGGTTGTCGCATTGGCCGCGTTGGCCGCGGTGATGGTGGCGTACAGGGCGGCGCTGCCCAGGCCCGCCGCCCCCAGCGCGCCGACGGCCACCACGGACGTCACCGCGGCGGCAATTCTCTTCCCGTTCTTGCCGTTCTTGGTTGCGGTCATGACGGGTCCTCGCTTCCAAATCATCAACTCTGGGCACTGGGTATTGATCTCAACAATCCACACGTTTGCTTTGAGTTGGCCGTGAGGAACCCGGCTATGCCTTAGGAAGTCCCGGCGGCAGGCTACGCGCCGGAGCCGGACGCGGCCGGCACCAGGATAAAGAGTGCCTCCACGGGAGCGGCGGAGCGGTTCACCCAGGAATGCGGCTCCCGGCCGGGGAAGGACAGCGTGTCCCCGGCCTTGAGGTCGTAGGATTCCTGGGTCATGATCAAGGTCAGCTCGCCGCTGATGATGTGCAGGACGTCCACGTCGCAGTCCACCGCATAGAGCTCGGACTCGCCCCGGCCAAACGGTTCAATGGTGGTGCCTAGGATTTGCAGGCGGCGTTCCGAGCGGGCCGTGAGCAGCCGCTCGACGATGCCTTCGCCGCCGAGCGAAATGCGGGGACCTTCCCCGCGGCGCGTCAGGTGCGTCTCCGGAACGGCAAAGAGATCGCCGATGGAAATGGACAAAACCTGGCACAGGGTCACCAGGGATGCCACGCTGGGCGAGGTGAGATCGCGCTCCACCCGGCTCAGGAATCCCTTGGTCAGCCCGGTGGCATCGGCCACGTGCTCGATGGTGAGCCGCTGGGACTGCCGGGCCGCGCGGATCCTGGACCCGATCGCCACGGGTGCCGAGCTTGGCTCTACTGGCAAGGCCTTCATGTTCGCTCCTTCGTGGCGGTTGACTCACTAGGTGACTCTATACGGCTGTTACTCCGTCGGGGCCGGTCTCCGAAACGGCCGGCGGTGCAGCCCGCGTTGACTGTAACTGCAATCACAGTTTAGCCTAATAGACAACAGATGTTGCGTTAGAGGCAATATCCAACGGGGGATTAACCGCATAAGTACATTGGAGCTACACGTGTCACTAAACATTGCCATAGTCGTCATCTATTTGGTGGCCATGCTGGCCTTTGGCTGGTGGGGAAAATCGCGCACCAAGAACAATAGCGACTTTCTCGTCGCCGGCCGCCGCCTGGGGCCGTTCCTCTACACCGGCACCATGGCCGCCGTCGTCCTGGGCGGCGCGTCCACGGTGGGCGGCGTGGGCCTGGGCTACAAATTCGGCATCTCGGGCATGTGGCTGGTCGTTGCCATCGGCGTCGGCGTCCTGCTGCTGAGCCTGCTGTTTGCCCCCACCATCCAAAAGCTGAAGATCTACACGGTCTCGCAAATGCTGAGCCTGCGCTACGGCCAAGAGACCACCAAGATGTCCGGCATCGTCATGCTCGCCTACACGGTCATGATCTCGGCAACGTCCACGGGCGCCTACGCCACCATCTTCGTGGTGCTCTTCGGCTGGGACCGCTGGCTGGCAATCGCCGTCGGCGGCGCAATCGTCCTGGTGTATTCCACGATCGGTGGCATGTGGTCCATCACGCTCGCGGACCAGGTTCAGTTCATCATCAAGACCGTCGGCGTCTTCTTGCTCATGCTCCCGTTCGCCTGGAATGCGGCCGGAGGCCTGGCCGGCATCCAGAGCCGCGTCGACTCCACGTTCTTCCAGTGGGACGGCATTGGCGCCCAGACCATCATCACGTACTTCGTCATCTACACCCTGGGCCTGCTGATCGGCCAGGACATCTGGCAGCGCGTCTTTACCGCCAAGACCCCCACCGTCGCCCGCTGGGGCGGCGCAACGGCCGGCATCTACTGCATCCTGTACGGCGTGGCCGGGGCAATGATCGGCCTGGCCGCCCGCGTGGCCCTGCCGCAAATTGACGTTGCCACGCTCGGCAAGGACGTCGTGTACGCCGAGGTCGCCACCAACCTGCTGCCCATCGGCATTGGCGGCATCGTCATGGCCGCCGCCGTCGCGGCCATGATGTCCACCGCCTCCGGCGCCCTGATTGCCGCCGCCACGGTGGCCCGCAAGGACGTTGTGCCCTTCGTGGCCAGCTGGTTCGGCAAGACGATTGACACCTCCGACACCTCCAACCCCGAGCATGACATCAACGCCAACCGCTGGTACGTGTTGGGCCTGGGCGTGCTGGTGGTGCTGATCTCCATCCTGGTCAATGACGTCGTCTTTGCCCTGACCATCGCCTACGACATCCTGGTGGGCGGCCTGCTCGTGGCCATCATCGGCGGCCTGGCGTGGAAGCGCGGCACCGGCCTCGGCGCGGCCTGGTCCATGGCCGTTGGCTGCGCCCTGACGCTGATCCTGCTGGTCCTGTACGCCACGGGCCTGATCCCCAGCGCCGACGGCATCTACGCGAACGAGCCCATCTACTACGGCCTCATCGCCTCCCTGGTGGTCTACGTGGCCGTTTCCCTGGCCACCCCGCGCACCCCGGCCCACATCCGCCAGGCCTGGGACGACCGCATCGCCGCGGCCGCCACGGACTCCAACGACGACGACGTCGAGGCGGCCCTGTCCGCTGCCAAGGCAGGGTCCCGGTTTATTACGTCACCGGCCGCCGTCGCACGTTAACCCGGTAGCCTTGTAGCCAGCTTCAAGAGATGCGGCGCCAAGCTCCGACTGGCCGCACGCCAACCCCATGTTCACAGGGTGGCTCGGATGAGGAAGCGGCCCGCGGCTAACCAGTGGCGGGCAAGAGCACTCACAAAGGCGTACGCCATGACCGTTGCATCAGCCAACCCCACCGCCCGAACCGCCGCACCGAAACGCCCCGCCAGCATTCCCGTGCTGCCCGTCGTGGACGTCAACCTCGGCACCGTTTCATTCTTCACCCCGTCCGGGCACCGCCTGTACTGGTCCGCCGAGCCGGCGGAGCTGATCGCGGCGCTCGCCCAGGCCGTGCGCCCCGCCCAATGGGTCCCGGAAATCGGCACCCTTGTGGTCACGGTGGCGCAGACGGGGGTCCGATCCGGCCGCGGCCTGGGCTTCCGGCTCGCGGCGCACTAGGGCCGCGCCGGGGCTCGCGCCGAGGTAGCCGGTCCGCGCCGAGGCGGAACCAAAGGTGGGCGAGTCTCGGCGGTCTTCCACTGACTCGGCGGGCGCCCCCAGCGTTACTCGATGGTGGCGATGACGGCGCCCTGCGCCACCTCGTCGCCCTCGTCCACGGCAAGGCGGACCACACCGGCCACGGGCGCGTAGATTTCGGCGTCGACCTTGTTGATCGAGACCTCGGCCAGCAGGTGCCTCGCCTCCACCTTTTCGCCGTCCACGACATACCAGGTGGCCACCACGCCGGGCTCGGACGCGTCCCCGGTCATCATCGGAAACAGGACTTCACGCATGCAGGTACCACCGTCCAAATCGCGGTCGCAGTCCGTGCGGCCATTGGCAACACAGCCTATTCGAGTTCCCGCGCGTACAGAAATGGGCACCCCGGCACACACCGAACTTAGCCGCATCGACGCTGCCGCCGCGCAGTGACGCTGCGGAACCACTCAAACGCTGGCGGGCGGCAGCGCTCATGCGGGGCGGCAGCGCCCGTGCGGAGCAACAGCGCCCCGGCAACCGCCCCGGCACCCCGCCCGGTTCCGGTGTGCCGAAACTATTTTGCCCGGTTTACCGGCCGGAAATCCGCGGGAATCCGCGCTAGAGTGGGGGCGACTTGAGGAGTATGAGCCGTGCCTGAACGCACCCCCACGCCCGCGGAAATCAAGCGCTGGCGGCAATACCTGGCCGATGAACGGGCCGAGGCAGCCGTATACCGGGACCTGGCCAAGCGCCGCGACGGCGAGGAACGCACCATCCTGCTGGCGCTGGCCGAGGCCGAGGGCCGCCACGCCAAGCACTGGACCGAGCTGCTCGGCGAGCACGCCCTGACCACGGCGCGGGCGTCCCTGCACAACCGATTCCTGGGGTTCCTGGCCCGGAGCTTCGGCTCCGTGTTCGTGCTGGCCCTGGCCCAGCGCTCCGAATCCCGGTCCCCCTACGCCAGCGACACCGATGCCACCCGGGCCATGGCCGCGGATGAGGCCATCCATGAGGAGGTGGTCCGCGGCCTGGCCACGCGCGGGCGCAACCGGCTTTCCGGGTCCTTCCGGGCCGCCGTGTTTGGCGCCAACGACGGCCTGGTCAGCAACCTGTCCCTTGTCATGGGCATGGCGGCCACCGGGGTGGGCAGCCAGGTCGTGCTCTTTAGCGGCATCGCCGGACTGCTGGCGGGCGCCCTGTCCATGGGCGCCGGGGAATACGTCTCCGTGCGGTCCCAGCGCGAACTCCTGGACGCCTCCACACCCACCCAGGTGACCCTGTCGGCGGCGCCCTCGCTGGACTTGAAGGACAATGAGCTGGTGCTGGTGTACCTGGCCCGCGGCATGTCCCGCGAAGCCGCCGAACACCGGGCCGCCGAACGCATGGGCCAGTTCACCTGCGACTGCGACCCCAGCCTGTCCCTGCGCCCGGACAAATTTGAGACCAGCAACGCCCACGAGACCCTGGGCACCGCCTGGGGCGCGGCCGGCTCCAGCTTTTGTTTCTTTGCCTCCGGTGCGATCGTCCCGATCCTGCCGTTCCTGTTCGGCATGACGGGGGCGGGTGCGCTGGTGCTGGCGTGTGCCCTCGTGGGCCTGACGCTCCTGGCCACCGGCGGCGTGGTCGGCGTGCTCTCCGGGGCCTCCCCGCTGTGGCGCGGGCTGCGCCAGCTGGGCATCGGCCTCGGTGCCGCGGCCGCCACGTACCTGCTCGGCCTGGCGTTCGGCGGGGTGGTCGGCTAGCGACCTCCCCGGCGCGCCCGGTCAGGCTTCACCGCAACCACCGGGCAGTCGGCGTTGAGCAGGATTTCCTGGGCGGTGCTGCCAAAGAGCATCTTGCCCACCGGCGAGCGGCGCCGCAGCCCAATCACGATCAGCGAGGCCGCATCGGCGGCGGCAATGCTGAGCAGTTCCTCGGCCGGCGAGTGGCTGCGCTGCGGCTGCCGGATCTCATTGTCGACGCCGGCATTCTCCAGTTGCGTCCGGACCCGGGCCAGGGCCGTCGCGGCGGCGAGGGCGGGATCCCCCGCGACGGCGTCGCCGGCGGACGCGTTGACGACGATCAGCCGCTCCCCGCGCAGGCTGGCCTCGTGGATGCCCCGTTCCAGGGCGGCCTCCCCGACCCGGGTGGGCACGTAGCCCACGATGACAGGCATCAGGGTCGCCTTTCGCCCGCAACCCCCACAGCCGCGGGCACCCGGCCGGCGCCCGCGCCGGTCACTGCCGCCCGCCCACCAGGGCCGATGCCGCGCCGCTCTTCGAGGCGGCCCGCATGCTCACGCCGGCATCGGGGAAGCCCGCGATCTCCACCCGCCCGTGCCGGTGCACCTCGGTCACCGTCTCCGCGGTGTGCCGGGCAATCTCCTCCAGCGTGGTGACCCACATGCCGTCCAGGGAGCGCACCCGCTCGATGAGCTGTTCCAGCGCCACGGCCTTGGACGGGCGGCCGGAGATGAAGGGGTGGTTCGTCAGCACAAAACAGCTGCCCTGTTGGTGGTGGGCCTGGGCCTCCAGGGTCCACATCTCCAGCACCTTCGCCGGGCTCTCGATGACCCCGCTGCCGGTCACGCCCGGATAGAACGCATACTGTTCCCAGTCGTCCAGGGCCCAATCCACGGGAATTTCCACGATGTCCCGCGAGTCCCCCTCCGCCACGGCAAATCGGTAGGGGGCGTCGCCGTCCAGCAGGGACGAGTCGTAGAGGAAGCCGCGGTCCGCGAGCAGCTGGGGGGTGTGCCAGTTCAGTTCCCACCACGGGGCGCGAAACCCCACCGGCCGGATCCCGGCGACCTTCTCCAGCGCGTCCAACCCGCGGTCCAGATAACGGGCCTCGGTGGCCGCGTCGATGCCCTGCATCTGTTCGTGCAGGTAGCCGTGGTGGCCGATTTCATGCCCGCCGTCGACGATCGCCCGCACGGTGTCCGGATAGGTCTCGGCCGTGAAGCCGGGCACAAAGAAGGTCCCCTTGATGCCCTGGCGGTCAAGGATCTGCAGCAGCCGCGGCACGGCAACCCGGGGTCCGTAGGACTGGTGGCTCATCAGCGACATGCGCCGGGACGAGGCCGGGTCGTGGGCCAGGATGCAGGACTCCGCGTCGACGTCGAAGGTAAACGAGGCGGCGGCGCTGAAGCCCTCCGGCCAGGTGATGGGGTGCTGGGAATCGGGGAAGGCAGGGTTTGTCATGGTGATGATCCTATTAGTCGTTGACGAGGGTGGCGGGCAAGGCGACGGGCACCGGCGATTCGACGGAGGCCTGCGCGGTGGCGGTCGACGCCGACCCTCCGGCGGCGGCCGTGACGCCTTGGATTTCATGCGAGGCGTAGCGGGCATGGACCTTCGGGCCCAGGACGGCGTATACGCCGGCGGCAACCAGCCCGCCGGCCAGCCAGGAAAGGTCCACGCCGCCCAGGGCCGTCGCGATCGGTCCCTGCATGATGGGCAGGACACCGAACATGAACAGCCAGGTCGCGAAGATGCCCGTGGCCAGGGCGGTCAACCCGGCCCAGTTGACGGCCGGCAGGCGCCGGGTGCCCACGGCATCGAAGAGGCGCTCCACCGCGACCGGATTGCGCTTGTCGACCCAGAAGTAGTGGACCAGCATGATTCCGCCCCAGGCGGCCACCCAGGCGACGAGCCCGCCCAGCCAGGTGCTCAGCGCTGCGGCAAAGTCCGACTGGAGGATGAAGAACACGACGCCGGCGAGCGCCAGGAAGCCCACGAAGAGGTTCAGGGTGCGCCGCTTGGCCTTGATGTCCAGTGCCTGGGCGGCAACGGAGAACGTGTAGATGTTCAAGATGTTGGTGGCGATGGGCCCGTGCAACACCAGGAACAGCACCGGGACGGCGAGGACGCCAAAGTTGTCGACAATCAGGTGCCCGGGGTCGGCCGTGCCGCTCTTGGTGGCCAGGCTGGCGCCCAGGATGCCGAGCCAGACAACGGGGAGAAACTGTCCGAACACGGAGGCGAAGTAGACCTTGCGGCGCGGGACCGAGCGGCTGACGAAGCGGGAGTAGTCGGCGGCGTAGGTGAACCAGGTGATCCCCCAGCCGATGCCGATGACCGTCATGACGGTCGTCATGGCCGCGATGCGGGCGCCGCCTTCCAGGATGGCCCCGGGCGGGCCGGCGTAGCCCCAGTCGATGTCCATGCCGAACCAGGCCACGGCCGACATGGCGATGAGCACCACGATGGTGGGCGGCACGGTCCACTTTTCAAAGGCGGCGATGGCCTTGTAGCCGAACCAGGCGATGGTGACCTGGGCGGCCATGATCAGGGCGGCCACCAGCACCTTGGGGCCGATGTTGGCCGCGTCGGGATTGACCATGCCCAGCTTGCCCAGCAGGGCCATGACCAGGTCCAGGATGATCCAGGTGTTCACCGCGCACCAGCCGATGCCCAGCAGGGCCTGGATGGCGCTGGGAACGTAGTTGCCGCGTCGGCCGAACACCGCCCGGGCCAGGACCATGCCGGTGGCACCGGTGCGCTGGCCCAGCAGCACGAAGAGCCCGAACAGGGCCATGCCGATCAGGTTGCCGGCAACCAGGACGAAGACAGTGTCGGCAAAGCCGAGACCCAGTTGCACGCCCAGGGCCCCCAGCACCCAGTTGATCGGCGCAAGGTTGGCGCCGGCCCAGATCCAAAACTGCCCCGAAACGCTGCGGGTACGTGAGGATTCGGGGATCGCCTGCAGGTTTTGTTCCACATCGTTGGGTGGCGAGGAGTCGGCGTGTGTGCCGGGATTTTTGGACGTCGGAGCATTGGTGTTTCGCATGGAAAACCTCCGTAGAAAAAGGGACACGCCCAGCCTATGTGGGACAGATCACAGCTCACAATATACAATGTGTCAAAGAGAACTAAAGAAAAGTGACCACAATTATGACTTTCCGCTTGAGTGACATCATGGCTCATCCCTCCGTGCAGGCGGCCGATCCCGTCCTCCACAGCGACCCGGCCCTCGTGGAACGGGTCGCGGTGCGCTGGGTCCATTCCTCGGAGGTCTTGAACATCGCCCCGCTGCTGCGCGGCGGAGAGCTCCTGCTCACCGGCGGAGAGGCCCTGGCCGGCGCCTCGGAGCAGGTGCGCCGCGAATATGTCCGTTCCCTGGCCGCCCGGGGCGTTGCCGCCTTGGCCGTGGAAACGGGCGGCCCCCTGGCCACCTTGCCGGTGGAAGTGGTGGAGGCCGCCCGCGAGGCGGGGTTGGCGCTGCTCGAGCTGCGCAAGGTGGCGCCCTTCGTCGGCATTGCCGAGGCCGTCAACAGCGAGCTGGTCAGCGAGTCGGTGGCCCGGCTGCAGCGCTCCGACGACATCTCCCACATGCTCTCGCAGGAGTTTGCCGGCGGCGGCGACATCTCGGCCCTGGTGGCCATCCTGGCCCGCGAGCTGGCCGCGGATGTCACCCTGCTGGATGGTTCCGGGCGGGTGGCGGCGTCGGCCGGCGGTGACGGCGGGCCGGGCGGCGGGACAGAGTCCGGGACGGACGGAGTCCTGGAATTCGACATTCCGGTGCGCGGGGTGGTGGGCGCCACGTTGCGGGTGCTGGTCTGCGAGGGCCTGGACCGGGAGCTGGCCGTGGTGGTGGGGGGGCGCGGTCTTGACGTGTTGTCGCTGGCGCTGTTGAAGTACCGCCCGCCCACGCTGCGCGAGGTGGGCGGCGCCGAGCTGTTGCGGGCCGTAATTGGCGGTGGCCCGGCCTCCAGGCTGGTCCAGCTGGCCGAGGCCGCGGGCGTGGACCCCCGGATGCCCTTGTGCCTCGTCGTCGGGCAGGGCGGCCGGGGCGGATACCGCCCGGGCGCCGTCGAGAAGGACCTGTCCCGGCAGTTTGGGCGGGTCGTTGTCCATGCGGACGGGCCGGAGCTGGTGGCCCTTGTCGCCCTGGATCCCGGAGATGTTCGTGCCGCCCGGACCCGCTTGATCGCCGCGCTGGGTAAGGGCCTGTCGGAGGGACCTACGGCTTTCGCCGTGGGGCCCGCCGCCGCCTCGGTGGTGCACGCACCCGATTCCTTGCGGGAGGCCCGGTTGAGCGCCCAGCTCGCCCCGGCGCGGCCGGAGCACGGCACGGTGGTGGATGCCGAGGCGCTGGCCGTGGAGCGGTTCACGGCCCGGGTGGGCGATGCGGAGTTGGTGCGGAACTTTGTCGCCGAACTCATTGGCGACCTGCAGGAGCACGACACCCGGCGAGGCTCCCGCCTGGTGGAAACCCTGGGCACCTGGCTGCGCCACGGCTGCAACACGGCCGAGACCGCGCGGGAGCTGCACCTTGAGCGGCAGTCCCTGCACTACCGGCTGCAACGCATCTTCACGCTGTTGGGCGGCGACCCGCGCGGGACCGGCCGGCTCGCGGGCCTGCACGCGGCCGTGCGGATGGCCACCCAACTGGACGTCACCGGAGCACGATAGTCCGATTGCCCTGGACGATCACGCGCCCCTCGCAGTGCCAACGCACCGCGTTGCTCAGCGCCTTGCATTCGGTGTCCCGGCCCGCGGCCACCAGGTCCTCCGGGCCGAAGGTGTGGTCCACCTCGATGACCTGCTGGGAGATGATGGGCCCCTCGTCCAGTTCGCTGTTGACGTAGTGGGCCGTGGCGCCGACCGTCTTCACCCCGCGTGCATACGCCTGGTGGTAGGGCTTGGCGCCCTTGAAGCTGGGCAGGAACGAGTGGTGGATGTTGATGGCCCGCCCGTCCAGGCGGCGGGTGAGGCCGTCGCTGAGCACCTGCATGTAGCGGGCCAAGACCACCAGCTCGACGTCGAGCTCCTCGATCAGTTCGAGCAGCCGCGCCTCCGCCTCCGGCTTGGTGGCGGGCGTGACGGGCACGTGGAAGAACGGGATGCCGTGCCATTGCGCCAACCGCTCGTGGTCCGGGTGGTTGGAGACGACGGCGACGACGTCCACGGGCAGTTCCCCGGTGCGGGTCCTAAAAAGCAGGTCGTTGAGGCAGTGCTCGAACTTCGAGACCATGATCAGCACGCGCCGCTTGGCTCCGTGCGGGCGCAGCTGCCAGCGCATGCCGTGGCGTTGGGCCAGCGGCTCCAGGTCCGCCCGCAGGACCTCCAGCGTGTCATCCCCCGCGGGGGCGGCAAAGTGGAGGCGCATGAAGAAGTGCCCGTCCGGTTCCGGGCTGYCGGGGGCGGCCCGCAGGTGCAGGCGGTCGCTGAACTGGCGGTTGTCGATGATGTCGGCGCCGCGATGCAGCAGGGCACCGGAGATTTGGTGGACGATGCCGGGGGCGTCCGGGCAGTCCAGGGTCAGCACGTACTGGGCAGTCGCGGGCCGTTCGGCAAGGGTGCTCATCTCAGCACTCGATCACGTTCACGGCGAGGCCCCCGCGGGAGGTCTCCTTGTACTTGGTCATCATGTCGGCACCTGTCTCTCGCATCGTCTTGATTGCTTTGTCCAATGACACCTTGTGGCTGCCGTCCCCGTGCAGGGCCAGCCGTGCGGCGTTGATGGCCTTGACGCTGGCGATCGCGTTGCGTTCGATGCAGGGAATCTGCACCAGCCCGCCCACGGGATCGCAGGTCAGTCCAAGGTTATGCTCGATCCCGATTTCCGCGGCGTTTTCGGCCTGGACGGGCGTGCCGCCGAGCAGCTCGCACAGGGCGCCGGCGGCCATGGAGCACGCCGAACCCACCTCACCCTGGCAGCCCACCTCCGCCCCGGAGATGGAGGCGTTGAGCTTGAAGAGGATGCCGATCGCCGCGGCCGTCAGCAGAAACCGCACGACGCCGTCGTCGTCGGCGCCGGGGACGAACTTCATGTAGTAGTGCAGCACCGCCGGGATGATGCCGGCCGCCCCGTTGGTGGGCGCGGTGACGATCCGCCCGCCGGCCGCGTTTTCCTCATTGACGGCCAGGGCGAAGAGATTGACCCACTCCATGGCCCGCAACGGGTCCGCGGCGTCCTGGGGCGCCTGCAGGGTGCGGAAGAGCCCCGGCGCCCGGCGCGTCACCCTCAGCCCGCCGGGCAGGATGCCCTCGGCGGCGCAGCCGTTGGCCACGCACGCCTGCATGACGGACCATATATTGAGCAGCTTGGCCCGCAATTCCGCCTCGCTGTGCCAAATAAGCTCGTTGGCCAGCATGACCTCGGAGATGCTCATGTCCTCGCGGGCGCAGATGGCCAGCAGCTCGTCGGCGGTGGTGAACGGGTAGGGCAGGACCGTGTCATCGACGATCACCCGGTCCGCGCCCACGGCGTCCTCGTCCACCACGAAGCCGCCGCCCACCGAATAATAGGTGCGCTCGCGCACCACGTCACCGTGATGGTCGGTGGCGCGGAACGTCATGCCGTTGGGGTGGGCGGGCAGCGACTTGCGCCGGTGCAGCACCACGTCCTCGGTGAAGTTGAAGTCAATGCCGTGCCGGCCGTCCAGCAGCAGGCGGGCGTCCAGCGCGGCCGCCGCCACCTGGTCCTCCGCCGTGGCGGTGTCCACGGATTCGGGGTCCTGTCCCTGCAGCCCCAGCACCACGGCCTTGTCGGAGCCGTGGCCGCGGCCGGTCGCGCCCAGTGAGCCAAAGAGCTCCACCTGGACACGGACCGTGGCCGTCAGCGCGCCGTCGTCGGCCAGGCCGGCGGCAAAGCGCTTGGCCGCGCGCATCGGGCCCACCGTATGGGAGGAGGAGGGCCCGATGCCCACGGAAAACAGGTCAAGGACACTTAGCGCCATGACGGCAGTTCTGCCGTGGCGAATTCCCGCATGCCGTCCAGGAGCCAGCGGCCCAGGTAGTCGGCAAAGGACGCCCGCGGAAAGAGCCGGAACGTTTCCGGGCCGGTGCGCCACAGGATGGTGGGGATCTTGCCGATCTCGGTGGTGATGGCCGTGCCGGCGGCGAAGGAGCGCGGATGCAGGTCCGCCGCGCAGCTCTTCTCCAACACGGCCCGGGCGCTGGGCCCGGACAGCTCAAAGGTGGTGCGGTTGCTGGAGAGCTCCACGGCCTGCCCGGCGCCGTCACCCAGCGCCGCCACCAGTGCCGCCGCGAGGCCGGCGCCGCCCTCTTCCGGGGCGATGACCAGGAATTCATCCGGCCCCAGCCACACGGTGGCCGCCCCGGCCGGACCCGGGCTGACCGCCCCGCACGTGGCCGGCAAGCCGCCCGTGACGGCGGCGATCCGCCGGCCGACGTCCGACAACGGATCCACGCGCAGGCCCACCATGGTCTGGAACGGGACCTCGCGCAGCCCGACGCCGCGCTCCCCGGCCACCGAGCCGACGGCGAAGTCGGTCCAGAGGTGCTCGGCGGGGCTGCGGCGCAGTGCCCGCACACCCGTGTTATCTGTTGCATTAACCATCTCGGCGCTTCCCTTCGGCATCAAAAAGTACTGTTTCTCCTACGACGACGTCCACCAGGTCCGGCCCGACGGCCGCCACGAGGCGCTCGCCGATCCGGTTGCGGCCGTTCTTGATCAGGGCCAGCCCGAAGGACCGGCCCAGGGCCGCGCTGTGGTAACTGGAGGTGACGAAGCCCTGCATGGGGACCGGCCCGTAGGCGGGGTTCACGGCGATGCCGGTCTCCACCAGTTGGGTGCCCTCCGGCAGCCGGATGGACCCGTCCACCGGCAGCACGCTGACCAGGTGCTTGCGGTCCTCCCGGCTCGCGTCGGCGCGCTGGTAGGAGCGCTTGCCGATGAAGTCCTTGACCTTGGAGACCACCCAGTCCATCCCGGCGTCCTGCGGGGTGACCGTGCCGTCCGTGTCCTGGCCGACGATCGGGTAGCCCTTTTCGGCGCGCAGCACGTGCATGGTCTCGGTGCCGTAGGGGGTGATGTTGAATTCGGCCCCCGCCTCCGTCACGTCCTCCCAGGTGCGCAGCCCGTACCAGGCCGGGACGTTGATCTCGTAGGCAAGTTCACCGGAGAAGGAGATGCGGCAGACGCGGGCGGCCACACCGGAGGCCAGCACCGTCTCCTGGAACGTCATGAACTTGAACGCCTCGGCCGAGAGGTCCAGCTCCGGTGCCAGCTTGGCCAGCACCGCGCGGGACTTGGGCCCGACGACGGCGATGGTGGTCCACTGTTCGGTCACCGAGGTGCAGCTGACGTCCAGCTCGGGCCATTCGGTCTGCAGCCATTCCTCCAGCCAGTCCAGCACCTTGGCGGCCCCGCCGGTGGTGGTGGTCATGAAGTAGCGGTCGTCGTCCAGGCGCAGGGTCACGCCGTCGTCGAAGATCATCCCGTCCGGGGTGCACATGACCCCGTACCGGGCCGAGCCGGGGGCGAGCTTCTTGAACGCGTTGGTGTAGACCCGGTTCAGGAACTCCCCGGCATCCTTGCCGCGGATCTCGATCTTGCCCAGCGTGGTGGCGTCCATGTAGCCCACGGACTCGCGCACGGCGGCGCATTCGCGCAGCACGGCCGCGTCCATGTCCTCGCCCGGCTGCGGGTAGTACCACGGCCGCTTCCACTGGCCGACGTCCTCGAACAGCGCCCCCCGCTCAACGTGCCACGGGTGGATGGAGGTACGGCGGGCGGCGTCGAAGAGGTCCCCGCGCTCGCGTCCGGCCAGGGCCGCAAAGGACACCGGCGTGAACGGGGCGCGGTAGGTGGTGGTGCCGATCTCCCCAATGTCCGAATCCACCACGGAGCCCTGCTGGCGGAACGCGGCGGCAATGACGCCGATCGCGTTCACCCCGGAGGTCTTGCCCTGGTCGTTGGCCGTGCTGATGGAGGTGTAACGCTTGACGTGCTCGACGCTGCGCAGCCCGGCCCCGGTGGAGCGCCAGACGTCGGCCACGCTTTGGTCGCGCTGGAAGTCCACGAAATGGTGGCGCCAGTCCGACGCCGTTCCCTCCGTCCCGCCGACCAGCCACAGGGCGCGGGTGGGCCCGGTGGGCTGCGCCGGGCGGGCGGGGCGGGACGCGGCGGCGGTGGCGGCAGCGACGGCGTCGGCCGTGGCGAAACCGGCGTTGACCGCGGCCACCGAGCCCGCCGAGGCGCCCTCGGCCACGCAGTCGGTGAGGGCGTAGCTGCCGCGGCCGGCGCCCACCACCTGCTGGTTGCGGACCACGGTGGAGGGCACAAAGCCGGCCAGCTGCTCATCCCAGCGCACCTTGCCCTGGGCCTGGCTGTGCAGGTGCACCACCGGGCTCCAGCCGCCGGAGACGGCGAGCAGGTCCGCGTCAATCTCCTCGATGTCCCCGACGGGCGAGCCGTCGGCGTCGATGGCGGCGACCATGACCCGGGCCAGCCGGTCGTCGCCGGCGGTGTTGACGACGGCGCTGCCGGTGATGACGCGCACGCCCCGGTGGCCGGCGGCGATGGCTGAGAGCTCCGGGCGGGCGTCCACGACGGCGGCCACCTCCACGCCGGCGGCCAGCAGGTCCGCGGCGAGCTGGTAGGCGCTGTCGTTCGTGGTGCCGATGACCACCTTCGACCCTGCCGCGACGGCGTACCGGTTCAGGTAGGTGCGCACGGCGGAGGCGAGCATGATGCCGGGGCGGTCGTTGTTTTCAAAGACGATCGGGCGTTCGTGGGCGCCGGTGGCCAGGACCACCTGCCGAGCCCGGATGTGCCAGATCCGCTGGCGGGAGACGCCGTCGCCGGGTGCCGCCGCCAGGTGGTCGGTGCGGTTCTGCACGGCGATCAGGAAGTTGCTGTCGTAGGAGCCGAACACGGTGGTCCGGTGCAGCACGGTGCATTCGGGAGCCGCGGCCAGTTCGGCCCGGATGCCGGCCACCCAGTCCAGGGCCGGCTCGCCGTTGATCAGCTCGTCGCGGCCGGAGAGCAGCGTGCCGCCGAGCTCGGGCTGGTCGTCGATGAGGATGACCCGGGCGCCGGTGCCGGCGGCCGAGCGGGCGGCGGCGAGCCCGGCGGGTCCGCCGCCGACGACCAGGACGTCGGCGTGGACGTACTTCTTGTCGTACACGGCTTCATCGTCGCTGGGGTCAAGCCTGCCCAGGCCGGAGAGGAATTCGGCCTCGAGCCCGTCCACGAGGGCGACGGCGGTGGCCGGCAGCATCGATTCGGCCGCGTGGCCCGCAACGCGCCCCGCCACCTTGACCAGGGCGTTGGATTCCTCCACGCCGGCGGCCATGATGCCGCGGGGCCGGTCCGCGTACAGCGAGTTTCCGGCGGCCACGCGGCCGGAGGCCAGGAGGGCGGAGGCCAGGGTGTCCCCCGGGTGGCCGGCGTAGCCGACGCCGTCGACGGTGAAGTTGAGGGTGGTGCGCCGGTCGATCCGGCCGCCGCTGGCGAGTCTGTTGTGCTGACTGCTCTCTTGGCTGGTCTGCGGGGTCATGGCTTTGCTCCTTCCGGTGCTGCGTTTTCGGGTGCCGTGTTTTCCGGCGCCGTGTTTTCCGGCGCTCGGGTGGTGGTGAACGTGCGGGGCTGCTCGAACGCCGCGGGCGGGCGCTCACCCATCCGGTAGACGGCCTTGATGTCATAGCTCACGGTGTCGCGGAGCATGTTGAACCACTGCCGGCAGCCGGCCGTGTGCACCCACCGTTCGGCAAACACTCCCTTGGTGTTCTGGCGGTAGAAGAGGTACTCCGCCCATTGCCGATCGGAGAGTTCCTCGGGGTGTTCGGGGTAGGGGACGTGGGCCTGTCCCCCGTAGTGAAATTCGGTCTCGTTCCGCGGCCCGCAGTTGGGGCATGAAAACAACAACATTGCGTGTTCCTTTGAGTCTCGAAGGGCCGGTACTTAGTGGGCCACGGCGGCGGCGCCATGCTCGTCGATGAGGGCGCCGGTTTCAAATCGCTCCAGCGAAAACGGCTTGTTCAGCGCGTGCGGGGAGCCGGTGGCGATCGTGTGGGCAAACGTGAGCCCGGCCGCGGGGGTGCCCTTGAAGCCGCCGGTGCCCCAGCCGCAGTTCACGAACATGTTCTCCACCGGCGTGGTCCCCACGATGGGCGAGGCGTCCATGGTGGTGTCCACGATCCCGCCCCAAGTGCGCAGCACGTGGGCGCGGGCAAAAATGGGGAAGAGTTCCACGGCCGCGGCCATCTGCTCCTCGATCACGTGGAACGAGCCCCGCTGGCCGTAGCCGTTGTAGGAGTCGACGCCGGCGCCCATCACCAGTTCGCCCTTGTGGGCCTGGGAGACGTAGACGTGGACGTGGTTGGACATGACGACGGTGGGGTGGACCGGCTCGTGGAGCTCGGAGACGAGCGCCTGCAGCGGGTGCGATTGGATGGGCAGCTGGAAGCCGGCCATCTCGGCCAGCACCGAGCTGTGTCCGGCCGCGCACAGGCCCACCTTTTCCGTGGCGATGGTGCCGCGGCTGGTCTGCACGCCGGTGACCCTGTTGCCGTCCTTGATGAAGCCGGTGACCTCGCAGTTTTGGATGATGTCCACCCCGAGCTCGTCGCACTTGCGGGCGAACGCCCACGCCACGTGGTCATGCTTGGCGATGCCGGCCCGCGGCTGGTAGGTGGCGCCCATGACCGGGTAGCGGATGTTGTCGCTGATGTTCAGGATGGGGCACAGTTCCTTGACCTGCTTGGGGTCCAGCCATTCGGCGTCGACGCCGTTGAGCTGGTTGGCGCCGACGCGGCGGACGCTTTCGCGCACGTCGCCGAGGGTGTGGGCGAGGTTCATGACCCCGCGCTGGCTGAACAGGAAGTCGTATTCGAGCTCCTCGGGCAGGATCTCCCACAGCTTGAGCGCGTGCTCATAAATCGCCGCGCTCTCATCCCAGAGGTAGTTGGAGCGAATGATGGTGGTGTTGCGGGCCATGTTGCCGCCGGCCAGCCAGCCCTTTTCCAGGATGGCGATGTTCGTCATCCCGTGGTTCTTGGCCAGGAAGTAGGCGGTGGCCAGGCCGTGCCCGCCACCGCCGACGATCACGGCGTCGTAGGACTTTTTGGGGTCCGGGTTGCGCCACAGGAATTCGGGGTGTTCCGGAAGGTGTTCGGTGCTCACTGGGTCGCTCCGTTCGTGGTGGACTCTTCTGAGAGATGGGGGTACAGCGGGAATTTCTCGGCCAGGACGCGGACCCGGTCGCGCAGCAGGACGGCGGAGGACTCGCTGAGCTCGCCCTTGATCGCCTCGGCGATGATGTCGGCGACCTCGGTGAACTCGGCACGGCCAAAGCCGCGGGTGGCCAGGGCCGGGGTGCCGATGCGCAGCCCGGAGGAGACCATGGGCGGGCGCGGGTCGAACGGCACGGCGTTGCGGTTCACCGTGATGCCGATGCGGTGCAGCCGGTCCTCGCCCTGCTGGCCGTCCAGCTCGGAGTTGCGCAGGTCCACCAGGACCAGGTGCACGTCCGTGCCGCCGCCCACCACGGAGATCCCGTATTCGGCGACGTCCGCGGCGAGCAGGCGGTCGGCCAGGATCGCCGCGCCCTCCAGGGTGCGCTGCTGGCGATCCTTGAACTCGGCGGTGGCGGCGATCTTGAAGGAGACGGCCTTGGCGGCGATGACGTGTTCGAGCGGGCCGCCCTGCTGGCCGGGGAAGACGGCGCTGTTGATCTTGCGGGCCAGCGATTCGCGGCTGAGGATGACGCCCCCGCGCGGCCCGCCCAGGGTCTTGTGCGTGGTGGTGGTCACGACGTCGGCGTACGGCACCGGGTTCGGGTGCAGTCCGGCGGCGACCAGGCCGGCAAAGTGGGCCATGTCCACCATGAGGTAGGCGCCCACCAGATCCGCGATGCGGCGGAACTCGGCGAAGTCCAGCTGGCGGGTATAGGCGGACCAACCGGCCACGATGAGCTTGGGCCGGTGTTCGAGCGTGAGCGCCTCCACCTCGGCCATGTCCACGCGCATGTCGGATTCGCGCACGTGGTACGGGACCACGTGGTAGAGCTTGCCGGAGAAGTTAATGCGCATCCCGTGGGTGAGGTGGCCGCCGTGGGCCAGGTCCAGGCCCAGAATGGTGTCGCCCGGATCCAGCAGGGCAAACATGGCGGCGGCGTTGGCCTGCGCACCGGAGTGCGGCTGCACATTTGCCGCCTCGGCACCAAAGAGCGCCTTGACGCGGTCGATGGCCAGCTGCTCGATCACGTCAACGTGCTCGCACCCGCCGTAGTAGCGCTTGCCCGGGTAGCCCTCCGCGTACTTGTTGGTCAGCACGGAGCCCTGGGCCGACATGACGGCCGTCGGGGCGAAGTTCTCCGATGCAATCATTTCCAGCGTTGTCTGCTGGCGCAGCAATTCGGCCGTGATGGCCGCATCGACTTCGGCGTCGATGCCCGCCAGGGAGTCCTCAAGTGTGGACGTCATCATCTTTCCTTCTGTAAGTCACTCTCAATGCAACCGAGTTGCGTTGAATGCAACTGTAGGGGTCGATGTGACGCAGGTCAATAGATGACGGAAAACAATCTTCTCCAACTAATGTCGTCAAAGAATCTTTCAAATTTCCACCCAAAAGCCCTTGACGGTGACAGCAGTCACACATAATCTGGTGCAACAGTGTTGCGTTGAACGCAACCCCTATCGTTTTGGTGGATCTCATGACAAATCAAAAAAACTCGAACGCCGGACGGACGGCAACGTTGCCGGCCGCGTCCGGGCCGGCGAGCGTGAACGGGCCGGCCCGCCCGGATCTGGGGGACAGCGTTGACAAGGGCACCCGCAAGCGCGTGGTGGTGGCCAGCTTCATCGGCAACTTCGTCGAATGGTTCGACTACGCCGTCTACGGCTACCTGGCCGCCACGATCGCCGGTGCCTTCTTCCCGACGGCGGACAAGCAGACGGGCCTGCTGCTGACTTTTGGCGTCTTTGCCATCTCCTTCTTTGTCCGCCCGCTCGGCGGGTTCATCTGGGGGCAGATCGGGGACCGGGTGGGGCGCAAGAACGCACTGTCGCTGTCCATCCTGATCATGTCCGGGGCGACGTTCGCCATCGCCCTCATTCCCGGCTACAACACGATCGGCATCTGGGCGCCGATCCTGCTGCTGATGGTGCGCGTCGTGCAGGGCTTCTCCGCGGCGGGCGAATACGCCGGGGCGTCCGCGTTCCTGGTCGAGTACGCCCCGGCCGGCAAGCGCGGCCTCTACGCCGCCGTGGTGCCGGCCAGCACGGCCGCCGGGTTGCTGCTCGGCTCCCTGATTGCCGCGCTCCTCTCCCTTACCCTCACCCCGGAGCAGATGCACGACTGGGGCTGGCGCCTGCCGTTCCTGCTCGCCGCACCCATGGGCCTGATCGGGCGCTACATTCGCACCAAGCTCGAGGACACCCCGGCCTTCCGCGCCCTCGCCGCGGAGGACGAGGCCGTCAAGGCCCCGGTGGCGGCCCTGTTCCGCGACCACTGGCGGTCACTGCTGCTGGCCGTCGGGGCGGTGCTGCTCAACGCCGTCGGCTTCTACGTGATCCTCAGCTACATGCCCACCTACCTCAGCGAGGAGCTCGGCTTTGGCGCCACGGAGTCCTTCCTGGCCACCACCATCGCCCTGTTGACGTATATCGGCTTCATCTTCCTCACCGGCATGGCCTCGGACCGGTTCGGCCGCAAGAAGGTGCTGATGAGCGCGTCGGTGCTGTTCATCTTCCTCACGGTCCCGGCCTTCATGCTGCTGGACACCGGCAACTTCGCCCTGATCCTGCTGGTGCAGATCCTGCTGGGCGCCATGCTGACCCTCAACGACGGCACGCTGCCCAGCTTCTTGGCGGAACTGTTCCCCACCCGGGTCCGCTACAGCGGGTTCGCGGTGAGCTTCAACCTCTCCAATGCCCTCTTCGGCGGCACCGCCCCCTTCATGGCCACGCTGCTGATCGCCTCCTCCGGTTCCAAGCTGGCCCCGGGCTGGTACCTGGTGGCCGCGGCCGCCATCTCCCTGGTCGCCGTGATGTGCGCCCGGGAAACCTCCAAGGCGCCGCTGCAACACTGACCGGATTCATCCGCCCACACTTCCCCTTCACACCACTACACAGAAATCCTCTTCTAAGGAGAAACCATGAGCACCACCTTGCCTGAGAACGCCACGAACGTCGCCGAGCTGGAGCGCCTGAAGGTGCTGCACAACGGCGAGAAGGTCGAGCTGACCTTCTCGGACGCCGAGCTGGAGCGCCGCATCGCCGGCCTGCGGGAGATCATGGCAGCCAAGGAGCTCGACGCCGTCGTCCTGACCAGCTACCACTCGATCAAGTACTACTCCGACTTCCTGTTCACCTACTTTGGCCGCTCCTACGCCATGGTGGTCACCGCCGATGACACCGTCACCGTCACCGCCAACATCGACGCCGGCATGCCGTGGCGCCGCAGCTACGGCGACAACGTCGTCTACACCGACTGGCGCCGGGACAACTACATCTTCGCCATCCAGGAGGCGCTGCGCACCCGCGGCGTGAACGTCCGCCGCCTGGGCGTCGAGGATGACTCGCTGCCGCTGGATAACCGCAACAAGATCCAGGCCGCCTTCCCCGACGCCGCCCTCCTGGACGTCGCCCAGGCGGCCATGCGCCAGCGCATGATCAAGTCCGCGGAGGAAATCGCCGTCATCAAGCACGGCGCCCGCATCGGCGACCTGGGCGGGGAGGCCATCCGCAACGCCATCCGGCCCGGCATCACCGAATACGAGGTTGCCCTGATCGGCACCGAGGCGATGGTGCACGAGATCGCCCGCACGTTCCCGAACTCGGAAATCCGCGACACCTGGGTGTGGTTCCAGTCCGGCATCAACACCGACGGCGCGCACAACTGGGCCACCACGCGCAAGCTCCAGGAGCACGACATCCTGTCGCTGAACTGCTTCCCGATGACCAGCGGCTACTACACGGCCCTGGAACGGACCCTGTTCCTGGGCGAGCCCGACGCCCGCTCCCTGGAGCTGTGGAACGTCAACGTCGAGGTCCACCGCCGCGGCCTGGAGCTGATCAAGCCCGGCGCCGTCTGCAAGGACATCGCCGCCGAGCTCAACGAGATCTACGTGGACCGCGGCCTGCTGGCCAACCGCACGTTCGGCTACGGCCACTCCTTCGGCGTGCTCAGCCACTACTACGGCCGCGAGGCCGGGCTGGAACTGCGCGAGGACATCGACACGGTGCTCGAACCGGGCATGGTGGTCTCCATGGAACCGATGATCACCGTGCTGGACGGCCAGCCGGGCGCCGGCGGCTACCGCGAGCACGACATCCTGGTGGTGGGCGAGGACGGCGCGGAGAACATCACCAAGTTCCCCTTCGGCCCCGAGCACAACATCATCGGCGTCTAGTTAAAAACCCTGTGCGGGCCGCCCGGCCCGCGCAACATTCCCACGGATCCGCGGCGCCACGAACCCCAGTGGCGCCGCGAAGGCCGTTAAATACGGAAAGATGGTGACCGTGATGACTCCAGCACCCCAGGCCGACGCCGGCAGCAGCAACGGCAGCTCCGATTCGCGCGGCACCTCGGTGATCGTCAATGCGATCGCGGTGCTGCGCTGCTTCACGGTTGAGGAGCCGTTGCTGGGCGTCACCGACATCGCCCACCGTGTCGGCATGCACAAGAGCACGGCCTCCCGCATCCTGGCCACCCTGGAGCAGGAGGAACTCGTGGAGCGGGACCCGGACTCCCGCCGGTACAAATTGGGACTGGGGCTCATCGCGGTGGCCGGGCCGCTGCTGGCCGAACTCGAGGAACGGCGCGTGGCCTATCCCCTGCTGCGCTCCCTGACCGAGCTGACCCATGAGACCAGCGCGCTGATGGTGTGGAACGGGCGCGAATCCATGTGCGTGGAGCAAATCGCCAGCCCGCAGCAGGTCAAGCACACCACGCCGCTGGGGGCCCGCTACCACGACGCCATGAGCGCCTCGGTACAGATCTTCCTCTCCCTGGAGCCCGAGGAGCGCGTGCGCACGCTGCTCCTCAACGGCACCATCTCCTACGCGGGCGTCGATGAGGCCGGCCTGGAGGCCTATCTGCTGCGCCTGGCCGACATCGCCAAGCGCGGCTACGCCACCAACTACGGGGAATCCTCGCTCGACGAGGTGGGTGTCGCCTCCCCCGTCTACGACCACCGCGGCAACCTGGTGGCCGCCGTGCTCATCCCCGCCCCCCGCTTCCGGGTCTCCCCGGAGCGGCTGCAGACCCTCGGCGAGGCCTGCGCCCAAACGGCCCGGCTGATCACCACCCGCCTCGGCGGCTAGCCGCATTCCCCGTGGCATCTGACCCGCAATAGATGTCGAGAATCCGCGATTTTTCGCGGATTCTCGACATCTATTGCGGGTTACTTCGTGCTGGGCTGCCGGTCCGGCAGCGATCGGGCGGGGGCGAATGCCGGTACGGTGGAACCGACAGTTTTTCAGTACGACGGCGGTCCTTGCGGACACGCCGACCCCACCAAGGAGCCCCCATGAAGGAAATCACCACCGCCGACGTTTTAGCCGCCGATCCGGACGTGCAGATCATTGACGTGCGCGAGGCCGACGAGATTCTCACCGGCATGATCGAGGACGCCGTGCACCTGCCTGCCGGCTCCGTGCTCCAACGCGTCGGCGAACTGGACAAGTCCCGCCGCGTCATCGCCGTCTGCCATGGCGGCGGGCGCAGCGGCCGGGTGGCCGCCGCGCTCACGGAGCTCGGCTTTGACGCCGACACGCTGGTGGGCGGCATGAGCAACTGGGAAGCCGAGGGGCTGCCGATGGTCGCCCCGGAGTAGGGGCGCCAAGGCCGCAATCGGCGCGACTGCCCCGGATTTCGGGCCAGCGAATGGTACATTCACAGAACTACCGTCAAGACTTTGGATGGATCAATGGAATTTGTAGAGAAACTGGCCGCTCTTTCTTCCAAGGTTCAGTCGCAAAAAAGTGTGATTGAAACCGAGGAAGCAACGAAGAATGCGTTCATTATGCCGTTTATTTCGGCGGTTCTTGGTTACGACGTATTCAATCCCCTGGAAGTGGTTCCCGAGTTCACCGCAGACGTTGGCATCAAGCGCGGCGAGAAAATTGATTATGCCATCATGCGAGATGGCGTCATCCAAATCTTGATCGAATGCAAGAGATCAATTGGCGAGCTCAAGATCGAGCATGCGTCCCAACTTTTCCGTTACTTTGCGGCAACGAATGCACGCATTGCGGTTCTGACAAACGGGGAGGTGTACCAGTTCTACACAGATCTGGACGCGCCCAACCGCATGGACGCCAAGCCCTACCTGGTCCTGGATCTCAACGACGTTGACGAGACGCTGATTCCGGAACTGCAAAAGCTGACCAAGGCCGACTTTGACCTCGATTCTGTGATCAGTGCCGCAGAGGAGCTGAAATATGTGGGCCAGTTGAAGAGAGCCATTGGCGCGCTTTTCCGAAATCCCGAGGACGACTGGGTAAAATTCTTGACCGCCAAGGTCTATGAGGGGGCATTCACGCAAAAAGTTCGGGAGCAGTTCCGCGGGCTGACCGCCAAAGCGTCACGACAGTTCTTGACGGACCAAGTGAATGACCGGTTGAAAACCGCGCTTGGCCAGTCAACCGACGTTCAGGTGCTCCAGCCCACCGCCGCACCATCGGTAACCAGCGAAAAGGCCGTCGAGGATCATCTTGATAGCGAAGATGGGATAGTCACCACCTTCGAAGAAACCCAGGGCTTTCAAATTGTGCGGGCAATCCTCTGCAAGGACGTCAAGGCATCCCGTGTCGTGCCGCGCGACGCGAAGTCCTATTTCGCCATAATTCTCGACGACAACAACCGAAAGCCGCTGGCCCGCCTCCACTTCAATCGAACCCAAAAATACCTTGGGCTCTTTGATGCCGAGAAGAATGAGACTCGTCATCCCATCGAGACCCTTGAAGAGATCTACAACTTTGCGGAGACTCTTCGGGAGACCTTGCGAAACTACGCTTGAAATCCACCCTTGGGTCCAGGCGCCCCGGGCGTTAAACGCAAGAGCGCGGCAACCACACGAATAATGTGCGGTTGCCGCGCCCGGCGGTGAGAATTACAGGGCTGCGTAAACTTCGCGCAGCAGGCTGGCGGTCTCGGACGGCGTCTTGCCGACCTTGACGCCGGCCGCCTCGAGGGCTTCCTTCTTGGCCTGCGCCGTGCCCGCGGAGCCGGAGACGATGGCGCCGGCGTGGCCCATGGTCTTGCCCTCGGGTGCCGTGAAGCCGGCCACGTAGCCGACGACCGGCTTGGTGACGTGGGCCTTGATGTACTCGGCCGCGCGCTCCTCGGCGTCGCCGCCGATTTCACCGATCATGACGATGGCCTTGGTCTCGGGGTCGGCCTCGAACGCGGCCAGGGCGTCGATGTGCGTGGTGCCGATGACCGGGTCCCCGCCGATGCCGATGGCGGAGGAGAAGCCCAGGTCGCGCAGTTCGTACATCATCTGGTAGGTCAGGGTGCCGGACTTGGAGACCAGGCCGATCGGCCCCTTGCCGGTGATGTTGTTCGGCGTGATGCCAACCAGCGCCTCACCGGGGGTGATGATGCCGGGGCAGTTCGGGCCGATGATGCGGGTCACCTGCTTGCCGGAAGCGTCAACCCGGGACTTGGCCAGGGCCCAGAACTCGGCCGAGTCCTGGACGGGCACGCCTTCGGTGATGACAACAACCAGCGGGACCTCGGCCTCAATGGCCTCGACCACGGCGTCCTTGGTGAACGCCGGGGGCACGAACACGATCGAGACATCGGCGCCGGTCTCGGCGACCGCTTCCTTGACCGTGCCGTACACGGGCAGCTCAACCGCGCCGTGCTTGACGGTGGTGCCGGCCTTGCGTGCGTTGACGCCGCCCACAACCTGGGTGCCGGCCTTGAGCATCAGGGCGGTGTGCTTGGTGCCTTCGCCGCCGGTGATGCCCTGGACGATGACCTTGGAGTCTTTGTTCAAGAAGATAGACATGTATTTTTCCTTAGATCTCGTGCGGCGAGGTCAGCGGGCCGCGTTGGCGAGCTCGGCGGCCTTGTCGGCGCCCTCGTCCATCGTGGCGGCCAGGGTGACCAGCGGGTGGTTGGCCTCGTTGAGGATGCGGCGGCCTTCTTCAACGTTGTTGCCGTCGAGGCGGACCACGAGCGGCTTGTTCGCGGCGGAACCGAGCTCGGCCAGCGCACCCACAATGCCCTTGGCAACGGCGTCACAGGCGGTGATGCCGCCAAAGACGTTCACGAATACGCTCTTGACCTGCGGGTCGTTGAGGATGACGTCCAGGCCGTTGGCCATGACCTCGGCGGAGGCTCCGCCGCCGATGTCCAGGAAGTTGGCGGGCTTGACGCCGCCGTGCCTCTCGCCGGCGTACGCCACCACGTCCAGGGTGGACATGACGAGTCCGGCGCCGTTGCCGATGACGCCAACTTCGCCGTCGAGCTTGACGTAGTTCAGGCCGTTCGCCTTGGCCTTGGCCTCCAGCGGGTTGGCCGCCGCGGCGTCCTCGAGTTCTTCGTGGTGCGGGTGGCGGAAGTCGGCGTTTTCGTCGAGGCTGACCTTGCCGTCCAGGGCGACGATGTCACCGGCGCCGGTGCGCACCAGCGGGTTGACCTCAACGAGGGTGGCGTCTTCCTTCACGAAAACGTCCCACAGCTTGATGATGGCCGCGGCCACCTTGGCGCGCAGTTCCGCGGGGAAGCCCGCGGCGGCGACGATCTCATCGGCCTTGGCCGCATCGATGCCCACGGCCGGGTCAACAGCGACCTTGGCCAGTGCCTCGGGGCGCTCCACGGCCAGCTCTTCGATCTCCATGCCGCCTTCCACCGAGCACATGGCCAGGTAGTTGCGGTTGGCGCGATCCAGCAGGACGGAGAAGTAGAACTCCTCGGCGATGTCGGCACCCTGGGCGATCATGACCGTGTTGACGGTGTGGCCCTTGATGTCCATGCCGAGGATGGCGGTGGCGTGCTCAAATGCCTCATCGGCGGTCTTGGCTACCTTGACGCCGCCGGCCTTGCCGCGGCCGCCGACCTTCACCTGGGCCTTGACGACGGTGACGCCGCCAATCTTCTGGGCTGCTGCCTTTGCTTCTTCAGGGGTGTGCGCCACGATGCCGGCCAACACGGGAACGCCGTGAGCCTCAAACATGTCACGCGCCTGGTATTCAAACAGGTCCACGGGTTTGTGTCCTTCTACGTCGAAGTAGTGATCATGGGGGTTCGGGATCCCCGCGTTTACACATTACCGTCTTGGTGCTAAAGCACATATTTTGTCATTGCACCACAGCATGACGCGGTTATTCACCTCACATTGGGCCCCGCGGCGGCCCGGACGGCCTCTTCGATGACGTCCACGGCGGCCGCGCAACCGTCCACCGCCTCAAATTGGCGGCGGACGCCCTCGGCCCGCGCGCGCCAGCCGGGGTCGGCCAGGATGGTGTCCACGGCCTGCGCGACGGCGGCCGCGGCCGGTGTCTCCGTCCGAAGATTAATGCCGACGCCGGCATATTCAACCCGCGCATTGACGTCGTTCTTGCCTTCATTGATGCCCGCCGACACGACGGGAACGCCGTGGGCGAGGCTGAGCAGCACGCCGCCAAAACCGCCGTTGGTGACGAAGACGTCCGTGGATGGGAAGACCGCCTCAAAGTCGACGAAGTCCGCCACGACCACGTTGGGCCCAGGATACCGCGCCCGCAGATCGGCCGTGCCGGCCCCGCCCGTGGCGACCACCACCAGCATGTCCCGGTCCTTGAGCGCCTCGAGGGTCGGGATGATGAGCTTGTTGGGATCCTTGTTATCCACCGTCCCCTGGGTGACCACCACCGTGCGGGCGTAGCGGCCCGGCCGCCCGGTTCCGGTCTCCCCCGCCGCTTGCCGGTAGGGCAGCAGGGCGCCCACGTACTTGACCTTGGGATTGGTCCTGCTGCGCGGATAGTCAAGGGAGGCGGTGCCGGTTTGGATGACGGCGTCGGACCAGCGGTAGGGTTCATCGGTGATGGGCCCCCCGGGGGTGTGCAGGCCGAAGTGCGCGAGCTGCCTGACGTAGCTGTCCCGGGCGGGCTTGGTCACCACGAGCCGGGACACAAGCCGGGCGCCGGCCTGCAGCAGCTTGTGCACCGGGGTGCGTGCGGGCAGGAAGCCGAAGAACATCGGCGGCACCCACGGGTCGCTTTCCATGTTGCCGATGGGCACGAAGCTGACCACCGGCTTGCGGATGAGGGCGGAGACCAGGCGCTGGATGAACATGGAGCTGTCCATGACCACGACGTCGAAGGGAAAAGCGGCGTGGATGTCGCGTACGTCGTCAAAAAAGTTGGTGACGTTGCTGGCAAAGATGCGTTCGCCGTCGAAGCGGATCGCCAGCGGACCCTTGAGCTTGGCACGCTGCGGATACAGCTCGTTGAGGTTGTCCGCGGTGTGTTCGATCGCCCGGTCGAAGGGGAAGTGGCGGACGCCGAGTTCGGCCAGTTTCCGTGCATAGACGGAGCCCGTATAAAAGGCGACGTCATGCCCGGCGTCCCGCAGGCGCATGGCAATGCCCGTCATGGGATTGAAGTGCCCGGCAATGGCCTGGCTGGCCAGCAGTACTTTCACGTCCTTCTCCCCTGGCTGCGGCGCTGTTTCCCCCGACCTTACGCCCGCCGGAACCGGGCCACAATGGGCCGCCGGCGGGCGCTGCGGGCGGCTACACGTCCGTCTTGGTCAACGGCGCGTAGCGCAGCAGCAGGCGTTTTTCGCCGATGTCAAAGAGGACCTTGGCCACGGTCTTGTCCGCCACGCCCTCCACGGCCAGCACCACACCGTTGCCGAACGAGGTGTGGTTGACCTTCTCGCCCACGCTGACCGAGATGACCTCCTTTTGCGGCTGCACGCGCCCGGCCGTTGACCGGACGGACAGGCTCGGCGGCAGCTGGCCGGTGTCCCGCCCGCCCACCGCGGAGCCGGCACCCCAGGAGGAGCCGGAGTAGCGGCTGGTGCCAAAACCGCCCGGGAGCGGCGCCGGCCGGGCCGCGCCCTCGCGCTTCCACACGATCAGCTCCGCCGGAACCTCGGCGATGAACTGGCTGGCGGGGTTGTACTGGCTCTGTCCCCACAGGCTGCGCACCTCCGAGCGCGTCAGGTACAGGCGCTTGCGGGCGCGGGTCAGCCCCACATAGGCCAGGCGGCGTTCCTCGGCCAGCTCCGTCGGCGAGGTGGCCGAACGCGAATGCGGGAAGATCCCGTGCTCCATGCCGGTCAGGAACACCACCGGGAACTCCAGACCCTTGGCGGTGTGCAGGGTCATCAGCGTCACCACGCCCAGCCGCTTGGCCTCGGCCACGGCGGCGGCGGCCTCGGCCTCGGAACTGCCCGGGGCGTCCGGGATCTGGTCGGCATCGGCCACGAGGGACACCTGTTCCAGGAACCCGCCCAGGGTGCCGTCGGGATTGTCGCGCTCGTATTCGCGCACGACGGCGACCAGCTCGGCCAGGTTCTCCACGCGCGACTCGTCCTGGGGGTCGGTGCTTTTCCGCAGCGCCTCGAGGTAGCCGGTTTGTTCCAGCACGGCCTCCAGGGAGGTTGCCGCCCCGGTCGTGGCCGCAATCTCGCCCAGGTCCCCCATCATCTTGGCAAAGGCGTTGACCGCGTTCAGCGAGCGGGTGGCCATCCCCGGGGCGTCCCCGGCCCGGGCCAGGGCGGCGGAGAAGGAAATCCGTTCCCGCCCGGCCAGGGCGGCCAGGGCGCCCTCGGCCCGGTCGCCGATGCCGCGCTTGGGTTCGTTGAGGATCCTGCGCAGGTTCACGTCGTCGTCCGGGTTGACCAGGGCGCGCAGGTAGGCGAGGGCGTCCTTGATCTCCTTGCGCTCGTAGAAGCGGGTGCCGCCCACCACGCGGTAGGGCAGGCCGACGCGGACCAGGATGTCCTCGATGGCCCGGGATTGGGCGTTGGTGCGGTAGAAGATGGCGACGTCGCCGGGGCGGATGTCCATCTCGTCCTGCAGGCGGTCGATCTCCTCGGCGATGAAGCGGGCTTCCTCGTGCTCGGATTCGGCAACGTAGCCGACGATCTTCTCGCCGTCGCCCTCCGCCGTCCACAGCCGCTTTTCGCGTCGGTTCGGGTTCCGGGCGATGACGGCGTTGGCGGCGCTGAGGATGTTCTGGGTGGAGCGGTAGTTTTGCTCAAGCTTGATGGTTTCCGCGCTCGGGTAGTCCTTTTCAAACTCCACGATGTTGCGGATGTCCGCCCCGCGGAACGCGTAGATCGACTGGTCGGAGTCGCCCACCACGGTCAGCTCCGCCGGCGCCAAGGTCTCCCACCCGGCGGTTGCGGCTCCCAGGTCCGCGGGCTGCCCTCCGACGATCTCGCGCACCAGCGCGTACTGGGCGTGGTTGGTGTCCTGGTATTCGTCGACCAGCACGTGCCGGAAGCGGCGGCGGTAGGAGTCCGCCACGCCCGGGAACGCCCGGAACATGTAGACGGTCTGGGCGATGAGGTCGTCAAAGTCCATGGCGTTGGCTTGGCGCAGGCGCGAGGCGTAGCCCTTGTACACCTGCGCGACCGCCGCCTCGAAGGGCTCGTTGTGATTGGCGGTGCCGGAAAAATCGTCCTCGTCGATGAGGTCGTTCTTCAAGGCGGAAATCTTGTGCATGATGGCCTTGGGCGCGAACTTCTTCGGATCCAGGTCCAGGCCCTTGGACACCAGGGTGATCAGGCGCAGCGAGTCGGCGGCGTCATAGATGGAGAAGTTGGAATTTAGCCCGATGGTCTTGGCCTCCCGGCGCAGGATGCGCACGCACGAGGAGTGGAAGGTGGAAATCCACATGCTCTTGGCGGCGTCGCCAATGAGCGCGCCGATGCGTTCGCGCATTTCCGCGGCAGCCTTGTTGGTAAACGTGATGGCCAGGATCTGCCCCGGATGCGCCCGTCCGGTGGCCAGCAGGTAGGCGATCCGGTGGCTGAGCACCCGGGTCTTGCCGGAGCCGGCCCCGGCGACGATCAGCAACGGCCCCCCGGCGTGGACCACGGCGGCCTCCTGCTGCGGGTTCAGTCCCTCCAGCAGCCCGGCCGCATCCGGCCAGCGGCCGCGCCCGGAGCCGGATTCGGGCATGTCCTGGCCGGGGTCCTCCGCGCCGCCGTCGGGCTGCCACGCGGGGAGCCCGGGCGCCCGGTTCGCGACGGTGGGAGACTTCTTGGGGTACGGGTCAAACAACATATCCATGGTCCCTCCAGTCTAGTTGCCCCGGCCGACACTCTTCCCTCGGGCGCCGGCCCCTGTGCACAAACGGGGGCTACAGGCGCCCGGCCCGCAGCGCCGCCGAGATCGCGGCCACCGCCCCGGCGGGACCGGCCACAAACCAGTCCAGGTCATTGACGCGCACGACGCCGGTGTCCCCGCCCGCCGCGCGCACGATCCCCTTCCCGGGGAGCCAGTCCCAGGCCGGGCAGCTGTGCTGGAACCAGGCGCCCAATTCGCCCTGGCCCACCCGGCCCAGGTCGCACGACCCGGAGCCGAACATGCGCAAGGTGGCCGGAAGCTCCGCGGCGCGCTGCCACGGCACCGCCGCCCGGGGCTCCGCCAGCCACCCCGGGTGGATGTAGGTTCCGACGGACAGCAGCCCGATGTCGCCGCGGCTTTCAACCCTGATGGGCGAGCCGTTGAGGGTGGCCGGGTGCGACGTCCCGCCCAGCCACAGCCGGTCCTCCTGCGGTTGGTACACGGCGCCGAGCAGCACCTCGGCGTCGGCCAGGTGCCCGCCGCCGGAGGCTGCGCCGTCGGGCCCGCCGCCGGCCAGGGCCAGCGCGGAGCACCAGTAGGCGGAGCCGGAGAAAAAGTTCCACGTCCCGTCGACCGGGTCGATCACCCAGGTGCGTCCGCTGGTGCCGGTGAAGGCCGCGCCCTCCTCCCCGACGATGGAGTCGGCGGGGCGGAGGTGGCGCAGCTGTGCCACAACGTACGCCTCGGCGGCGGTGTCGGCCGCGGTGACGACGTCGGCCACGCCCGTCTTGCGCTCGGCCGTGCCCCGCAGCGCCGCCAGGCCCCGTTCACGCACCGCCAGCGCCAGGCCGGCGGCGTTTTTCACCAGGGCGGCGGCGAGCTCGGGATCGGAAAGTCGGGAATCCAGGTCTTTAGCCACACAACCACCCTAGTATCGGCGATAATGGGCGCATGGCTAAAACTCCCGCCCAGCGCGCCGCAAAGCACGGCAACCACCCCGTTCCGCCGAGCTCCGGGGTGGTCAACACCAGCACCACGCGCACCCCGCAAAAGGCGCAGGGGAACGCAAACCTGATCCTGATTGCCGGGGCCGTGGCCAGCCTGCTCCTGTTTTGGTACTTTCACCTGCTCACGCTGAACCAGCTGACGCAGCTCTCCGACGGGCTGGCCATGCCCGATTCCCTCGTGTTCGGCTTCGGCCAGGGGCATGTGGAGTCGTTGCGGGCGGCCATGGACGCCGACGCCCTCGGGCAGCTGCAATTTGTGCACAAGACGGCCGGGACGCTTTTCCCGCTGGTATTCGGCATCACGGCCATGACGCTGATTGCCATGAATGTGGCGAAAAAGGCACTGCGCCGGATCTTGTGGGTGTTCCCGGTCCTCTTTGCCGGCATCCAGCTGTGGGCCAACGTGACCATCGACGGGATGCTCTCGGCCGAGACCCTCGACCCCGGGGCGGTCACCCTGGCCTCGGTGCTGGTGGTTGCCTCATGGATCCTGCTGCTCGCCTCCCTGGTCGCCATGGGTGCGGCGCTGTTCCTGAGCCGGCGGCGAAAGGCCGCACCGGCGTCGGACGCGCCGTGAGCCGTTCCGACGGGATCGTTTTCCATCCTGGTATCCGGTTCCGCTAGGCTGGATCACGCGCCTCTGTAGTCCAATGGATAAGACAGCCCTCTCCTAAAGGGCTAATCCGGGTTCGATCCCCGGCGGGGGCACTTTTTCCTTGCCCGGCGGGCGCCGCTGCGGTGCGGTGTTCCGAACCCCGGGAATTCGCGTCCCGCGTGCCGGGGCTTTTTCGTTGAAGTGAGGGCCGGTTGATGAGCACCCGCGGCGCGGGGCGGGGCACGGCCGTCTCGATCGGGGCGTCGGCCCTCTTCGCCATCATCTTCCTGGTCGCCGGCCTGCTGTCCGGGTGGGGCGCCGGAGAGATCTTTGGCTGGCGGGTGGTGCTGACCCTGGCCACGCTGGCCCTCGTCTTGCCGTTGACGGTGTGGGGGCGGGAGGAGATCCGCACCATCCTGCGGCGCATCCGCCGCCGCCCAACCCTGGGGCTGCTGGGCATCCCGGCCGCCGGACTCGTTGGCGTCCAGCTGTGGCTGTTCATGTGGGCCCCGCTGAACAACATGGCCCTCTCCGTCTCCTTTGGGTACTTCCTGCTGCCGCTGACCATGGTGCTGGCGGGGGGCCTGTTCTTCCGCGACCGGCTGAGCCTGCTGCGCAAACTCGCCGTGGCGGCGGCCGCCGTGGGCGTCCTGCACGAGTCCCTGGCGGCCGGCGGGCTGGCGTGGCCCACCCTGGTGGTTTGCCTGGGCTACCCCGTGTACTTTGTGCTCCGGCGCAAGGCCGGCTTCGACACCCTGGGTGCCTTTGCCGCCGAGCTCGTCGTGCTCCTGCCGCTGGGCGTGCTGCTCATCCTCGCCGGTCCACACGGTCCCGGCGGGAGCGGGCCGGCCAGCGGCTATTGGGGCGCCGGCGCCATTGGGGTGCTTGGCGCCTTTGCGATGCTGCTGTACCTGTTGGCGAGCAAGTGGCTGCCGCTCTCCCTGTTCGGGCTGCTGGGCTATGTGGAACCGGTGTTGCTGTTGGGGGTCTCGCTGCTGCTCGGCGAAGTGCTGGGGTGGTCGGCGATGCTGACCTACGGGCCCATCCTGCTGGCCTTGATCTTCCTGGCCGCGGACGGCCGTCGCACCGCCTCCCCGGACCTCTTGAACTGACCCGCATTAGATGTCGGAAAAGGGGCGATTTCGCCCCTTTTCCGACATCTAATGCGGGTCAGTCGGCGGGTCAGGGGGTGGGGGCGGCGTCCTCGGCCGCGGCAACGGCCTGGGCAAACTGGGTGTCGTGCAATTCGGCGTAGCGGCCGCCAGCGGCCAGCAGTTCCTCGTGCGTGCCGCGCTCGATGATCTGCCCGGCCTCGACGACCAGGATGGCATCGGCGGAGCGGATCGTGGACAGCCGGTGGGCGATGACCAGGGCGGTCCGTCCCACCAGGGCCTCGGCCAGGGCGGCCTGCACGGCGGCCTCGTTCGTGGAGTCAAGGGCCGCCGTCGCCTCGTCCAGGATCACGACCGCCGGCTGCACCAGCAGCAGGCGCGCAATGGTCAGGCGCTGGCGCTCCCCGCCCGAGAGCCGGTAGCCGCGCTCCCCCACGACCGTGTCGAGCCCGTCGGGCAGGGCCCGGGCAAACGCCTCCAGCCGGGCCCGGCGCAGCACATCCCACAGCTCGGCGTCCGTGGCCGTGGGCTTGGCCAGGCGCAGGTTGGAGCGGATGGACTCATGGAAGAGGTGCCCGTCCTGGGTCACCATGCCGACGCCGGCGCGGAGCCCGTCGAAGGAAAGTTCGCGCACGTCGATGCCGCCGATCCGCACGGCGCCGGAGTCGACGTCGTACAGGCGGGACAGGAGCTGGGCGATGGTTGACTTGCCCGCGCCGGAGGAGCCGACCAGGGCGATGGTCTGGCCGGGTTCGGCCCGGAAGGACACACCGTGCAGCACGGTCTCGCCGCCGCGGGTGTCCAGCACGGCCACATCCTCCAGGGACGCCAGGGAGACCTTGTCGGCGGACGGGTAGGCGAAGCGGACGTCGGAGAATTCAACGCTCAGCGGCCCGCGCGGCACGGGCATGGCGCCGGGCTTCTCGGCGATCAGCGGCTTCAGGTCCAAAATCTCAAACACCCGGTCAAAGCTGACCAGGGCGCTCATGATGTCCACCCGCGCGTTGGCCAGCGCGGTGAGCGGGGCGTACAGGCGGGTCAGCAGCAGGGCCAGGACGACGACGTCGCCGGCGTTAAGCGTCCCGCCAATGGCGAGCGCGCCGCCCAGCCCGTAGACGAGCGCCAGGGCCAGGGAGGAGACCAGCATCAGGGCCGTGAAGAACACAAACTGCATGATGGCGGTGCGCACCCCGATGTCCCGGACCCGGTTGGCGCGGGCGGCAAACTCGCGTGATTCATCGGCCGGCCGGCCAAACAGCTTCACCAGCGTGGCGCCGGGGGCGGAAAACCGCTCGGTCATCTGCGTGCTCATGTCCGCGTTCAGGTTGGCCGCCTCACGCCGCAGCCCGGCCAGCCGGGTGCCGAAGCGGCGCGCCGGGACCAGGAAGACCGGCAGCAGCACCAACGCCAGCAGCGTGACCAGCCAGGAGGTGTTCAGCATGACGATCAGCGTCAGCACCAGCTGCACCGAGTTGGACACGATGCCCGAGAGCGTGCCGCTGAAGGCCTGCTGCGCGCCGATGACGTCGCTGTTCAGCCGGCTGACGAGCGCACCCGTGCGGGTGCGGGTGAAGAACGCGATCGGCATGCGCTGCACGTGGTCAAACACGGCGGTGCGCAGGTCCAGGATGACGCCCTCGCCCAGGTTCGCCGAAATCCAGCGGATCACCAGGTTCAGCCCGGCATCCAGGACGGCCACGACGGCAATGAGCAGGGCCAGGTTCAGCACCACGTCCACCGCGGTCTTCGCCACGATCGCGTCCACAACCTTGCCGGCGAGCACCGGGGTGGCCACGGCCAGCCCGGCCGAGACGACGGACAGCACCACGAACACCAGCAGCTTGCGGCTGTAGGGCCGGGCGAATTTGACGGTCCGGCGCAGCGTGTCCTTGGAGATGCCGTTGTTGCTTTTGTCCGAGCGCATGGAGCTCCACAGGGAGCTCCAAGCCGCGCCTTCCATGCTCATGCGTGAGGTCCTTTAATTGTTTGCGGGCAAGCTACCAGCTTAGGCCCGCCGCGGCCCGACCGGAACCCGCCGCCGGGTGGGAATCCGGGGTGAGCTATCGCACGGCGGCGGCGTGAGTCAAATCACTCCCGTCACAACCGCGTCATGTAGGGAAATACGCTCTCGGCGTTGGCCCGTGGCCGGTGGTAGCGTCACTGGTGATGCGGCCCGGCCAAACCACCGCGCCGTCGTAATATTCACAGCTAAGGAATTCGTCATGAACCGTCGTACTTTTGGTCTTGTTGGCATGCTCGCCGCGGCATCGATCGCCCTGGCGGCGTGCGGCGGCAGCACCGGCACCAGCACCAGCACCGCCGACGGCGACACGTCCCTGAGCAGCATCAAGTCGGCCGGGCAGATCGTCTTTGCCACCGAAGGCACGTACAAGCCGTTCAGCTTCCACGCCAACGGCGCGGGCGAACTGACCGGGTACGACGTCGAGGTGTCCAAGGCGGTGGCGGACAAGCTGGGCGTCAAGGCCAAGTTCGAGGAGACCCAGTGGGATTCCATTTTCGCCGGCCTGGAGGCCAAGCGCTTTGACGCGATCGGCAACCAGGTCACCGTCAACCCGGAACGGCAGCAAAAGTACAGTCTGTCCGCCCCGTACACCGTCTCCCAGGGCGTGATCGTCACGAAGGACGCCAACACGGCGATCAAGTCCTTCGAGGACCTCAAGGGCAAGACCACCGCCCAGTCGCTGACCAGCAACTGGTACACGCTGGCCAAGGACAGCGGCGCCAAGGTCGAGGCCGTCGAGGGCTGGGCCCAGTCCGTTGCCCTGTTGAAGGACGACCGGGTCGACGCCATCGTCAATGACAAGCTCACGTTCCTGGACTACCAGGTGACCAACCCGAACTCCGGGCTGAAGATCGCCGCCACCACCAAGGAGTCCTCCGATGCCGCCTTCGCGTTCCGGAAGGGCTCGACGGCGCTGACGGCCGCCGTCAACAAGGCACTGACCGAGCTGGCCGCGGACGGCACGCTGTCCAAGCTGAGCGAAAAGTACTTCGGCCAGGACGTTTCAAAGTAGTCGCCCGGTTCCCGGGCGCTAGAGTTCACCCATGGACGTCGATCTGTTCCGGAGTTCGCTGGGGCCGCTGGTACTCGGCGCGGTAAAGGGCACCATTCCGCTGGCGTTGGCCTCCTTCGCCATCGGGCTGGTGCTCGCGCTGCTGGTGGCCCTGATGCGGCTCAGCCGCAACAAGCTGGTCGCCGGCCTGGGCCGGTTTTACGTCTCGGTCATTCGCGGCACCCCCCTGCTGGTGCAGCTGTTCGTCATTTTCTACGGGCTGCCGGCCATCGGGGTGAAGCTCGACCCCTGGCCCAGCGCCATCATCGCGTTTTCGCTCAACGTCGGCGGCTATGCGGCGGAGGTCATCCGGGCGGCCATCCTGTCCGTGCCGGCGGGCCAGTGGGAGGCCGGGCACATGATCGGCATGTCCCGCGGGCAGGCGCTGCTGCGGATCATCCTGCCCCAGGCCGCCCGCGTGTCCGTGCCGCCGCTGTCCAACACGTTCATCTCGCTCGTGAAGGACACGTCGCTGGCCTCGCTGATCCTGGTCACGGAGATGTTCCGGGCCGCCCAGCAGGTGGCCGCGTTCAGCCAGGAATTCATGCTCCTGTATCTGGAGGCGGCGCTCATCTACTGGGTGATCTGCCTGGTCCTTTCCACCGCCCAAGCCCAGTTGGAAAAGAGGTTGGACCGCTATGTCGCCCACTGATTCCGCCGCCCCCGCTCCGGCCGTCCTGCAGGTTCGCGGGCTGACCAAGTCCTTCGGCGCCAACACGGTGCTGCGCGGCATCGACCTGGACGTCCCCCGGGGCAAGGTCGTGGCGCTGATCGGCCCGTCGGGCTCGGGCAAGACCACCATCCTGCGTTCCCTCAATGGCCTAGAGACGCCCGACGGCGGATCCGTCACCGTGGGCGCGCAGCTCGCCGGCGCCGGCCCCGAGGAACCGCGCAAGGGGCACGGCGTCAATCTCACCCTGGACTTTTCCGCCCCCGTCTCGCGCCGCGAGCTGGCGAGCCTGCGCGACCGAAGCGCCATGGTGTTCCAGCACTACAACCTCTTTCCGCACATGACCGTGCTCCAAAACGTGATCGAGGGTCCGGTGCAGGTTCAAAAGCGCCCGCGCCCCCAGGCCGTGGACGAGGCCGACAGGCTGCTCGAGCGCGTGGGGCTTCTGGAGAAGCGGGACGCCTATCCCTTTGAACTCTCCGGCGGCCAGCAACAGCGGGTCGGCATCGTGCGGGCCCTGGCCCTCAAGCCGCAACTGCTGCTTTTCGATGAGCCCACCTCCGCCCTGGATCCCGAGCTGGTCGACGACGTCCTGGCCGTCATCAAGGAACTGGCCGACGAAGGCTGGACCATGGTGATCGTCACGCACGAGCTTGCCTTTGCCCGCCAAACCGCCGACGAGGTGGTGTTCATGGACGGCGGCATCGTGGTGGAGCGCGGCCCCGCCAGCCAGGTGCTCCGCCAGCCGCGGGAGGAGCGCACCCGGCAATTCGTCCGCCGTCTGCTGCACGAACTCTAGCGGCACAGCGGGACGCAAATAATTAGAATATTTGTTCGGGGAACCATTTCATTTTGGTTACGGCGGCGGTATCCTGAGGGTATGGACAGTCCGGCGGGGTTCCCCGGGAAACGGGGCGAGACGGTCGCCACAGCGAATGTGGCGGCCCTGATCTCCGCGCTCACCCTTCCTGCCATTGAACGCTTCGCCACCGACAGTCCGTGGCTGGCCGGCCTGCCCGATTTCGCCCCCTTTGCCGACCCGTCCGACGGCGCGGAGTCGCCGCGGCTGACGAAGGTCGAGGTGGCCCGCGCGGTGATCGATGAGTGTGTGGCCGCCCTGGCGGCGTTGAAGGCGCTGACGGACTCCTCGGCGGCCTGCCAGGCCGCGGTGATCGAGCGGCTGGCCGCCGCGGCCGCCGTGGAGGCGTCCGCCCTGGCGTTTGATGCCTGGCAGCGGGACATCTCCGGGCTGGCGGCCCGCGCCGAGGTCGCCACCACCCTGGTCATCAGCGAGGGGGCGGCCGGCGCATTGATCGCGCAGTCCACCACCCTGGTGCAGGAGCGGCCGGCCACGTGGGAGCGCCTAAATGCCGGAGACCTGTCCTGGGGGCATGCGGTGGTCATCGCGGAGGAAACCGGCACGCTGCGGGCCGCCGGCATCGACGACGACGCGATCGCCGACTACGAACAGTCCCTGCTGGCCAAGGCCGCCGGGTGCCCGCTGCCGTCCTTCCGAGGCAAGGCGCGGCGGCTGCGGGAGCGGTCCCACCCGGAATCCATCGACGCCCGCACCCGGCACGCCTACGCGGGCCGGCGGCTCGCGATCGAGCGGGGCAGGGACGGCATGTCCTGGCTCAACCTGTACCTCCCCGCGCCCACCGCGGAGTGCATCTGGGACCAGTGCACGCTGCTTGCCCGCTCCGCCCAGGGTCCGGCGGAGGCACGCACCCTGGCCCAACTGCGCCTCGACATCGCCGCGGCCCTGCTGTTGTGCCAAACCCTGGCCGAAAACCACATCCACCCCACCCTTCCCACCCGCGTGCCCGGCCCGGCCGACGCCGTTTACCATGCCGATTACCACGCCGATCCCGGCGGCGTCCCGGGGCGCGGTCCCGCCTTTGTCCCCGGCCCCGAGCCTGCCCCGGACGGGCCGGATAGGCCGGACGGGCCGGACCCCGAGGATCACTTCCGGGAGGACGCCGGGAATCCCGTACGGGAGGACGGCGGCCTGGGGGACCCCGGCTTCGATGAGCGGGGGGATCCCTGGGAATACGAAACCCTGCCCGGAGGCACATCGCCCGGCGCCGGATATCCGGTCATCCCCTCCCCCGAGACCCTGCCCGTGTCCACGGGACCTGACACCACCCTCCCCGGTTCCGCCCCGAGCGGCGCGGTCGGTCTGCCCGAAGCGGCCGGGACGGTGCCGGCGTTTCCGCCGATGCCCAGGGTGCTCCCGATCATCACCATCCCCATGCTCTCGCTGCTGGGACTGGGCAACACCCCGGCGGAGCTGGAAGGCTACGGGCCGATCAGCCTGGACGTGGCGCGGCGGCTGACCGCCCACGCGCCGTCGTTCCTGACGATGCTGACGGACCCCGTCACCGGGGAGGCGTTGGCGCTGAACCCGCAATCGCGCCGGGTGAGCAAGAAGATGCGGGCCTTCCTGCGCTCCCGGGACGAGTACTGCCAATTTCCCGGCTGCACCGAAAAGGCCGTCCACGCCGACTACGATCACCTCACCGCCTGGGAAAAGGGCGGGCGGACCACCGCGGAGGGAACCGAACCCCTGTGCCGCAAGCACCACAAACTCAAGCACTTCACCGACGACCGGACGTCCACCGGACGCGCCCGTACCGACCAGTCCCCGGACCGGGCCGCCATGCGGCTGCGCGGCTGGACTCCGCGCATGACCGGGTCGGGCCGGCCCGGCTGGACGTCACCAACCGGCCGGTACCTGCCGCCGGAACCACGCGACGTCCGGGCCCCGTCGTACCCGAAGTGGCTGATGAAGCGCATCAACCGCACCCTGGCCGCCGCCCCTGCCCCGGCCCCCGCCCCGACCGGCGGCGGACGGGTGAACCTCAGACGGGTGAACCTCGGACCGGTGGACCTGAGCCCGGTGGACCTCAGCCCGGCCGAGGCCTTCCTCACCGACCACCTCAGGAAGTGAGCCGTGGCTGCGCCCGACGACACGGGACACCGGGCGGCCGGCGTAGTGGGTCAGTCGCCGATCCGGTCCCCGTGCGTGTAAATGTTCAGGGTCCGGCCCCGGCTGAACCCCACCAGGGTCACCCCCGCCTCCCGGGCCAGCTCCACCGCCAGCGACGACGGCGCACTCACCGCCGCGAGCACCGGCACCCCGGCCATCGCGGCCTTTTGGACGAGCTCAAAGGAGGCCCGGCCGGAGACCTGCAGGACGGTGTCATCCAGCGGCAGGCGGGCATCCCGGAAAGCGGAGCCCACCACCTTGTCGACGGCGTTGTGCCGGCCCACGTCCTCACGCAGGATCAGCAGCTCCCCGTCGGGGGCGAACAGCCCGGCCGCGTGCACCCCGCCGGTTTGTTCAAACAGCTTTTGCGCCTCCCGCAGCTCGGTCGGCAGTCCCGCCAGCACCTCGGCCTTGACCAGGGGCTGGTCCGTCGGGGCCGTGATCGAATAGTGCGAGGACTTCCGCACCGCGTCAATGGAGGCCGTGCCGCAGATGCCGCAGGCGCTGGTGGTCGTCACGTGGCGCTGGGCGGCCGCCAACGGCAGGGCGACGTCGGGCCGGAGCTGGGCCTCCACCACGTTGAACGTCTGGCGCCCGTCCTCATCCTCGCCGGCACAAAAGCGCAGTGAGATGAGCTGCGCGGGCTCAAAGATGATGCCCTCGGAGACCAGGAAGCCGGCCACCAGGTCAAAATCGTCGCCCGGGGTGCGCATGCTCACGGTGAACGGTTCATGGCCCAGCCGGATTTCCAACGGCTCCTCGGCCGCCAACGCCTCCTCACGCACCACCCGGCGTTGCGCGCCGACGTCCAGCCGCACTGCCTTGACCCGGTGAATAAGTCGTCCCATTGGTTCCTCCAGTTTGATTTGGCTCTCACTTCAGGTTAGATCGTCTACAAGACTTTGACAGCCCGGGACGGTCACCGGCGGGACGGGCTGCCCGCACCATCACACCAACGGCGATAAGGATCTGTCATGGCCGGCAAGGCTCCCTTGGAAAACATCGACGAGCAGCGGCTCACCGTTGGGCGGGTCCAAAACAAGGCCGTCGGCATCCCCGGCATCGCCCATGCCATGGCGGTCGCCCTGGACCAGATGGGTCCGCTGCGCACCGCCCAAACCCTGCTGAAGATCAACCAAAAGGACGGCTTTGACTGCCCCGGCTGCGCGTGGCCGGAGGAGGACAAGCGGCATGCGGCGGAGTTCTGTGAGAACGGGGCCAAGGCGGTGGCCGAGGAGGCCACGAAGAGGCGCGTGCCGCCGTCGTTCTTTGCCGAACACAGCGTCGCCGAGCTGCGCGAGTGGGACGATTTCCGGCTGGGCCAGCAGGGGCGCCTGACGGATCCCATGTTCCTGGCCGAGGGCAGCGACCACTACGTCCCGGTGTCCTGGGACCACGCGCTGGGACTGCTGGCGGCGGAGCTGCGCGGCCTGGCGGACCCGAACCAGGCCATCTTCTACACGTCCGGGCGCACGTCCAACGAGGCCGCGTTCCTGTACCAGCTCATGGTGCGCGGGCTGGGCACGAACAACCTGCCGGACTGCTCCAACATGTGCCATGAATCATCCGGGTCCGCGCTCACCGAGACCATCGGCATCGGCAAGGGCTCGGTGTCCCTGGAGGACCTGTACCAGGCGGAGCTGATCATCATCGCCGGGCAGAATCCGGGCACCAACCACCCGCGGATGCTCAGCGCGCTGGAAAAGGCGAAGAAAAACGGCGCCGTGATCGTGGCCGTCAACCCGCTGCCCGAGGCCGGGCTGATGCGCTTCGAGAACCCGCAAACCGTGCGCGGGCTGGTGGGCGGGGGCACCGCGCTGGCCGACGACTTCCTGCAGATCCGCCTCGGCGGGGACCAGGCGCTGTTCCAGGGGCTGGGCAAGTTCCTGCTGGAGGAGCAGCGTCGGCCCGGCTCCGCCCATGCCGGACGCGTCTTTGACACGGCGTTCATCGACGCGCACACCACCGGGCTCGCCGAGTGCCTCGCCCAGCTGGAGGCCGTCACGTGGGCGGAGATCGTCACGGCCACGGGGCTGACCGAGGCGCAAATCCGGGCCACCGGCGAGCGGCTGCTCGCCTCCAGCGCCACCGTGGTGTGCTGGGCCATGGGCCTGACGCAGCACAAGCATTCGGTGGCCACCCTGCGGGACGTAGTGAATGTGCTGCTGCTCCAGGGAAACATCGGCAAGCCGGGCGCCGGCGTGTGCCCGGTCCGCGGCCACTCCAACGTCCAGGGCGACCGCACCATGGGCATCTTTGAGCGCATGCCCGCCGCGTTCCACGACGCCCTGGACGCCGAGTTCGCGTTCGCCTCCCCCCGCGCCGACGGCTACGACACCGTGGCCGCCATCGAGGCCATGCGCGACGGCAAGGCCTCAGTGTTTGTCGGCATGGGCGGGAACTTCGTGCGCGCCACCCCCGATTCCTCGGTGACCGAGGCGGCGCTGGGCCGGCTCAACCTGACGGTGCAGATCTCCACGAAACTGAACAAGTCCCATCTGGTCACCGGCCGGCAGGCGCTGATCCTGCCCACGCTGGGGCGCACCGAGCGCGACACCCAGGCCGGCGGCGACCAGCGCGTCACGGTCGAGGACTCGATGAGCGCCGTGCACGCCTCCCGCGGCCGGCTCGCCCCGGCGTCGGACCGGCTGCTCTCCGAGGTCGCCATCGTGTGCCGGCTCGCCGCGCTGCTGTTTTCCACGGACGACGGCGGCACCCGCCCCGGCGCGCCGGTGGCGGATTGGTCCGCGCTCGCCGGCGACTATGCGCTGATCCGCGCCCACATCGCCGCCGTCGTTCCCGGCTTCGCGGACTTTGAGGCGAAGATCGACCGGCCCGGCGGCTTCATCCTCCCGCACGGCCCCCGGGACTCGCGCTCCTTCACCACGGCCTCCGGCAAGGCCCATTTCACGGGCAACGCGCTGGAATACCCCACGATTCCCGAGGGTCGCCTGCTGCTGCAGACGCTGCGCTCCCACGACCAATACAACACCACCATTTACGGCAAGGACGACCGCTACCGCGGCATCAAGGGTGGGCGCCGGGTGGTCTTTGTCAACCAGTCGGACCTTGACGCCTTCGGCATCGCCGACGGCGCCCTGGTGGACCTGGTCTCCGAATGGAGGGACGGCGTGGACCGCCGGGCCCCCGCATTTCGCGTCGTGGCGTATTCCACCCCCGTGGGCTGCGCGGCCGCGTACTACCCGGAGACGAACGTCCTGGTCCCGCTCGACTCCAAGGCGGACGTCAGCGGCACCCCGACGTCCAAGTCGGTCATTATCCGGCTCGAGCCGGTCGCCGGGTAGGCTCGCCGCCACGCAGCGTGCCTAGCGGCCCGGCCAGGTGCCCTCGCGCAGCCAGGCCAGGGTCGCCGGCCAGAACGAGTCCTCGTAGCTGCTGTGAAACAGGGCGAAATGGCCGAGCCGGGTTTGCCCGTAGTCCTCGGGCCTGAGCTGGATGATCGTGCTGGGGCTGGCCGGGCTGTAGTCGACGGCGCGTTCCATGGCCGCTCGGGTGGCGTAGGGGTCGTCGGCGGCGGCCAGGGCCAGGACCGGCGCCGTGAGGGCGCGCAGATGCGCGCGCAGCACGTCCCGTTCCTGCCCGCGGACCGCCGTGGTGAAATCGCGGCGGCTGCGGGCCCAGTCCAGGGCCACCCCGCGGGGCAGATCCTCCATCCAGTGCAGCCGCTTGCCGGGCAAATAGCCGCAGGCCAGGGTGAGGGGCAGCGCCAGGGCCCACACGAGCCAGTGCTTCACCCGGTCCGGGGCCCGGTAGTCCCCCCAGTAGGCGTGCTGCGCCCCGACCGTGAGAATCCGTGAAAGCCCGGTGGCGTGGGCGGCCAGTCCCACCCCAAATCCGCCGAAGCTGTGACCCACCAGGTGCACCGGCAGCCCGTCGGCGCGCTCCATCGCCCAGGCCAGCGCGGCGTCGATGTCCAGGAGCCCCCATTCGTGCCAGCGGATCCGCTGCCCACGCAGCGCCCCGCCCCGCGACGCGCCAATGCCGCGATAGTCAAACGTGAGCGCGGCATAGCCGTTCGCGGCCAGGTACGCCGCATAACGGTGGTAGTAGTCGGCCCGGACCGCGGTGGCGCAGGCGATGACCACGCTCCCCAGCCGCGCGGCACCTTCTTGGACGGGGAACCAGCGCCCCGCCAGCTCCCGCCCGTCCGCGCACGGGATCGTTACGTCCACGGCAGGGCGATGGCATGCAGGGTCTCCCCCATTTTGGCCCCGTGCGGCGGCACCACCATGACGCCGTCGGCCGCGGCGAGTCCGCGCATCATGGCGGAGTCCGTGAAGGCGCAGGGCGAGGCCAGGCCGTAGAGCAGCCGGTAGGGCATGAGCCGGGTGGGGCCGGCGTGTTCCTTGATGGGCGAACCGCAGGCCACCTCGATGGTTCCGGGCCGGGGCCGGCTGCCGAGGCCGGCGAGCAGCGGCGCGCCGATGGTGAACAGGGCGATCATGGCGGCCAGCGGATTTCCGGGCAGCCCCACCAGAAAGCGTCCGTCCGGCAGTTCGGCCAGGAACGCGGGGTGGCCGGGGCGCATGGCGACGCTGTTGATGTGGACGGTGCCGCCCATCGCCGTGACGGCGGCGCGCAGAAAGTCCGCGCGGGAGTGGCCGGTGGCGCCGGTGGTGATGACGACGTCGGCCGGGTCCTCCCCCGTGTCCGCCAGCGCCGCCAGCGTGGCCGGGAGGTTGTCCGCGGCCCGCCGCAGTCCCACGACGGTGCCGCCGAGGAGTTCCACGACGGAGCCGAGCTGGGGGGAGAAGGCGTCGCGGACCGTGCCGGGTTCCGGAATGCCGGCCTGGACCACCTCGTCCCCCGTGAGCACCAGGGTCACGGCGGGCCGGCCCAGGACCGCGAGCTGGTCGGCGCCGCCGAGCGCGGCCATGGCGATGTGCGCCGGGTTCAGCGTGACGCCGGCCTTGATCAGCAGCTCGCCCAGTGCCGCTTCCTGGCCGGGGAGGCGGATGTGCTGGGCGTTTTTGGGTTCCCCGGGGCGGGCCTGGCCGCTGAGGACCACCACCGGAAGGCCGTCGTCGTCCGTCGACAGGGTGCCCGACTCGCTGCGCAGGACGGCCTTGGCTCCGCGCGGGACCAGCCCGCCGGTGACGATCGGCAGCGCCTGGCCGGCCGCCAGCCGCTGTCCGGGCTCGCCGAGAATCCACGGCGGGCTCCCGGCCACCGCCCAGCCGTCCATGGCGGCGGAGGCGTAGTGGGGCATCTGGTGCAGGGCCAGGACGTCGGCCGCCAGGATCCGCCCGACCGCCCGGGCCAGCGGGACCTCGTGGGCGGGCAGCGGCCCGGCCACCTCAAACGCCCGGGCGCGCGCCTCCTCCCAGGTGTGCGGCAGCACGCGCGGCTCCGCGCCGGCCAGGGGCAGTGCGGGGTCCCGGGGTGCGGGGTCTTGGGGTGCCCGGCGCGCGTCGGCCGCTGGGCTTGCTGGCGCCGTCACCGGCTACTCGGCGGGATTTTCGGGGGCGGCTTCGGCCGCGGCAAGCTGCTTGGCCAGGGCAATGGCCGACTGCATGGCGGCGGCGTCCCCGGCCTGGCCGGAGCCGGCCGCCAGCCCGGCGGCCAGCCCGGCCACAAAGGTCGTCAAGGGGGCCGCGGGGCGCACGATCGAATGGGCGGCCACGCCGGCCAGGTTCAGCACGGCATGCAGGTCCACGTCAACGTCGGCAATTTCAAACGCTCCCAGCAGCTTCTCCAGCCACGCCTGCAAGACCTCGTCATGATTTTCCATTTACAGCCCTTTCGCCGGCCCGTCTACTCCGGGACGCGCACTCCGTGCGCCCGGGCGTCATCCCACGTGTCCACATCGGCCGTGGATCCGGGCGGAACAATGCATTCCTTGATGTTCACACTAGCAAGCAGGGAGAAGACGGACGCATTCTCCAGGCGGTGCGCCGCGCGCGCCGCGTCCACCGCGGCCAGCAGCGCGGGCACCGGATAGATGGCGGCCAGCGGTTGCCTGCGGCCGCCGTCCACGGCCATGACCGCGCCGTCGGCCCCGGCCGCCCCGACCAGCAGCAGGGCCAGCTCCCGCACGCCGGGCATGTCACACGCCAGCACCAGCACCCGGCCCTCGGCCACCCGCAGTGCGGCCAGTCCGGCCGCGATCCCGGCCGCCGGGCCGGCAAACGGCGGGTCCTCCTGGACCAGGAGCGTCCCCCCGTCCAGGCCGGGCAGTCCGGCCAGCTCCGCCACCGGGCCGACGACGGCGACACGCGGGTCCGGTGCCACCGCCCGGACGGCGTCGCGCGCGGCGGCGACGGAGCGCTCCAGGAGGGTTGCGCCGTCGAGCATCAACGTGGCCTTCGCGACCCCGCCCAGCCGGCACGACCGGCCCCCGGCCAGCACCAGCACGGCCATTTGCTCCTGCCCCGTCACTACCGCCTCCCCACCTTCTCCTCCCCCGATGGTACCGCCGGGGCACCCGTGCCGGCGTTCCCCGGGAAATCCCAGACACCGGCCCTAAGCTGCAGCTACTAAATATATGCAGTGCATGCACTTATTTGCGAGGAAACGAGGGACACCCATGATGCCGGACACGGAACCGGGGCTGCGCGCCCGCAAGCGCACGGCCACTCGGGCGGCCATCCAGAAGGCGGCCGTCTCCCTCGCCCTGGAACACGGCTATGAAAGCGTCACGGTGGAGATGATCTGCGAGGCCAGTCTCGTATCCCAGCGGACGTTTTTCAACTACTTCGGCTCCAAGGAAGGCGTCATCCTCGGTGGCGCGCTGCCGGCGCCGTCGGCCGCGGACCTGCAACGGTTTGTGGAGCACCCCGGGCCGAACATCCTGGCGGACCTGCTGAACCTGGTGGCCTCCGTCATCACCGCCAACGAGCCCAACCTTGAGGTCTTCGAGCTGCGGCGCAGGGTCATCCACGCCTCACCGGAGCTGATCAAGCGACAGAAGAACCGGATCGGAGAATTGGAGGGCCAATTCCGGCAATACGTGCTGGACCGGTTCACGGCACAGGGGCGCGACGCCGGCAGCCCGCCCAACCGTGAGGACGAGGCGGCCATGGTGGTGGCCCTGGCCGCCGGCGCCATGCACTTCGTCATGGCGAAATGGGTGGGCGGGAACTTCAGCACCACCTTGGACGAGCTCGCCGAACAGGCCGGCGGGCTCATTGCGCACATCACCACGGACAGCCGCCTGGCTGCCCCGCCTGTTCCCCGAGCCCAGATAAGGAAGCAAGCCCATGATTGAAGCACCACCCGAGGTCGCCGCCGAGGCGGCCGCCCGGCGGCGATCGGTCCTGCTGCTCTTTGCCGGGCTCATGCTGACCATGCTCCTGGCCTCCCTGGACCAGACCATTTTCAGCACGGCCCTGCCCACCATCGTCGGCGAGCTCAACGGCGTCAACGACATGCTGTGGGTCATCACCATCTACATATTGGCGTCCACCATCATGCTCCCGATCTACGGCAAGCTCGGCGATCTGATCGGCCGCAAGGGAATCTTCATCGCCGCCATTTCCGTGTTCATCCTCGGATCGATCGTGGGCGGCTTCGCCCAGGACATGACGTGGCTGATCATCGGCCGGGGCGTCCAGGGACTGGGCGGCGGCGGTTTGATGCTGCTCTCCCAGGCGATCATCGCCGACGTCGTCCCCGCCCGCGAACGTGGCCGGTACATGGGCGTCATGGGCGGCGTCTTCGCGCTGTCCTCCGTGGCCGGACCGCTCCTGGGCGGCTGGTTCACCGACGGCATCGGCTGGCGCTGGGGCCTGTGGATGAACATCCCGCTGGGCGTCCTGGCCATCGCGGCCGCCGTCTTCTTCCTCAAACTGCCCCCGCACCCCAAGATCAAGGCCCAGGTGGACGTGGCCGGGATGGCGCTGCTGGGCATCACCTCCACGCTGCTGGTGCTGGTGAGCACGTGGGGCGGCACAAAGTACGCCTGGGGCTCGCCGACCATCATCGCCATGATCGCCGGCACCGTGGTCGCCGCCGCCCTCTTCGTGTGGGTGGAGCACCGGGCCGAGCACCCCATCATGTCGCTGCACCTGTTCCAGGAGCGCAATTTCAACCTGACCACCTCCGCCGGGCTCATCACCGGCATCGCCATGTTCGGCACGCTCGCGTACCTGCCGACGTATTTGCAGATGGTCACCGGAGCCAACGCCACGCAGGCCGGCTTCCTGATGATTCCCATGATGGCGGGCCTGCTGGTGACCTCGGTTGCCTCCGGGGCGCTGGTGAGCAGGACCGGACGGTACAAGTGGCTTCCAATCACCGGCATGTTCATCGTGGCCGGGGCGCTGGTGCTCTTGTCCACGATGACCCCCTCGCTCCCGGTCTGGGTGATTTGCGCCTACCTGGCCCTCATGGGCATTGGCCTGGGCACCTGCATGCAGATCCTGGTCTTGATCGTCCAAAACCAGTTCCCCAACTCCCAGGTGGGCATGGCCACGGCGTCCAACAACTACTTTCGGCAAATCGGCGCGTCCCTGGGCTCGGCCGTGGTGGGCAGCCTGTTTGCCCACCGGCTGGCCCAGATCCTCACCGACCGCATGTCCGGCGGCGCCCAGGCCGCCGGGGGCATCAACTCGCTGACGCCGGAAATTGTGCGCAACCTGCCCGCACCGGTGCGCCACACCATCATCGAGGCCTACAACCAGGCTCTGACGCCGATCTTCATCTACATGGTGCCCCTGCTGCTGCTGGCGGCCATCCTGCTCTGCTTCGTCAAGGAGATCCCGCTGGCAACCACCATTGACCGGGCACCCGCGCCGGCCGGCACCGAGGCCGCCCCGGTGAGCGGGTCATAAACGACATTGAACCCCGTCCATCAGGACGGGGTTCATGTGTCGGTGTTCGACTTGGTGCTTAGTGGCCGATCGCGATGAAGACCGGGCCCGAGCCGACGTTGACCGAGAACAGCGCGGTGGTGCCGCCGCCCCAGCCGCCGTGAACGGCCGTGCCGTTGCCAACGTAGACAGCGATGTGGGCCATGCCCATGCCGCCGTCGGCGTAGTAGACCAGGTCGCCCGGCTGTGCCTCAGCCTGGGAAACCGTGCGTCCCAGGGAGAGGTAGCCCGCCGGCCAGCCGTGGTAGTTGATGCCTGCCGCGGCCAGCGAGTTGGTCGCCAGGGCGGTGCAGTCCTGGGCCACGCCGAGCTGGGCGTAGGCCGCGGCCGCGATGGTTGCACCCACGCCGCTCTTGACAGCCGGCTTGGCGGCGGCCGGAGCCTCGGTGGTGGTGATGACGGGAGCTTCCGCGGCGGGAGCAGCGTCGGCCTGGACCTCGTTGCTCTGCGCGGCAACCACAGGTTCCGCGGCGACGGGCGCCGGGGTTGCGGAGACCGCGATGGGAGTGAAGGTGACCTTCACCTTGGAGCTGGCCGTCACGGCGGAGGCAACGGAGGAGTTGAGGCTAAGCGTGGTTCCACCATCGGAGGCGCGCTCCACGGTGGGGGTTGAGGCATTCGCGGCAATTCCGGAGGTAAGTACGAGCCCGGATGCTGCTGCGATGACTGCAGCCTGTCGCCCGACACCGCCGACGTTGGAGCTGACGGCTTTCGTGATGACGGAGATCGGGCTGGTCTTAACAACTTCGGCGCGGTGGCGCCCAAGGGCAGTGTTTGAAGACAAGAAGGATCCTCTCCCAAAGCCTGCGAGGTAAGCTGTCGGATTCGGATGGGAGTCACCCGGCCGCTCCACACTCACTTTCGGAATTTCTTCCTTATGCGAGCGCTTCGCGGCTTCACCCCTAGGACTTCTGTGGAAGAAGTCCGATTATTGGTTCCCCCGCCTCTGCCAGACGATTGGTACGAACGGACCATGGGCAGCGGCAGAGTTTGGCAATCCGCTCATGGACGCCAGCTTGATTCGAAGCTGGCGCGATTACGACGTTACAACAGATTTTTACGAATGTCACGTTCAGGTCACGGTAGCGTCTCTACTTCGTGACCTAAGCCCCGGTGGAGGACTTACAGCCAGCCCGTGGGATCGACGGTCTCGTCGTTGACCATGACCTCAAAGTGCAGATGGCAGCCCGTGGAGGCCCCTGTGGTGCCGCTGAGGGCCACCAGGTCCCCGCGCTCCAGCTGCGTCCCCACGGCGACGCTGATCGAGCTCAGGTGGTTGTACGACGTCGAGAGCCCGTTGCCGTGGTCGATCACGACGCGATTGCCGCCGCCATACGGGTGCCAGCCGGCAAAGGTCACGGTCCCGCCGGCCGCGGCAAAGACGGAGGTGGAGCAGGCCACGGCAAAGTCCTGGCCGGTATGGATCTCCCCGAGTTCCCCGGTCAGCGGATTCAGGCGGGCCCCAAAGGGTGAACTGGTGTTGAGTTCCTTCAGGGGGGCGGACAGGGTGCCCTTGGAGGCCTGCGGCGCCACATTGGCGGCCTCGACCTTCAAGGTCTCCTGGAGCTGGCCGTCCGCATTGAGCGCGCTGGCCACGGCGGGGGCCGCGAAGGTGACGGGCACATCGGCGGCCGCGGAGACCACGGCGGGGGCGGTCGGGGCAGGGGCGTCCACGCTGGCAAGGGTCATTCCGGTGGAGGGCAGGGTGACCGCAAGGGCCAGTCCCGTGGCCGCCAGCACCATCCCGGCCTTTTGGCCGATGCCGCTGCGGAGCCCGGAGCCGACCAGCTGGCTGATGCCTCCGGTGGGGACGGCGCGTGTGCGCTCTGCCGCCAGGGCATCGCGGCGGCTTGGCAAATCCGCGGCGGGCGCCTCGAATTCGGGCACGGGGGCGCGACGGCGCCCGTGTTCTTTGACGTCTAACACGTACTTGTTACCTCTCTATAAGGCACCTGCGAAGTTAGCTGTCGGATTCGGATCAGAGAGTCAAGCGTTTGATCCGGACCGGTTCCGGGCAAACTGGATCCACGGCGCGCCCTTGTGGACGCCAAGTGTGGATTCGTGTGCTGTGGAACCGGGCTTCACCCCAAGACCGACCAAGCGGCCCGTCAAAAGTGGTTCCTCCGCCCCTGCCTTTGTGACATAAATCCAGCCATGCGAAGACAGGGTTCGGTGTCGCATGGATGGTAACGCTTTGGTTACGGCGCTGGTTTTTACTATACGGGAAAAATCGTCACCGTAACAATTCCGTTACATTAGCTTCGGGTGGATCCGCGTCGCGCGGGAGATCAGCTCATGGAGACAAAGACGTGCGCGGCGACCTCCGGCGGCAGCTCCAGCGCCCCGTCAATGCCGGGCACCCGGACCGAGATGTACTCCCCGGCACGGGCCAGGGAAATTTGCGCCCCGGGGCGCAGGCCGCCCTCGTCGAGCTGGGTGAGCAGCTCCGGTTCCACCTGGATGCGCTCCGAGAGGCGGTGGATGGTGACCGATTGGTCGGGCGAGTAGGTGGCCATGGCGTCAACGAGAGTGAGAAGTCCGGCCGCGAAGTTCGGCGACACTCTCCCGCCCAGTTCCTCCAGCCCGGGAATCGGGTTGCCGTAGGGAGATTCGTCGGGCTGGCCCAGGATGTCAAAGAGGCGCTTTTCCACGCGCTCGCTCATCACGTGCTCCCACCGGCAGGCTTCCTCGTGGACGTAGGCCCAGTCCAGGCCGATCACATCGGAGAGGAGGCGTTCGGCCAGGCGGTGCTTGCGCATGACCCGGGTCGCCTTGTCCCGGCCCGCGGGGGTCAATTCCAGGTGCCTGTCACCCGAGACGATGACCAGGCCGTCGCGTTCCATCCGGCCGACGGTCTGGGACACGGTCGGACCGGAATGGTGCAGGCGCTCGGCAATGCGCGCACGCAGCGCCACAATGTTCTCCTCTTCCAACTCCAGAATGGTCCGCAAATACATTTCCGTCGTGTCGATCAGATCTGTCACGTCAGCATCCTCCTGATATTGAGCTGGATTCCGGGCATGGGCTTAGACCTCTACGTTATCGTGCTTAATTCAAGGGAGGAAAACCGTCGTTTGTTCCCGCACGCCCACCCGCCGGAGCCCGGCACCGGCCCCAACGACCCCGCGATCGATTTGTTTCACCATGCGGCCACCGTTTCGGCCCGGGACCGGTTCTGCGGCAGAATTGGCACCAGCCCTCGGCCCCCACTTTCCGTCGCCTAATTTTTGGAGCAACTTGTGAGCGAAACCCCACCCCTCACCATCCCCGCAGCCCTGCGACCGGTCGACGGCCGCTTTGGTGCCGGCCCCTCCAAGGTTCGCCCCGACCAGGTCGCCGCGCTCTCCGCCGCCGGAGCCTCGCTGTTGGGCACCTCCCACCGGCAGGCGCCGGTGAAGAACCTGGTGGGCGAGGTCCGCAGCGGGTTGATGGACTTCTTTCGCGCGCCGGCCGGTTATGAGGTGATCCTGGGCGTGGGCGGATCCACGGCGTTTTGGGATGTCGCCGCCTTTGGCCTGGTGGAGAAGAAGGCCCAGCACCTGTCCTTTGGCGAGTTTGGCTCAAAGTTTGCCGCGGCCACCAACAACGCCCCGTTCCTGGAGGCCTCCTCCATCCGCACGGCGGAGCCGGGCACCCGCTCGGAGTCCGTGGCCGAGGCCGGCGTGGACGTTTACGCCTGGCCGCAAAATGAAACCTCCACCGGCGTGGCCGCTCCCGTGAGGCGCGTGGAGGGGGCCGACGACGGCGCCCTGGTCGTGGTGGACGCCACCTCCGCGGCGGGCGGGCTGGCCGTGGATGTCGCCGAGGCGGACGTCTACTACTTCGCCCCCCAAAAGAACTTTGCCTCCGACGGCGGACTGTGGCTGGGACTGTTTTCTCCCGCCGCCCTGGAGCGGGCCAAGCGGGTGGGCGCCACGGGACGCTGGGTGCCGGACTTCCTGAACCTGAACACCGCGATCGAGAACTCCCTGAAGAACCAGACCTACAACACGCCGGCCCTGTCAACGCTGGTCACCCTCAACGAGCAGGTCAAGTGGCTCAACGCCAGCGGCGGGCTGGACTTTGCCGCCAAGCGCACCGCGGACTCCGCCGGCCGGCTGTATGCCTGGGCCGAGGCCTCCGCCGTCGCCACCCCGTTCGTCGCCCGGACCGAGGACCGCTCCAACGTCATTGTCACCATCGACTTTGACGAGTCCGTGGACGCCGCGGCGGTCGCCAAGGTGCTGCGCGCCAACGGGATTGTGGACACCGAGCCCTACCGCAAGTTGGGCCGCAACCAGCTGCGCATCGCCACCTTCGTGGCCATTGAGCCGGCGGACATCACCGCATTGACCGCCTGCATCGACTACGTGATCGAAAACCTCTAACCCGCCAGCGGCGGGGCGGTGCGCCCGCGGTGCGCCCGCCGGGCCGGGCCGTCCTAGTCCTCGGGCAGCTCGTCCACGCCGGCGTCGTCCTCGGCCTCGTGATCGGCGTCGTGCTCGGGCTCGTCCTCGGGCTCGGCAGGCTCCGCCGCCGGCTCCTGGGCCTGGGCGTCCTCGGGGCGGACGCGCTCGGCCCAGGGGACCCAGGGCGGGGCCAGCACGGAGTCATTGGTGGGCAGCAGGCCCACCTCGTCGACGGTTGCGTCCTTGGCCCGGGACACGCGGGTCAGCGTGGCAAACCAGGTCCAGCCCGCGTAGCCGGGCAGCTTGCACTCGAAGAGGTGCGTGACCACCCGAACGCCCTCGCTTCGGGCACCGACGTAGCTGCCGATGTTTTCATCGGTGGCAATCTCTCCGACGGCGGTGCGGGCGGCGGCCACGGCCGCGGCCAGGACGGCGTCGGGCTTGCCCACCCGCCAAACCGGCACGCCGGGGCGCATCGGTACGGCTGGGGCGGTTGAATTCGTGGAAAGTTCGGTCATGGTGGGCACCGTTACGCGTCGAAGTTGTCGGCAACCTTGCGCAATGCCGCGGCAATCTTGGCGGCATCACCTTCCGGGTACTTGCCGTTGGTCAAAGGTCCCACGGAGTGTTCGAGCAAGGACACCAGGTCCTGCACGATGGGGGCGAGGTCGCGGGCCGGCATCCGCTTGGCCTTGGCCACGGACGGGCCGCGATCCAGGATTCGGGCCGCCATGGCCTGGGCGCCCTTGCGGCCGTCGGCCACCCCAAACTCCATGCGCATGCCGGGCTTGATGTCGCCGGCGTCCGCGGGCAGCGCGTTGGCGCGCAGGAAGACCTCCCGGCCGTCGTCGGCGGTCAGGATGCCAAAACCTTTTTCGTTGTCGTACCACTTAACTTTGCCGATTGGCACGTGAATTACCTCGCCTATTTCATCATTGTCGGAACTCGCCCGGCGCCCGCGCGAAGGTTATCGCCGTACCGGTAAGCCGTGAAATATGCAGCTGGTACTGACAGGCACCAGAGGAACTGGTCGATTAGCCTCTAGATTACCGCCTTGGCGGCAGGGCGGCGGCTTTGCGCCGCACCTGTCCGCTGTTAGCGTTATGTCCATGATCCCCTTGAGCAGCAGGCCCCAGCCCGGCGACCGCGGCTGGCAGGTTTTCAACCTGACCGCCGTTGTCCTTGCCTTGGCCGCGCTGGTCTCCCTAATCATCGTGTTGCTCTCGAAGTGGGCCGGGGCCGCGCCGTGGACCGGATTCAACTGGATCGCCATGCTCGCCCTGCCCGCCGCCTTCGTCATGATGGGCGGCAGCGTGCTGCGCTCCGTGGCCCGCCGCCGCCGCTTGTAGGCGGTGCGGGAGGTAGCGTTGAGCTGATGTCCACCCTGCGGCAATTGACAACCGAGCTCGCGGCCCGAACCGATCCGGCGCTGCTGCGGCTATTTGCGCTGCGCCCGGAGCTGATGGAGCCGCCGGTGGCCGATTTCGCCGCCCTGGCCGCCCGGGCCTCCAGCCGGGCCGGCCTGGCCCGCGCCCTGGACCGGCTCAACCAGCCGCAGCTGCAGGTGCTCACGGCCCTATTTGTCACCGCCCCGGACGCCGGCGCCACCGCCGCCGAACTGGCGGCCGCCGTCGCCGGCACCATGGCGGCCGATCTCGCCCCGCTCCTTGACCAGCTGTCCGAGCTGGCCCTGGTGGTCCCGGCGCCCAACGACGCCGGCCCCTGCCGCTTCCTGCCCGTCGCCTCCCTGCGCGATGTGCTGGGGGCGCACCCGGCGGGGCTGGGACGCAGCTACGGGGAGCTCGCCGACTCCCTCCCGGGCTGCCGGGACCGGCTCGCCGGCATCGCGGCCGCCCACCGGTCCGCCGTTGCGGGCGACCCGGCCGCGGTGCTGCACCAGGCCGTCACCTCCTGCCCGGATCCGGGGCTGTTGCTGGCGGACGCCCCCGCCGGCACGGCGGAGCTGCTGGCCAAGTTCCGGCACGGCCCGATGGGGCTGGTGGGCCACGCGCTGCGGGGGGTCGCCGCGGGCACGAAGCCGCCGACGGGCGAATCCTCCAGCCGGGACATCATCGACTGGCTGCTGGCCCGGGGCCTGCTGATCCCCCTGGACGACGACCACGTGGAGCTTCCCGCCGAGGTGGGCCTGCTGCTGCGCCGGGGGCACGTGATCACGGACTTTGCCCCCGCTCCCCCCGTGCTTTCGCTGGACGGCATGCGCACGTCGCGCCGGGACAACGCGGCCCTGGGCGCCATCGCCGCCGTGCTGCGCACCATGACGCGGCTGCTGGATTCCGTGGAGTACCGGCCGCTGGACACGCTGCGCACCGGCGGGGTCGGCGTCCGCGCCGTGCGCACCGTGGCCAGGGACCTGGACGTCGATGTGGCACAGTCGTACTTTTACCTGGAGCTGGCCGCCGCGGCCGGGCTCATCTCCCTCGACCCCGACACCTCGCGGTGGCGGGCCGCCGCGGCCGGGTGGCGGGCGCGGGACCGGGCGGAGCAGTGGTTGTGGCTGGCCGCCGCCTGGCTCGACGCGGACAGGCTGCCGTCGCTGATCGGCACCGGATCTCCCGCCGTGAACGTGCTGGCCGGCGAGGCCTTCCGCCCGGATGCCCCACAGCTGCGGGAGTCCTCGCTGCGGGTGCTGGCCACGCTGTACCGGGGCCCGGCCCGCGCACTGCCGCCCGGGACGGTGCCGGCGCCGACGCTGCCGCAGCTCATGGCCCACTTTGCGTGGCACCATCCCCGGCCGGCCCGGCGGATCGCCAAGGCGCTGGCCGGATTCCTGGCGGAGGCGGAAATCTTGGGGCTGACGGGCGCCGGCGCCCTGACGGACATTGGCCTGGCGGTGATCGATCGGGACTGGGACACGGCACTCGCCCGGGTCGCCGAGGCCCTGCCGGCTCCCGTGGAGCATGTGCTCCTGCAGGGGGACCTCACCGCGGTGGCGCCGGGCTTCCTTTCCCCCGCCGTGGCCGCGGAGCTGGCGCTGCTGGCCGACGCCGAGGGGAAGGGTACGGCGGGCGTGTACCGGTTCAGCGCCGCGTCCATCCAGCGGGCCCTCGCGGCGGGGCGCACCGCCGAGGGCATCCTGGCATTTCTCGCCGCGCATTCGGCCACGCCGGTGCCGCAGCCGCTGGACTACCTGCTCAAGGAGGCGGCGTCCCGCCACGGCCGGCTCACGGTGGGCACGGCGGGCACGTATGTCAGCAGCGACGACGCGGCTCTGCTGGCCGAGCTGCTGGCCGGGGACGTTGCCGCCGCCCTGGAGTTTACCGCCGTCTCGCCCACCGTCGTGGTGACGCCGCTGGCTCCGGCGGAGGTGGTGGCCGCCCTGCGCGCCGCCGGGCTGTCCCCGGCCCTGGCCGGCGGAACCAGCGCCGAGCGGGAGGCGCCGCACCGCCGCAGTACCCGGGCGGGTGGGACCGCACTGGCCCTCAACCAGGCCGTGGCCCCCTATGAGGCGGCCCGGCTCCTGGCCGGCGAGGAAGCCACGGCCGGGGACGACGCCGTCGTCCCCGGCTCAGCGGCCGCGGCACAGCTGGGCCTGTTGCGCAGCCGGCCGGCCTTCACGCCCGGACGGGGCGAATCGGCGCCGGCCCTGGTGCTCGAACAGCTGCGCGCGGCCATTCGTCACCAGCAGGTGGTTTGGGTGACCACCGTCAGCGCCGACGGCCGGCCCGAGAGGCTGCGCCTGCATCCCGTGTCCGTGGCCGAGGGCCGGCTGCGCGCGTTCGAACCCGCGCGCGAGCGCGAACGGGTCGTCAGCATCCACCGCGTGATGGATGTGGAACCGGTGGAACCCCAAACGAAAGGGACGCCGTGAGCGACGGGCCGCTGATCGTCCAAAGCGACAAGACCATCCTGCTGGAGGTGGACCATCCGCAGGCCACCGCGGCGCGCCACGCCATTGCCGCCTTTGCCGAGCTGGAGCGGGCACCGGAACACGTGCACAGCTACCGGATCACGCCGCTGGGGCTGTGGAACGCGCGCGCCGCCGGGCTCGACGCCGAACAGGTCCTGGACACGCTGCTCACCTACTCCCGCTTCCCGGTCCCGCATCCGCTGCTGATCGACATCGAAGAGGTCATGTCCCGGTACGGGCGGTTGCGGCTGGAAAAGGACCCCCTCCACGGGCTGGTCATGCGCACCACCGATTTTCCCGTGCTGGAGGAAGTGATCCACGCCAAGAAGATCGGCCCGCTGCTGGGCCCGCGCATCGACCCGCTGACCGTGGTGGTGCACTCCTCCCAACGCGGAGCCTTGAAGCAACTGCTCCTGAAGGCCGGCTGGCCGGCGGAGGACCTGGCCGGGTACGTGGACGGCACTCCGCACCCGATCGCCCTGACGGCCGGGGACGCCGACGCCCAGGCACCCAAGGACGGCGCCTGGTCCCTGCGCCCCTACCAGAAGCTGGCGGTGGAGAACTTCTGGGCGGGCGGCTCCGGCGTCGTGGTGTTGCCCTGCGGGGCGGGAAAGACCCTGGTGGGGGCCGCGGCCATGGCCGCCTCCGGCACCACCACGCTGATCCTGGTCACCAACACCCTCTCGGCCCGGCAGTGGAGGGCCGAGCTGCTGCGGCGCACCACGCTGACCGAGGCCGAAATTGGCGAGTACTCCGGCGCCGCCAAGGAGGTCCGCCCGGTCACCATCGCCACCTACCAGGTGCTCACCGTGCGCCGCGGGGGCCTGTACCCGCATCTGGAGCTGCTCGACGACCACGACTGGGGCCTGATCATTTACGACGAGGTCCACCTGCTGCCGGCCCCCATCTTCAAGATGACGGCGGATCTGCAGGCCCGGCGCCGGCTCGGCCTGACGGCCACGCTGGTGCGCGAGGACGGCCGCGAGGGCGAGGTGTTCAGCCTCATCGGGCCCAAGCGGTACGACGCGCCGTGGAAGGACATCGAGGCGCAGGGCTACATTGCCCCGGCGGACTGCGTCGAGGTGCGCATTGACCTGCCGCGGGACGAGCGCATGGCCTACGCCATGGCCGACGACGCCGACAAGTACCGTCTGTGCGCCTCCAGCGACAGCAAGTCCATCGTGGTGGAGCGGCTGGTGGCGGCCCATGCCGGTGAGCAGATCCTGGTGATCGGCCAGTACATTGACCAGCTGGATGAAATTGCCGACCGGCTGGGGGTCCCGCTGATCAAGGGCGAGACCTCCGTACGGGAGCGCGAGCGCCTCTTTGACGAATTCCGGCGCGGGCTCATCCACACCCTGGTGGTCTCCAAGGTGGCGAACTTTTCCATCGACCTGCCGGAGGCGTCCGTGGCCGTCCAGGTGTCGGGTTCGTTCGGGTCCCGGCAGGAGGAGGCCCAGCGGCTGGGCCGGCTGATGCGGCCCAAGGCCGACGGCCGCACGGCCCGGTTTTACACCCTCGTGGCCCGGGACACGATCGACGCCGACTTCGCGGCCAGGCGCCAGCGCTTCCTGGCCGAGCAGGGGTATGCGTACCGGATTCTCGATGCGAAGGATTTACCCACCGCCGCCGGTGACCGACCGGAGTAGGATCGGCGTCATGAGCTACGAGGAATCCGTCGCGGCACACTACGGGCGCGACAATATCGAGGATCAGCTGCTGGCCGCCGTCCGGGACGCCGGCAAGGACCCGGACCACTTTTCCCCCGCCGACCTGCACGGGGCGGACCAGCTCCACATGGGCGGGCCGGCCGCCACCGCCCGCGTGGCCGCGCGCGCCGGCATTAGCGCCGGCCGGCGGGTGCTGGACATCGGGTCCGGGATGGGCGGGGTGGCCCGCCACCTGGCCCATGAGTTTGGCGCCACGGTGCACGGGGTGGACCTGACCCCGGAACTGGTGGCCACCGCACGGTCCATTACCCGCCGCACCGGGCTGGAGGGCTCCGTCACCTTCAGCCAGGGCAGTGCCGTGGCCCTGCCGTTCGAGGATTCCTCCTTTGACACCGCGCTGATGATCCATGTGGGCATGAACCTGCGCGAGAAGGACCGGGTGTTTGCCGAGGCCGCCCGGGTGCTGCGGCCCGGCGGGGTCCTGGCCGTGTACGACATCATGCTGCTCGGCGGGGACATCGAGACCTACCCGCTGCCCTGGGCGGAGACGGCGGAGACCTCCTTCGTTCAGCCGCCGCTGGCCTACACGGACGCACTTGAGGCGGCCGGCTTCGACGTCGACCTGGAGGCAAAAACCGTCGAGGAGGGCATCGCGTTCTTGGAGCAGGCCGTGGCCGGGGACGCCCCGGTGGGGCTGGACGGGCAGGCCGTGCCGAACCTGATGGCGGCCTTCCGGGCCGGCATCCTGGCCCCGGTGGAGATCTACGCCCACCGGCGCGCCTGAGCCACGCGCCTGAGCCGCGGGGCCGAACGGCCCAATCCTCACTGGCCGCTGGGAACTCCCTGAGCGTATGCTGACAGGAACTATCCTGGGAATATTCAGCTTATTACCAGCCAATGGTCGGAGACTTAAATGGTGAAGAAGACTGGACCTGAAGCAAAGCTGCTCGTTGTTGACGACGAGCCCAACATTCGCGAACTGCTCTCCACCTCGCTCCGGTTCGCCGGATTTGAAGTGGTGGCCGCCGCCAACGGCCGCGAGGCCCTCGCCGCCGCCGAGGAACACTCCCCGGACCTGGCCGTGCTGGACGTCATGCTCCCGGACATGGACGGATTCACCGTCACGCGCCGCCTGCGCGCCGCGGGCCGGCACTTCCCGGTGCTGTTCCTGACCGCCCGCGACGACACCGAGGACAAGGTCACCGGCCTGACCGTGGGCGGCGACGACTACGTGACCAAGCCGTTCAGCCTCGATGAGGTGGTGGCCCGCATCCGCGCCGTGCTCCGGCGCACCCAGCCGCTCCAGGACGACGACGCCGTGCTGCGCGTGGCCGACCTGGAACTCGACGACGACGCCCACGAGGTCCGCCGCGCGGGCCGGACCGTGGAGCTCTCCCCCACCGAGTTCAAGCTGCTGCGCTACCTGATGCTCAACCCGAACCGGGTCCTGTCCAAGGCGCAGATCCTGGACCACGTGTGGGAGTACGACTTCAACGGGGACGCCTCGATCGTGGAATCCTACATCTCCTATCTGCGCCGCAAGGTGGACACGGACACGTCGCTGCCGGCCCTCATCCAAACCAAGCGCGGCGTCGGATACGTGTTGCGAACGGCAGATAAGCGCTAGCCGTTGTTTACGTTGTGGAAGAACGCCTCGCTGCGCTCTCAGCTGGTCGCCACCATCAGCGCCCTGCTGACCGTGTCCCTGCTGGCGCTGGGGGCCACAACCTTCTTGCTGCTGCGCTCCTTCCTGGAAGACCAGATGGATTCCCAGCTCACCACCTACCAGCGCTCCATTGCCGTGCTGGGCACGATCGACTTTGAAAGCACCGGGCAGTCGCCGTTTGGCTTTGACTACTACGTGGCATTCCACTATTCCGACGGCGGGCTGGCGGACCAAAACCGGTCCGGCAACGACAAACCCATCTACCCCAGCTACACGATGAATCAGGCCACCGCCATCAGCGGCCGCAAGCTCACCGTGGCCAGCACCGACGGCGGCTCACCCTGGCGGATCACCGTCATCGGCCCGCAGCAGTTCCAGATCACCGACAACCAGGGCGTCAAGCGCGCCTACCCCGGCTATGTGGTGGTGGGACTGCCCTACGAGCCGCTCGAGGCCACCATGGAGCGGCTGGCGGTGGTCATTGCCGGCGTCGTCATCCTCACGGTCACCCTGGGCACCATGATTGCGTATTGGACGGTATCCCGCTCGTTCCGGCCGTTGCGCCGGGTGGAGCGAACCGCCGCGGCCATTGCCGCCGGGGACTTGTCCCGACGGGTGGACATTGAGAACCCGGGCACCGAGGTCGGCCGGCTCTCGGGCTCCCTGAACACCATGTTGGCGCACATTGAAAACGCGTTTGCCGTGCGCACGGCTTCCGAGACGCGTATGCGCCGCTTTGTGGCCGACGCCTCCCACGAGCTGCGCACCCCGCTGGTGACGATCCGCGGTTTCTCCGAGCTGTTCCGGCACGGGGCCCTGCAAACGCCGGAGGACGTGGGCACGGCCATGAGCCGGATCGAGAGCGAGGCCAAGCGCATGGGCGAGCTGGTGGAGGACCTGCTCATGCTGGCTCGGATCGACGAGCAACGGCCGCTCCAGCGCAAGCCCGTGGACCTGCTCATCATCGGCCACGACGCCGTGCTGGACGCCCGGGCCTCCGCACGTGACCGCAAGTTCACCGTCGTCGGCCTCGACGACGGGCCGGGCACCCCCGCACCCGCCGTGGGCGACGAGGCCAAGCTGCGCCAGGTGGTGGCGAACCTGATGGGCAATGCGCTGCGTTACACCCCGGACGGGTCGCCGGTGGAAATCATGGTGGGCACGCGGGTCAACGGGACGCAAAAGTCCTCCGTCATCAAGGTCCGCGACCACGGCCCGGGCATCTCCGAGGAGGAGGCGCCGCGCATCTTCGAGCGGTTTTACCGGGCCGACACCTCCCGGGACCGCAACACGGGCGGAAGCGGACTGGGATTGGCCATCGTGGCGGCGATCGTCGCCTCGCACGGGGGCACGGTGCGCCTGGAGGCTACGCCCGGCGGCGGCGCGACCCTGGCGATCGAGCTGCCGTTCGCCACCCCGGACGACGACGGCCCGCAGGACTCCCGGCCGGAGGAATGGCAGGACTTCCCCGCCGAGCCCACGGTCCCGCCCCTGCCGCGCACCGCACCGCGGTCCGCGGACTCCGCCGGGACGGCGGCGGGGACCGACGCCGCGTCCTCCACAGGGCCGGCCGCCCTGTAGCCGGTCCCCAGCCGGGCGACGGGTCCCGCCGGCGGGCCAAGGCGGGTTCTATCGTGGAGGCATCTCTATCGAATCCCCCGCAGCGGGGACCTCAACCAAGGAGCCGCGCCATGGCCCAATTCAACGTCAACAGCGACGACCTCGCCCTGAAAAGCACCGCCGTGAAGGGGTCCGTGGACCGGATCCGGATGGAGGTGGACGCCATGAAGCGAAACCTGCTGGACCTGCAGTCCACCTGGACCGGGGCCGCGGCCACCAACTTCCAGGCACTGCTCCAGGAATGGCATGCCACGCAGGTGAAGGTCGAGGCCTCCCTGGAGAGCATCAACACGGCCCTGTCCATGGCCGCCACCCAATACGCCCAGGCCGAGGAGGCCAACACCCGCATGTTCACCACGCGCTGACGGGCACCGGTGCGACTACCGGGTTTCGAGGGTGCCCTGGTGGAAGCGCAGCCGCCATTGGCCGCCGTCGTGGCGCCACAGCGAGCTGCGCAACACACTGCCGCGCTTCTCCAGGGTGCGGTACGTCAGCAGGGCGGTGGCCGGGTCAAGGCGGCTGAGGGTCAGCACGTCCAGGGTTGCCGCGGCTGACTCCTCGTCGCTGAAGGCGGACATGATGTCCTGGCGCGTCCACACGCGGCCCGAGGCGCCGATCTCCTCAAAGTCCGGGTGCAGCAGCATTCCGACCCGGATGCTGTCGGTGCGTACCACCGGATCCATGAGTTCGCGCTCCAGCTCCACCAGGGCGGCGAGGGAGTCATCGGCCACCGGCGCATAGGCCGGATCCAACTCGTCGTCGGGGAGTTCGGAGAACAAGTCCAGCTGCAGCGCGTCGTCGTCCGCCGCGGGCGCGGGCGTCGGGGCGGGCGTCGGGGCGGGCGCAGACTTCCCGGCGCCGGGGAAGCCCGGCCCCTCGTTGGGGGCGCGCCCGGCCTGGAAAGCGGTGGCGGCGTCGCGGGCGCGGTCGTCCGCGGCCTCATTGAGGTCGTGCCCGGCATGGCCCTTGACCCATTCGAACGTGTAGTTGCGTCCCACGATCGCGGCGTCAATCTGTTTCAGGAGGTCAATGTTGAGCACCGGCTTGCCGTCTGCCTTGCGCCACCCCTTGCGCTTCCAGCCCGGCATCCACTTGGTGATGCAGTTGATGACGTATTGGCTGTCGCACAAGATGTGCAGGGGTTCCGCGGACAGGTGCGCGGTGGAGTTGAGTAGATCCAGCACCGCCATGAGTTCGCCCATGTTGTTGGTGCCGTGCGGCCAGCCTCCCGCACGCCAGCAGGAGTCATCCACATACCAGGCCCAGCCCGCAGGTCCGGGATTTCCCAAAGCCGATCCATCGGCCGCCGCAACAATTGTCATGACACCATACTTTCAGACTCGACCGACACTTAACGCGCAAAGGGCGCCCCCTCCACAGTGGAGGGGGCGCCCTTCGCGTTACGGCGTTACAGCTTTACAGCGTTGCGACCGGGGAGGGCGTGGGGATTAGAACCCGCCCATGCCGCCCATGTCGTCGCCGCCGCCGCCGACCGGTGCGGACTTCTCCGGCTTGTCGGCAACCACTGCCTCGGTGGTCAGGAACAGCCCGGCGATGGAGGCCGCGTTCTGCAGTGCGGAACGGGTCACCTTTACCGGGTCGTTGACGCCGGCGGCCAGCAGGTCCTCGTAAACGCCGGTTTGGGCGTTCAGGCCGTGGCCCACGGGCAGGCCGCGGACCTTATCGACTACCACGCCGGGCTCGAAGCCGGCGTTGAAGGCGATCTGCTTGAGCGGGGCGTCGATGGCGACCTTGACGATGTTGGCGCCAGTGGCCTCGTCACCGGTCAGGTTCAGGCCTTCGAAAGCCTTCACGCCGGCCTGGATCAGGGCCACGCCACCGCCGGGGACGATGCCTTCTTCAACAGCGGCCTTTGCGTTGCGGACGGCGTCCTCAATGCGGTGCTTGCGCTCCTTGAGCTCAACCTCGGTTGCGGCACCGGCCTTGATGACCGCAACGCCGCCGGCCAGCTTGGCCAGGCGTTCCTGCAGCTTCTCGCGGTCGTAGTCCGAATCGGAGTTTTCGATCTCGGCACGGATCTGGGCGACGCGACCGGCGATGGCGTCGGCTTCGCCGGCACCTTCGACGATGGTGGTCTCGTCCTTGGTGACAACAATCTTCCGTGCCCGGCCCAGCAGGTCCAGCGTGGTGTTTTCCAGCTTCAGGCCGACTTCCTCGGCGATGACCTGGCCACCGGTGAGGATGGCGATGTCGGCGAGCTGGGCCTTGCGGCGGTCACCGAAGCCCGGGGCCTTGACGGCAACGGACTTGAACAGGCCGCGGATCTTGTTCACGATCAGCGTGGCCAGGGCCTCGCCTTCAACGTCCTCGGCGATGATCAGCAGCGGCTTGTTGGACTGCATGACCTTCTCCAGGACGGCAACAAGGTCCTTCACGCTGGAGATCTTGGAGTTGACGATCAGGATGTACGGGTCTTCAAGAACCGTTTCCTGGCGCTCGGTGTCGGTGACAAAGTAGGCGGAGATGTAGCCCTTGTCGAAGCGCATGCCTTCGGTGAGCTCCAGTTCCAGGCCGAAGGTGTTGGACTCCTCGACCGTGATGACGCCTTCCTTGCCGACCTTGTCCAGGGCCTCGGCGATGAGCGCACCGATCTCGGTGTCACCGGCGGAGATGGAGGCCGTGGCCGCGATCTCTTCCTTGGTCTCAATTTCCTTCGCGGAAATGAGCAGCTGCTCGATGACGGCCGCAACGGCCTTCTCGATGCCGCGCTTGAGGGACAGCGGGTCGGCGCCGGCCGCAACGTTGCGCAGGCCTTCCTTGACGAGGGCCTGGGCCAGGACGGTGGCCGTCGTCGTGCCGTCGCCGGCGATGTCGTCGGTCTTCTTGGCAACTTCCTTGACCAGCTCGGCGCCGATCTTCTCGTAAGGATCCTCGAGCTCGATCTCCTTGGCGATGGACACGCCGTCGTTGGTGATCGTGGGGGCGCCCCACTTCTTTTCGAGAACGACGTTGCGCCCGCGCGGGCCCAACGTGACCTTGACGGCGTCGGCGAGGATGTTCAACCCACGCTCAAGGCCGCGGCGCGCCTCTTCATCGAATGCAATGATCTTGGCCATGTAGGCTTCAGTCCTTTCGGGACAGTCATTTATGGACTCAGGTTCCCATCCGTGGTGCCCGCGACGGACGGACTCCTTGCCGACGATCTCTTTACGCCGACCCGAAATCCTCACCACAGTAGGAAAGTTCTACCTCCGATGGCGGCGAACTGACTAGGAACTAGCAGTCACCACCTCAGAGTGCTAACTCAATAATTAGCACTCTGCACCCGAGAGTGCAAGCGCAATTGGCTTTGTGTGCTCCCGGCGAAACCGGCCGGATGGGCGGGCGGCACCCGGAATGCGGACGGACCCGCGCCATCCTTCCCCTGCCCGTGGGAAGCGGCTAGCGTGGAGGTTGCAGTATTTCGGCCAGCGCACAACACTTTCCTGCGCACCGATCCCCGTCGTTCGCAGTAATGAAGGAGCAAGCATGAGTGAGAACCCGAAGCCCGAGGAGCCGGCCGATCCCCACGGCCAGCCGGCCCCCGTGGATCCGCCGAGCCCGGCCGAGACGCCCGTCGCCGACGCCGCACCGGTGGCGCCCGGCTACGGACCGCCCGCGTACCCCCAGCAGCCCGGCTATGCACAGCCCGGTTATGGCCAGCCCGGCCCGGGCCAGCAGGGCTACCCGCCCCAGGCCTACCCGCCGCCGGGTTATCAGCAGCCCTACCCGCCAGGGTACGGCTACCAGCCCGGCGTGGAGCAAAAATCCAAGATCGTCGCCGGCATCCTGGGCATTTTGCTCGGCTACTTGGGCATCCACCGTTTCTACCTGGGCTACACGAAGATCGGCATTATCCAGATCGTCGTCACGTTCCTGACGTTTGGCCTGGGCGGACTGTGGGGCTTCATCGAGGGCATCATGATCCTCGTGGGCGCCGACCCGTTCAAGCGTGACGCGGCCGGGATCCCCTTGAAGGACTGACGACCCCCGGGACCGCACGGGGTGAAAATGGCGGCCGCCCCATCCGGGGCGGCCGCCATCCTTGTGTCTGGCCATGGGGTGGGCCGGTGCTACATTGCCCCGGGTCCCAGCACCACGGCCAGCGGCAACTGGAGTTCGGCGGTGTCTACCAGGGCGGTGATGTTCAGCAGTTTGCCGAGGGCCTGGGCGTTGGCCTTTTGGGCGGGGCCGTTGTAGAAGATGACGGACGTCTGCTGCGGCTGCCCGGCCCAGTTCGCCGCCTGGGAGACGGTCCAGCCGTCGGCCGTCACGGTGGCCGCATACTTGGCGGCGAGGCCGCCCACGCCGGTGGCGTTGAAGACGCCCACCGGTGTGCTCTTGTCCACCCCGGACGCGGGCGTCGGCGTCTGTGTCGGCGTTGCGGACGGGGTGGGCGTTGCGGACGGCGCGGGCGCGGACGTGGTGGTGGGGGGCGCCGACGTGGGCGACACGGGCGCCGTCGTGGTGGTCCGGCTTCCGGCAACCGGCGGCTGCACGCCGTTGTCGGCGGTCAGCTTGGGCACAATCAAGAACGCCAGCAGGCCAATGCACAGCGCGACCACGCCGAAGATCATCAGCGGCACCAGAGTGCGCGACGGCTCTTCCAGGGTGGTCCGGTGAACGCCGTGGCGCGCGGAGTTTTCCGGGACACGGTCAAATTCGTCCCGCGGGTAATTACTCATTGTGCAGTGCTGTCCTTGTGCGTGAGGCAGTGTAGGCGGGCGTCAATTCCCGAGCCGGCGTGCGGTCCGTGCTTTTTGACGCGACGTACGTAGTCTACGCAATCGCTTGACCAGCATGGGGTCGTGTGTCAGGGCGGCGTCCGTGTCGATCAAGGCATTGAGGATTTGATAGTAGTGCGTGGCGGAGAGGTCGAAGATGTCCCGGATGGCCTGTTCCTTGGCGCCGGCGTACTTCCACCACTGGCGTTCCAGCGCCAGCATCTGCGCATCCCGGTCGCTGAGCCCGGACCGGTCGCTGAGCCGGGAGGGGTCGCTGGGCCCGGACTCCGGGTCCGTCCCGGGCCGGTGCGGCACCTCGGGCATGCGCCTTGCTGCTTCGGCCACAACACACTCCAACTTTTCCGCGCGGCGGCATGCCGCGCATGCCGTCCTTTCCCTCCATGATAATGGCGAATCACAGGCGTGTCATTCGCGGTGCGGTGGACAGGGCGGCGCGGTGCACCCCCTGTGGAGGATCCGGCCGGGCGGCAGCCATGGCGGACAATGGAGGCATGGACTCCCTCCCCGGCCTCTTTGAGCTCCCCGCCGCCCACTCCGCCGCCGCGTGGGACGAGGCCGAATTGCGGGCCCTGGACCTGCTGGCGCACGATCCGCTGGCCCTCGTGGCCCCCGATTGGGCGCCGACGCTGGAGGCGCAGTCTGCCACGTTACGCCGGCTGGGCCGGATGCTGCGCGCCGAGTACGACGCCGGCACCGGGTTCCTGCCCCCGCCCACCAAGGTGTTGCGTGCGTTGACGACCCCGCTCGCCGGGGTCAAGGTGCTGCTGGTGGGCCAGGACCCGTACCCCACGCCGGGGCACTCGGTCGGGCTGGCCTTCGCCGTGGACCGGCGGACGCGGCCGCTGCCGCGGAGCCTGAACAACATCTACAAGGAATTGCAGACCGATCTGGGCATCGCCCCCGCCACCCATGGCGACCTGTCCGCCTGGGCCGGCCAGGGCGTCCTGCTCCTGAACCGGGTGCTCACGGTGGCGCCGGGAGCGACGGGATCGCACCGGCGTCGTGGGTGGGAAGAGGTGACGGAGGCCGTCATCACCGCCCTGGCCGGCCGCGACCGGCCCCTGGTCAGCGTGCTCTGGGGCCGGGATGCGCAACGGCTGGCCCCGCTGCTGGCCGGGACCGCCGTGATCGAATCCGCCCATCCCAGCCCGTTGTCCGCCTCGCGAGGGTTCTTCGGCTCACGTCCGTTCAGCCGCGTGAACGAGCAGCTGGCGGCCCAGGGGGCCCCTCCGATCGACTGGGCCCTCCCGGCCGTCTAGGATGGTAAGGACTGCCTAACTTGGCCCGCGGGATTCACCGACCCGCCACGGCCCCACCCCAGGAGTGATGTGTGAATACTGCCGAATCCAGCCCGGAGACCGTCGTTGCGCCGGCCGTGAAGCGCCGCGCCCAGTTCACGCTGCGCGTGCTGCGGACCGAACGGCTCAGCCCGCACATGGTCCGCGTGGTGGCCGGGGGGCCCGATCTGGCCCGCTTTGAGGCCAAGGACGCCACCGACATGTACGTGAAGATCCACTTCCTGCACCCCGGCGTGGACTATGCGGAGCCCGTGGACGTTTTCGGACTGCGGGATAGCATGCCGCGCGAGCAGTGGCCCGCCACCCGCACCTACACGCTGCGGTGGGTGGACATGGCCGCCCAGGAGGTCGCCATCGACTTTGTCGTGCACGGCGCCGACGGCCTGGCCGGGCCGTGGGCCGCCGCCGCCGCCCCCGGGGACCGCATCATCTTCTCCGGCCCGGGCGGGGCGTACCGGCCGGACCCGGACGCCGACTGGTTCCTGTTTGCCGGCGACGAGGCCGCGCTGCCGGCCATCGCCGCCGCCCTCGAGGCGCTGCCGGCCGACGCCGTGGGCCGCGCCTACCTTGAGGTGGACACCGCGGCGGACGTGCAGCCGGTCTCGGCCCCGGCCGGGGTGGCCGTGGCCTGGCTGTTTCGCGACGGCGCCACCCCCGCCGACAGCACGGTGCTCCTTGACGCCGTGGCCGGCGGGCCCTGGCCCGCGGGCCGGGTCGACGCGTTTGTGCACGGCGAACGCGAGTACATGAAGCAACTTCGCGACCTGTTGTTCAAACAGCGCGGCCTGGAACGCGCCCAGGTCTCGCTCTCCGGCTACTGGGCCTACGGCCGGACCGAGGACTACTTCCAGGCCGAGAAAAAGCAGCCCATCGGCAAGATTCTGTAGCCGCCGGGCTACCGCCGCCGGTTGCGGCGGCGGTCCTGGCGTCCCTGCCCGCGCGTGAGCGGGCGGGCCATGTTGTCGCCCAGCACCACCCCGGCCGCCACGGCCAGGATGATGATCAGGGCGTTGAAGATGCCCACGGCGCCGGTCACGGAGTCCTCCGGCGTCAGCGTCATGACGAACATGGCCCGGAAGATGGACAGCCCCACCAGCAGGAACACGATCGACGGCACGGCCACCACCAGCTGGGGCGCCTTCAGGCGCAGGGCGATCACCCGGGCCAGGATGCCCACCAGGACCGCGGCCAGGGCCGGCGCAAACCGGCCGCCCAGGCCCAGCTCGATGCCGATGAAGTACGCCACGTAGCCGGCCACGGCCACCACCATGGTGGGCAGCAGCAGCTTCACGGCCGTTTGTTCGGCGATGCAGATGGCCACGGTGGCCAGAGCCACCAGCGGCAGCTGGACGTAGAGCGGCTGCGAGGCGGCGATGGGCTCGGCCACGTTCAGCCGGTCGGCGCCAAAGAGCGCGCCGGTGACCAGGGCGACGGCGATGCCCGCCACGATGGCGCCAAAGGTCAGGAACGCGGAGAGGAACCGGCCGGCGGCCGTGACGGGGAAGCCGTTGATCGCGTCCTGGACGGCCGAGACGAGCCGTCCCGAGGGAAGCAGGAGCAGGATCCCGCCGGCCACCACCACGGACGGGCTGAGCGGGACGTGCAGGATGAAGCAGAGCACCGCCACCACGGTGACGATGAAGGAGCTGATGGCGGTGACGAAGAAGTCCGGGACCCGCCACTTGCCCAGCCCCCGGGCCACCTGCCCGGCCAGCAGGATGGTCAGCAGCGCCACCAGCATCCCAAACGCCGACCCGCCGATCACCCCGACGACGGCCGCCGCAAAGACGGCCTCGGCCACGGACACCAGCCAGCGCGGGAACGGCTTGGAGCGCTTGATGATGGTGTCGAGCCGGCGGTACGCCTCCTCCCGGGTGACGCCGCCGCTGACGACGTCGGTGACCAGTTCGTGGACCTCCACCAGCCCGGCATAGTTGTTGGTCCAGGACCGCACCACGCGCAGCAAGGTGATGGGCACGCCGTCGCGGTGGGCGTAGTTGATGATGACGGACTGGTTGGTGATGTCGACCTCGATGTTGCGCAGCCCCAGCGCCGCCGTGACGGCAATGATGCTCGTCTCCACCTCCAGGGCGCCGGCCCCGTAACGGAACATGGTCTCGGCCAGGCGCAGGGCGAAGTCAATGGTCTTGCGGGCGGACTCGTCGGCCTTGCCGACCTGGATGGTCAGGTTCGCGTAGGGGCTGCCGGCCAGCCGGTCCACGATGTTCATGGGTGCGGTGGGTGGCGCCTCCCCCTGCACCAGGCGCCGCAGCACGTTGCGGGCGGCCCTGTTGGGCCGCGGCGCCGGCACCAGCGGAATCATCCCGGCCGCGGGCGCGGTGCCGCTGCCGGAATCCCGGTCCTTGGGGTTCTCGCTCATGCGTTCTCCTGTGGCCCCGCCTGGTTAGTAGAACTGTTTCCCGGTGCGGCGCGTGTAGAGCTGGCGGAAGACCCGCTCCCCCGCCGCCATCCAGATCTTGTAGCGCAGCGGGTGCAGCGCCAGGTCCCAGCAGCCGACAAAATCGGTGACCGTCTTGGAGAAGCTGGTCTTGAACAGGCCCAGGCCGTGGTGCGGGTGGGTGGGGTCCTTGAGCCGGGCGGAGGGGGGCGTGCCGCAGAAATCGTACTGGACCGCGCCCAATTCCTTCATGTCGTTGATGGCCACCCACTGCACCAGGTGGGAGTCGCCGTACTGCGAGCGCTTTTGCAGCGACCCGCCGTCCTTGTAGGTGGCCTTGGCGCCGTAGTTGATGACGAACGCGCCCACGGAGGCGACGCCGTCCTCGTAGACGAAGTAAAACCGGCCCTGGCCGCGGCCGGCGAACTCCGTCCAGAACTGGCGGTAGTAGTCGTAGCCGCGGGCCTGGCTGGTGGACTTGGCGGTGATGGTGCCCACCATGAGGTCGTACATGGTCCGCATGGTGGACTCGGTGGGGTCCATGCGCACCACGTCCACCTCCTCGCGGAGGGCCCGGCGGACGGCGTTGCGCCCGCGCGAGTGCAGCTTGCGCAGCAACTCGTTGGCGTCCGGGGAGATGTCCAGCAGCGCGGTGCTGTCATTGGGCTGCAGGTCCGCCACCTTGACCAGGCCGGCCCCGGCGAGCACCGCGCGGGCCTCGGCGGAGTCGATCACATCCGGTTCGACCTTGACGGCGAACACACCGAGCCGGGCCGCCGCGGTGAAGGTGCGCAGGGCCTGGAGCATGGCCGGCAGGTCCGCCACGTCGGCGGCGTCGGGGCCCTTGATCAGGTACCAGAGCGCGCCTAGAACGGGAAACTTCTTCTCCAGCACCAGGTTGTAGCTGGTGTAGGCGGGGCCCTCGAGCGCGATGAATTGGGTGTTCCAGCCATGGTTTTTCTTCACGGCGGCAAACGCGGCGGACTGCAGCAGATTGCCGCCATTGGGGTTCGCGGTGACCAGCGTGTCCCACTGGTCAATCTCGGCTGCGGTGGCAAATCGGGCGGTAAATTCCAGCAAGGGACCCTCTATTACATTGGCATGTGTTCGCGTCCCCCAGTCTACCGGGCCAGATTCTCACAGCCCACGCACAGCCCACGCTCATAGTTCGTCCTGCCGCCCGCCAGAGCATGGGATCCGGAGGACCACCGCCAAGGTGGTCACAGTCGTAGGGAGCAAGTCATGGGTGTGGTTTCCCGAAGCGTGGGCAACGCGTTTCGCAACAAGGTGCGCAGCGGCGCCGTCGTGGTGATCCTGGCGGTGGCGATCGGACTGGCCCTGGCCATGCTGGTGGCCAACCAGGCCGTCGGCGCCAAGGTCGATTCGCTCAAGGCCTCCGTGGGCACCAATCTCACGGTCAATCCGGCCGGTTCACGCGGCGGCCTCGGCGGCGGGGAGCCATTGACGACGGCGGAGCTCACCCGGGCGGCCGGCGTCGCACACGTCACCTCGGTCACCGGTTCGCTGACCGTCCGGCTCGCGAACGCCGCCCAGTCGGCGGCCACGGGCACCGGGGCGGGGCAGGGCGGCCAGACCCAGGCCGCCGGACCCGGCCGGTTCGGCACCAGCGGCACCACCAGCCTGCTCTCCGCCGTGGACCCCGGTACCCTGGGCAACCGCAACACCACCGAGGGCGGCGGCACTTCCACCCCGCGGCGGGCGTTCACCATCCCCATCCAGGCGACCGGCGTGGCGGCCTCCGTCACGGCGGCCGGCGCGGCCGTCAACGTCACCGGCGGCGCCCAGCTGACGGACTTCACCGCGAATTCCACGCAGGCCCTGGTCGGCACCACGCTGGCCGCCAAGAATTCACTCAAGGTGGGCTCAACCTTCACGGTGGCGGACCGCACCCTGAAAGTCACCGGCATTTTTGACGCCGGCACCGTGTTCGACAACAACGCCATCTACCTGCCGCTGGCGGCCACCCAGACGCTCACCGGCCAGGCGGGCCAGCTGAGCAGCCTGACCGTGGCCGTGGACAGCATCGAGAACGTCGCCGCCACCCAGACCGCGCTGACCGCGGCCCTGGGCGCGGACAAGGTGGATGTCACGAGCGGCTCCGCCAACCTGCAATCGGCCATCACGTCGCTGGGCAGCGTCCAAAGCATCTCCTTCATCGCGTTCATTGCCTCCCTCGTCACGGCCGGGCTGATCGTGCTGCTGATCATGATCATGGTGGTGCGTGAACGGCGCCGGGAGATCGGCGTGTTGAAGGCGATCGGCGCCTCCAACCGCACCATCGGCGTCCAGTTCGTGTTCGAGGCGCTCGTGCTGGTGGTTCTGGGCACCGTGGTGGGCGCGGCGGTGGCCTCCCTTGCCAGCAACCCGATCGTCGGCGCCCTCGTGGCCGGCAACACCTCCTCCGGCGCCGGGGCCGGCCCGGTGCGCACCGCCGCGGGCGGGCCGGCCGTCGGGTTCGGCGGCGGATTCACCCGGGCGCGGGGCGTCTTTGCCGGCGCCGACCAGCTGATCGGCACCATCAGCACCTCCGTCGGCTGGCAGACCGTGGCCATCGGCGCCGCCGGCATCGTGCTGATCGCCGTCGTCGGCGCGCTTGTTCCCGCCCTGCTGACCGCCAAGGTCCGCCCCATCGAAGTCCTGCGAGGAGAGTAAGACCATGTTGACCGTGACAAACGTAGTAAAGGCATTCAATTCGGGGGACCGGACCATCAAGCCTGTCAACGGCGTGAGCTTCAGCCTGGCGCAGGGCACGTTCGCGGCCATCCTGGGCAAGAGCGGCAGCGGCAAAAGCACGCTGCTCTCGCTCCTGGGGGCCCTGGACAAGGCGACGTCCGGCGACGTCGTGGTGGACGGGGTGAACATCTCCGCCCTGCCGGACGGGAAGCTGACCGCCTACCGATGCCACGACATCGGGTTCGTCTTCCAGCAGTACAACCTGATCCCGAACCTCTCGGCCAAGGAGAACGTCATGCTGCCGATGGAGTTTGCCGGCGTGTCGCACGCCGAGCGGAGCAGGCGGGCCGCGGAGCTGTTGAACCAGGTGGAGCTGACCGAGGAGATGCACGCCCGGAAGGCGAACCGGCTCTCCGGCGGCATGCAGCAGCGCGTGGCCATTGCCCGGGCCCTAGCCAATCAGCCGAAGCTGGTCCTGGCCGATGAACCCACCGGGAACCTGGATGATGAAACGGGCGAGCTCATCATCGCCCTGCTGCGCCAGCTGGCGCACGAGAAGAAGACCACCATCTTGGTGGTCACGCACGACCACGCCCTCGCCGCCGAGGCGGACCGGAAGTTCCGCCTGGCCCGCGGCACCCTCACCGAGGACCCCGCCCCGGGGGGCGACGCCGGCTAGGGGCGCGGGTCGGGGCCGGCCGCGGCGTCGTCCCGGCTGAGGTCCTGCTCAAACTCGGCGAGCTCGGCAACGTCCACGGGGGTTTCGCGGTCGATCTTGGTCGCCAGCGGGACCTCCTTGAGGAAGCAGAGGACGACGGCGGCGAGCACGGCCACCGGCACCATCCACAGGAACAGCGGGATGAGGGCCTCGTTGTAGGACTCGATGACGACCGCCTTCAGCGGCGCGGGCAGGCCGTTGACCAGGTGCGGGGTGAAGGAGTTGCTGGCTTCCCCGGTCCCGCCGGGCATGCGCGCCGCGATGAGGTCCTTGAGCCGGGAGGCGAAGACGGCGCCGACGACGGCGGACCCCAGGGTGGCGCCGACCTGGCGGAAGTAGTTCTGCCCGGCGGTGGCGGTGCCTACAAACTTCAGCGGGAACGAGTTTTGCGCCACGAGGGTCAGGATTTGCATGCTGGCGCCGAGGCCGACGCCCATGAGCCCGAGGTAGATGCAGATCAGGTAGACGGGCGAGTCCGCATGGATGGTGGCCAGCAGGACCAGCGCCGCGGCCAGGATGAGCGACCCCACGATCGGGGCGAGCTTGTAGCGCCCGGTGATGGACACGCGCCGGCCGATGATCACCGAGGCCACCAGCAGGCACCCCATCATCGGAATCATGAGCAGCCCGGCCTCGGTGGCGGAGTAGCCGGTGGCCATTTGCATGTACGTGGGGATGTAGCCGATGACGCCAAACATCGCGATGCCGGTCAGCAGGCCCGCCACCGTGGTCAGGTTGAAGTTGCGGTTGCGAAAGAGCATCATCGGCATGACCGGTTCGCTGACCTTGTTTTCCACCACCACGAACAGCACGCCGGTGACGACCGCCATGACGCCCAGGCCGATGATTTCCGGGGAATTCCAGGCGTACTGGGAGCCGCCCCACGTGCCCACGAGCACCAGGGCCGTGGTGGCCAGGGCGATGAGCATCATGCCCAGGTAGTCGATCTTGGGCCGGACGGCGTTGACCACCCTGGGCACGTGCAGCAAGAAGATGGTGGCCAGAATGGCCAGCACGGCCAGTGGCACGTTCATCCAAAACGTCCAGCGCCAGCCCGGCCCCTCGGTCAGACCGCCGCCAATGAGCGGTCCGGCGACGGAGGAAAACGCGAAGACGCCGCCCATGATGCCCATGTACTTGCCGCGTTCCCGGGCGGGCACGACGTCGGCGATCGTGGCCTGCGAGAGAATCATCAACCCGCCGCCGCCCAGACCCTGCACCACGCGGGCCACGATGAGCACGGTCATGTTCGGGGCAAGCGCGCCCAGCACCGAGCCAATCATGAAGATCCCGATCGCTGCCAACAGCATGGGCTTGCGGCCCAGCAGATCCCCAAGCTTGCCGTACACGGGCATCATGATGGTCGAGGCCAGGATGAACGCCGTGATGACCCAGGCCATGTGTTCGACGCCGTTGAGCTCCCCCACCAGCGTGGGCAGGGCGCTGGAAAGCATCGTCTGGTTCAGCGACGCCAGCAGCATGGTGACCATCAGGCCGGAGAACAAGAGGGCAATGCTGCGTTTGGCGCCGGGATCCGCCGGCGCCGCAGCTTCAGGTGTCAGGCTCATAGGGTTGCTTGGACTGCCTTTCTAAAGATTTCAATGGATTCGTCCACGGTCGCACTGCCCTCGACAAAGGGGGCCGCGGGGTCCCGCCGGTAGGCGAAGCGCAGCACGGTTCCGGCCAGCATCAGCAGCGCGCTGGCTCCCTCGCGGCCGACGGGGAAGCCGGCCCGGGCCGCATCGTCGTCGTACCGTTCCATCAGCACGGATTCCACCAGTTGTTCGGCGGCGCTCACGTGCTGGGACATCCGGGTGCGCAGCTCCGGGAACTTCGCCGTGAGCTCCTTGCGCCGGACCGCGGAGGACGCGTCGGGGAACATGGTGCGGATCACGTCCAACATCAGGTGCACCGTGCGGCCAAACGTGTCGGTGCCCTCGCCCGCCCGGAATGCCGCGACGGCGTCCTCGGTCAGGGACGGCGCCTGGGTGCCCAGGACGGCATCTTCCTTGGTGGCGAAGTAGTTGAAGAACGTCCGCTTCGAGACCCCGGCGGCCTCGGCGATGGCCTCCACGGTGGCGTGGATCGGCCCCTCTTTCAAGACCAGCGACGACGCGACGTCGTGGATCAGGGCCCAGGTGTCCAGCCGGTTTCGCTCGCGCAGCGGGACGGGAGTTTTTTGCATGATTACAGCTTATGCACCCGAGCAAAAGTTGCACAAGTGCAAAGTTTGCTTCGGTGCATGTGATTGCTCACAGTCCGACCGGAGGGGAGGCCCAACGCGAACCAACGTCTACCAACGCCCACCAACGCGAACCAACGCGAACCAACGCGAATCAATGCGAACCACCCCCAACGCCCACCAACGCGAACTGACCCGCAAAAGATGTCGAAAAATCGCGAGAATTCGCGATTTTTCGACATCTTTTGCGGGTCAGTTGCGGGACGGGGTCAGTTGCGGAACGGGGTCAGCGGAATGGGCCAGTCAGCGGGAGGGGCGGAGCCAGGTGAACTGCGGGGTCCCCTTGGCCAGGAACGCGGCGATGCCGATCCGCGGGTCCGCGCTGGCGGCCATCTCGCGCTGCCAAAAGCCGTTGCGCTCGGCCAGCTCGGACTCGCCCACGCCGCCGCTGATGGCATTGACGAGGTCCTTTTGCGACTGGATGGAGAATTGCGAGCGCCCGGCCAGGTGCAGGGCGTACGCGTGGACATCCTCCCAGAAAGCGTCCACGCCCATGACGCGGGCGGCCAATCCCAGCCGCACCGCCTCCAGGGCGTTGACGAAGTCGCCACCGAACAGCAGGTACTTGGCGGTCGCGGGTCCCACGAGTTCCACCAGCCGGCGGATGCCGGAGAGCGGGTACACGATCCCGATCTTGGCCGGGGTGATGCCGAAGATCGCATTTTCGGAGGCCAGGCGGATGTCGCACGCCCCGGCGATCTGCCAGCCGCCGCCCACACAATAGCCGTCAATGGCCGCGATGGTGGGCTTGCGGACCCCGGCCAAGGCCTCCTCGGCGACGGTGATGTCGCCGCCGTCGTGCTGGCCCGTGGCGGGGTCGTGCAGGATGCTTTCCAGCGAGGCAATGTCCGCCCCGGCGGAGAAGTGCCGGCCCGCGCCGCGGACCACCACCACCTTCACGGAGTCGTCCGCGTCCAGCCCGGCCAGGAGCTCGGCGAACTGCTGCCACATGTCCTGGGTGATGGCGTTGCGCATGCCGGGGTTGTCCATGACCAGCGTGGCCACCGGCCCGGACTGCTCAACCCGCAGCCGGCCCGGCGCCTTCGCCGCGGCCCGGGGCGGACTCGCGCCCGTCCCGGTGGACACGGCGGCCCCGGCGCTCATGCCCGCACGTCCGTCGCCGGCATGGCCGTCCCGGAAGCGGCCGTCGCCGGCACGGGCGCCAGCACGATGCCGGCGTCCACCAGCCCGGCGATCTGCTCCGCACTCAGGGACAGGCCCTCGAGCACGGCCAGGGTGTCCTCCCCCAGGGCGGGCGGGGCCTTGCGGATCACGGGTGCGGTGCGGTTGACGGAGATGGGTCCGCGGATCAGCGGCAGGGCGGTGCCGTCGCTGCGGTGCACGGTTTGGACCATCTCCAGCGCCCGGACCTGGTCGTCGGCGAAGGCCTGCTCGTAGTTGTAGATGGGGCCGGCCGGGATCTTGGCCGCCCGCAGCTCCAGGAGCCAGCGGCCCGCCGCGCCCTTGGCCAGGAGGTCCTCCAGCACGGACTTGAGCGCATGCCGGTTGACGTTGCGCAGCTTGCCCGTGAGGTAGTCCGGGTGGTCGGCCAGCTCCGGATCCCCCAGCAGCCCGCACAGGACCCGCCACTGGGTCTGGTTGCCGACGGCGATGATGATTGGGATGTCCCCGGTGCGGAATACCCCGTAGGGGGAGAGCACCGGGTGGTTGTTGCCCTGCGGCACCGGCACCTCGCCGCTGCTAAGGAACTTTTGGCCCTGGAAGGCGGCCAGCGCCAGCCCGGTTTCCAGCAGCGACGTCGAGACCTCCATGCCCTCGCCGGTGCGGTGCCGGCCCACCAGGGCCGCGGCGATGCCGAGGGCGGTGTTGATGCCCGAGACCATGTCCACGATCGGCACGCCCACCCGGTACATGGTCGAGGCGTCGGCGCCGGTGACGGACATCAGCCCGGTCATGCCCTGGGCCACCTGGTCCAGCCCCGGCGCCTGGCTCAGCGGGCCGGTGGCACCAAAGCCGCTGACGGAGGCGATGATGATCCCCGGCTTGGCCTCGCGCAGCAGGTCCGGATCCAGCCCCATGGTGCTCAGCACGCCCGGGCGGAAGTTCTCCACCACGACGTCGGCGCTCAAGGCCAGCTGCCAGAGCAGCTCCCGGCCCTCGGGGCTGTAGAAGTCGATCGCGATGGACTGCTTGCCCCGGTTGGTCGAGTCAAAGTACAGGCTGTGGTCGTTTTCAAACGGCGGCCAGGACCGGCTGGAGTCGCCGCCCTTGATGCTTTCGGTCTTGATGATCTCGGCGCCGAGGTCCCCCAGCAGGGCGGTCGCGTAGGGGCCGGCCAGCGCGCGGCTGAGGTCCAGGACGCGGATCCCCTCCAACGGCAGGGCGGTGCCAGGCTTACCCATTGGACACCCCGCGCAGGGCCACGTTGATCTGCTTGGTCTGGGTGAACCCGGCCAGCATGCCCTCCAGGGACACCTCGCGGCCGAGGCCGCTTTGCTTGTAGCCGCCGTAGGACTGCCCCACGACCTGCCCGCCGCCCTGGTTGACCTGCACCCAGCCGGCGTCGATCCGGTGGGCGGTGTTCAGCGCGTTGTCCAGGTTGTGGCTCCACACGTACGCCGCCAGCCCGTAGTTGGTGTCGTTGGCCATGCGGATCACGTCGGCGGTCTCCCGCCACGGGATCGCGACCAGGACTGGGCCGAAGATTTCCTCCTGGGCCAGCCGGAACTCGTTGTGGGCGCCGCTGAACACGGTGGGCAGGTGGTAGTAACCCTCGGTCAGGGCCCCCTCGCTGGGGGCGTTGCCGCCCAGGACCGCCGTCATGCCGGGGGTGGCGCGGCCCTCGTTGAGGTAGTCGGTGATGGAGGAGTGCTGCTTGAGGTTGATGACCGCACCCATGTCGGTGGCCTCGTCCAACGGGTCCCCCACCTTCAGGGCGCCGAGCTTGGCGGTGAGCCGGGCCAGCACGTCGTCGTAAATGTCCTCGTGCAGGAACAGCCGGGAGCCGGCCGTGCAGCTTTGGCCCTGGCGGGTGAAGCGGGAGGCCATCAGCAGGCCGTCGATGAGCTGGTCGTCGACCGCGTCCGGGAACACGATGGACGGGTTCTTTCCGCCCAGTTCCAAGGACATGTGCGCCAGGCGCGCCCCGGCCTGGGCCGCAACCTGCCGGCCCACCTCGGTGGAGCCAGTGAAGGAGACCTTGTCGACGCCGGGGTGGTTGGCCAGGGCGTCCCCGATCACGGAGCCGCGGCCGGTCAGGGCGTTGACGACGCCGGCCGGCAGGTGCTTGTTGCAGACCTCGGCCAGCAGCAGGATGGTCAGCGGGGCGTCGTCGGCGGCCTTCATGATGACCGTGTTGCCGGCCGCGAGCGCCGCCGGGATCTTGAACGCGGCGATCATCAGCGGCGAGTTCCAGGGCAGGATGCAGGCCACCACGCCGAGCGGTTCCAGGCGGGTGTACTGCAGCTGGTTCTCCCCGGCCGGAAGCGTGGTGCCCTTGACCTCCCCGGCGATGCCGGCAAAGTAGCGGAACAGCGAGACCATGGTGGTGGCCTCCGGGCGGGCCTGGGTGCGCAGGGCGTTGCCGGTGTCCAGGGCGGTCAGGCGGGCAAATTCCTCGATGCGCGCCTCGAGCTCGTCGGCGATCGCCAGCAGGGCCTTGGCCCGGCCGGTGAAGTGCTGGCCGCGCCAGGCCGGGAAGGCGGCGCGGGCGGCCTCGACGGCCCGGTCGACGTCCTCGACGGTCCCGGCCGGGACCCGGCCGATGACCGTTTCGCGGCGGGCCGGGTTGAAGACGTCGCGCCACTGCGAGCCGGCGGAAACCGTCTGCGAACCATTGATCCACATCGGGTAGTCCTGGATGGCGGGTGCGGCGTGCGTTGAAACATCAGTCATGGCAAATTACCTTCTTTATCCGAGGAGGGTGGAGGAGCCGGCGACTGCCGGGCTGGGCAGGGTCCCGTCCACCAAAGACACGATCATGGTGCAGTCCTTGCCGCCCTGGTCCGCGTCGATCAGGCGCTGGAACAGCTGCTGGACATGCTCGCCGATTTCCAGCGGGGTGTCCGTGCTGCGGGCCGCGGCAATGGCCAAGTTAATGTCCTTGTTGGCCAGCTCCGCGGTAAAGGTGGGGGCAAAGTCGTGGTTGGCGGCCGAGTTGGCGACGACGCCGGCAATCGGGTACCAGGTGCGCAGCGCCCAGCTGTCGCCGGAGGAGACGGAGGCGATGTCCCAGAACACCTTCTTATCCAGGCCCAGGCGCTCGGCCAGCACCGCGCCCTCGGAGGTGGAGGCCAGGTTGATGAAGAGCATCAGGTTGTTGCAGATCTTCGCGGCCTGGCCGGTGGTGGCGCCGCCGGTGGGGATGATGTTCGCGGCCATGGGCTTGATGTATTCGGAGGCGTCGGACACGGCGCCGCCCTCCCCGCCGATCATGAAGGTCAGGGTGCCGGCGGTGGCCCCGCTCATGCCGCCCGAGACCGGGGCGTCCACAAATCGGAAGCCGGCCGCCGCGGCGGCGTCGTGCACGGCCTGTGCGGAGTCGATGTCGATCGTGGAGGAATCAACCAGCAGTGTTTTGGTGACCGCGTTGGCGAGGATGCCGGCGTCGCCGAAGTACACGGCGCGCACGTGATCGCCCTTGGGCAGCATGGTGAAGACGACGTCGGCGCCGGCCACTGCCTCGGCGACGCTGCCGACGGCCGTCACCCCGTTCTCCACCGCGGCGGCCAGCGCGGCCGCGCTGAGGTCAAAACCCTTGACGGTATGCCCCGCCTTGACCATGTTGGCGGTCATGGGCCCACCCATGTTGCCCAAACCAATCCACGCCACAACTGCCATGATGAAAGCCCCTTCGCTCACTTGTCTCATTATGCCCCGGCCAGAAACGATTTATCCGGGCATGACAACCATCACATCCTGCTAGAGTGCAAACAAGACCGAAAACGGCAGAGTACCTGTGCAAGGATGCACTTCGAGGAGGAGCCCGGTGGAGTTCAAGCGGTTTCCGAGCCCGGATGACTTGTTGATCCTGCTCACCGTGGCCCGCCTGGGCCGCTTTACGGCCGTCGCGGACGCGCTCGAGACCACGCACACCACCGTGTCCCGCCGGATCCTGGCCCTGGACAAGCAGCTGGGCGGGCGGACCCTCGAGCGCACGCCCCAGGGGTGGGAGCTGACCGAGCTGGGCCGGGCGGCGGTCACGGCCGCGGAGGGGATCGAGCTCAGCCTGGGCACCCTGGCGGCCGGGCTGGAGGCGGGCGTGGACATCGTCTCCGGCGTGGTGCGGGTGAGCACGTCGGACGGTTTCGGCGCGCTGATCGCCACCCCGGCACTGGTGCGGCTGCAGAAGAAGCATCCGCTGTTGCGGGTGGAATTGCTCAGCGCCACGCGCCGGCTGAGCCAGAACCGCTCCGGCGTCGACCTGGAGGTCGTGGCGGGGCGGGTGGAGGCGGGCCGGGCACAGACCATCCTGCTCTCCGAGTACACGCTGCGGCTGTACGCCGGCGTGGGGTATGCCCGCGACTACAAGATGCCCCAGACCGTGGCCGAACTGAAGAACCACCGTTTCATCTCCTATGTGGAGTCAACGCTGCAGGTGGCCGAGCTGGGCCACCACCCCAAGACGCTCACCACGGATCCGGCCGAGTTCCAGTCCACCAGCGTGTTTGCCCAGATCGAGGCCGTCCGGGCCAATGGCGGGATCGGCATGCTGCCGGCCTTCATGGTGGACCACCTGGACGGGCTGGTCCGGGTGCTGCCGCGGGAGGTGGAGCAGCGGGTGGGGTATTGGGCCGCCGCCCGGCAGGAGTCGCTGCGTTCTCCGGCCGTGCAGGCCGTCGTGGCCGCCTTCTTGCACGAAACCCGCCGCCGGCGCAGCGACCTGCTGCCCGACGACGGGTCCTGATCCCCGCCCGGGGCGCGGCTCAGGCCGTCCAGCCGCCGTCCATGACGTAGGAGGAGCCGGTGACCATGGCGGACTGGTCGGATGCGAGCCAGGACACCAGGTTGGCGATCTCCTCCGGCTCGACGAGCCGCTTGATCGCGTTCTTGGCGAGCATGACCTCGGCCAGCACCTGCTCGGCCGGGATGCCGTGGGTTTTCGCCTGGTCGGCGATCTGGCCTTCCACCAGGGGCGTGCGCACGTAGCCGGGGTTCACGCAATTGCTCGTGACGCCGTGTTCGCCGCCCTCGCGGGCGGTGACCTTGGAGAGCCCCTCCAGCCCATGCTTGGCCGCCACATACGCGGATTTGTAGCTCGAGGCGCGCAGGCCGTGGATGGAGGACATATTGATGATCCGGCCGTGGCCCTGCGCGTACATGTGCGGCAGGGCGGCCCGGATGAGCAGGAACGGCGCCTCGAGCATGATGGTCAGGATGCGCCGGAACGCGGCCGGATCAAAGTCCTCAAGGGGGCTGATGGTCTGGATGCCGGCGTTGTTGACCAGGATGTCGACCTCCAGGCTCAGCGATTCCAGGGCGGAGGTCTCCAGCAGGTCCACCTCCCAGGACTCGCCGCCGACCTGGGCGGCGACCGCCGCGGCGGCGGCCCCGTCCCGGTCGGCGACGATTACGTGGGCGCCCCGGGCGGCGAGCGCCCGGGCGCAGGCGGAGCCCAGGCCGCCCGCGCCGCCGGTGATGAGCGCCCGCTTTCCGGCCAGGCCGTCAGGCGCGGGTGCGCCTGGGCGGGCTTGGGCGGCGGGGGCGGCCTCGGTTCCTAGCGTGGGCATCGCTTAGACGGCCTTTGCTGCGGCACTGGCCAGGGCCAGCGTGCCGGCGGCGTCGGCCTCGTCGACATCCTGCAGCGAAATGCCCTTGGTCTCCTTCAGGCACAGGACGGCGACGGCGGTCACCATGCAGGCGCCGAGCAGGTACAGGGCCACCGGGACGGAGGACTTGTAGTGTTCCAGCAGGGCGGTGGCGATGATGGGGGCCATGGACCCGGCCACAATGGAGGTGACCTGGTAGCCCAGGGACACGCCGGAGTAGCGCATGCGGGTGGGGAACATCTCCGCCATGATGGACGGCTGGCCGGCATACATGAGCGCGTGGAACATCAGGCCGATCGTGACCGACGCCAGGATCATGAAGTCGTCCTTGGTGTCCATCATCGGGAAGGCGAAGAAGCCCCACGTGGCACCGGTCAGGGCGCCCAGCATGTAGGTGGGCTTGCGGCCAATCGCATCGGAGAGCTTGCCGACCAGCGGGACCACGCAGAAGTGGATGCCGTGGGCCACCAGGAGCAGCAAGAGGATGCGGGACGTGTCGAGGTGGAGGATGACCTTCAAATAGGTGACGGAAAAGGTGACCACCAGGTAGTAGAGGATGTTCTCGGCAAAGCGCAGGCCCATGGCGGTGAACACGCCGCGGGGGTAGCGGCGCAGCACCTCAAAGACACCGTAGCCGGCATTCGGGTTGGTCTGGATTTCCTCGTGCGCCTTCAGGAAGATGGGGGCGTCGCTGACCTTGGTGCGGATGTAGTAACCGATCAGCACGATCACGGCGGAGAGCCAGAAGCCCACGCGCCAGCCCCAGCCCAGGAACGCGGCCTCGCTGAGGGTGGAGGAGAGGAAGAGCAGGACGCCGGTGGCGAGCAGGTTGCCCATGGGCACGGCCGACTGCGGCCAGGAGGCCCAGAAGCCGCGGGACTTGTTGGGGCTGTGCTCGGCGACCAGCAGGACGGCACCGCCCCATTCACCGCCGACGGCGAAGCCCTGGAGGAACCGCAGGGCCACGAGCATGGCCGGGGCCCAGTAGCCGACCTGGTCAAAGCCCGGCAGGCAGCCCATCAGGAAGGTGGCGACACCGACCAGGATGATGCTCAGCTGCAGGAGCTTCTTGCGGCCGTACTTATCGCCAAAGTGGCCAAAGACGATCCCGCCGATCGGCCGGGCAACGAAGCCGACGGCGTAGGTCAGGAACGCGGCCATGATGCCGTCGAGCTCGGATCCGGCATTGGGGAAGAACATCTTGCCAAAGACCAGGCTCACGGCCGTGGCATACAGGAAGAACTCATACCACTCGACCACGGTGCCGGCCATGGAGGCCGCGACGACCTTGCGCAGCCCGGACTCCCTGGTCGATTGCTTCGGCACGTTGTTTGTACTCATGTATTCCTCCTGAGGTGCCGGGCACCGGCACGCATGTCTTCTTTGACGGAATGGGGCCATCCCGGCGTCCGTGGTGTAATCCGTGGTGTGACACGCGCCACGCCTCGCGAGGGCCCTGATGAGTATGGCAGGGCCTACGGGCCGGTAACAAGCCCAATTCGTGCAGACGCCGTGCGCAAGAATGCACAGCCGGGCGAGCTTCCGTGCGGACGGCGCCGCGGGCGGTTACTATGGTGGGGCTCCGGTCCGCCCCGTTCGATCCCCCTCCACAGCTAGGCGATTCACATGCGCACGTTTCTCGGGCTGGTCATGGCACTGGCGATGTCGGCGGCCCTGCTGGTCACCGGCGTCGCCCCGGCCGCGGCCGCCACGCCGCCACCGCCGGCCGATCCCTACCTGGCCAAGATCCTCTCGGCGACCAACGTCGAGCGCGCCCTGAACGGCGCCGGACCGCTGGTCTGGAACACGACCATCGCCACCGGGTCCCAGCAATGGGCCGTGACCCTGAACGACCGGGCCAACAAGGGCACCCTTGATATGAAGAAGCTGCACCGCACCGACGCCGGGCTGTCGATCCTGCCCAAGGGCGCGGACATGTATTCGGAGGTCATCGCGTTCAACACCTCGGCGCAGGAGACCGTCGATTGGTGGATGCGCTCCCCCGCCCACCGGGCGGCCCTGCTGGACAAGCGCGCCACGGACATGGGCGCCGGCCACGTCAAGACGACCAAGGCGGACTACCACGGGTTGACGCTGACCGTGGCGAACCTGGCCGGCTATGCCGAATCCCGCAAGCACCAGCCCCAGCCCCAGCCGGTGCCGGTGGTCCACGAAGGAGACATTGCCGCCGTGGACACCGACGGCGGCCTGTACATCTACCCGTCGGCCAAGGGCGGGGACCTATGGAAGCGCAAATTCGTCTCCCTGGGCTGGGCCGGCACGCAGCAGCTGGAGGTTGCCGATTTCAACTCCGACGGCCTCCAGGACGTCATTGCCGTGTGGAAGACGGGCCGGCTCACCGTCAGCTACGGCCAGGCCGACGGCACCCTGAAGGCGCTGCTGACCATCGGCGCCGGCTGGGCCGCGTACGACATCATCGCGGCCAAGTGGAAGACCACGGACAAGTTCCCCGGACTCATCGCCCAGCAGCGCACCTCCGGTGAGGTCTTTTACTACCCCTCCCCCAACGGGGCGGGGTTTTCGGCCCGGACCAGGATCGGCATCGGGTTCCGGCCCATGAAGCTGGTCGGCGTGGATTTTGACCTCGACGGCCGCGTGGACATTGCCGCCCGCAATGCCAAGGGCCAGCTGATGCTCTACCGGGGCAACGGCAGCGGCGGGTTCGTCAGCGAGACGCGCAAGGTCATCGGCACCGGCTGGGGCGGGATGACCCACCTCTCCGGCATCACCAACCACCTGGGCACCAACGCCCAGGGCATCCTGGCCCGGGACGGCGCCGGCAACCTCCTGCACTACCCCCTCCACAAGAACGGCTTCGGTGCCCGCGCCCAAATCGGCACCGGCGGCTGGACACCGCTGCTGCTGGGCAGCTGAGCGGCCCGGCCCACCGGCCCGCCCCGCTTAGCCGGCGTACAGCCCGTTCAGCCAGGTGCCCCATGCGGCGCCGGCCGCCTCGGCGTCGGCCCCGTCGGCAAAGAGGTGGATGGTCAGGCCCACCACGGCGCCAAACGCGTTGCGGCCAAAGAAGCGGTACATGGCGTCCTCGGTGCGCAGCCCCACGAAGTTCGGATCCAGGTAGTCCACCTCCGCCTCGACGGTTCCGATGCCGGGGACGGTGACGCGCACGCGCCCGCCCGCCCCGCCGTCGGCGATGCCCAGGGCGGCCTTGACGGCCTCGAACCCTGCGGGGGTGTTGGACGCCGCGGGCCCCTGGACGTCGGCGAACGCGGCCGCCCGGCCGGGAAAGTACTTCACGTACTGGCCCAGCGTGTGCTGGTAGAACGCGGTGTGCTTGGCGGCGCCGTCGTACTGGTTGTCCCAGTCCTCGAAGAAGATGCCGCTGTGCACGTAGCGCAGCCAGGACTTCCCGCCGGGACGCTCGGCGATGTCGTAGTCGAGCGTGTTGAAGAAGCCGTCCTCGCCCTCCAGGCGGTTGGCGAAGCGGTGCGGCGGCTCCCACACGGTGACGGTGCTGCCGAAGGGGCCGGCGCCGCCGAGCCGCGGCTCGATCTCCATGGGCCAGAGCCAGCCCGCGTTGCCTTCCGTGGCGGCGTAAAACACCTGCTCCGGGGTGCCGTCGATCTCGGACTCGTGGACGATCGTGAATTCCTTGGCCATTATTACTCCTCGATGCGCCCCGGTGTCCCGGGGCTTGATACGGATTCCTTGATGCTGGGGTGAAGTGCGACGACGAGGCGATGGTGGCGCCCGCCGCCGGCGGTTGCGCTGTGGTATTTTTCCACCAGCCGCGCCACGTCGGCCGAGAGTTCGGCGACAAACGCGGCCCGGTCCGCCGCGGTGGCAAAAGTGAGCTCGCCGTCCAGGGCAAACGTGGCCAGACGCTTGTTCGCCCGCTCGGCGCCGGTGATCAGCGTGCCCACATCCGTGACCAGGCGGGCCGCCACGGCCAGCAGCCAGCGGGCCGAGAGCCGGTTGGGTGCCAGCGAGGGGTCCGGGGCGACACCGGGCAGGGCCGCCGGGGAAATCACGTAGGAGCGGGCCGTGGAGCCCATGATCCGTTCGGTGACATTGCCCTTGCGGCGCTCCTGGACCAGTTCCACGAGCCCGTGCCGCTCCAGCGCCTTCAGGTGGTAGTTCACCTTTTGCCGGGGCAGGCCGATGCGCGCGGCCACGGCCGCGGCCGAGGCGGGGCTGCGCAATTCGGCCAGGAGGCGGGAGCGGATGGGGTCCAGGGACGCCTCCGCCACTCCCGGGTCCGCGATCACCGCTATGTCCAACATGCTTCCAGCATCCCACCGAACAATTTATTTGTCCAGACTTTTTTTCTGTTCAGCGGAGTTATTCGGGGGCGCTTATGGGCGGAGCAGGACCTTGATGGCGCGGCGCTCATCCATGGCCCGGTACGCCTCGGCGGCGTCCTCCAGCGGCATGACGACGTCAAAGACCCGTCCCGGGTTGATGGCGCCGGCCAGCACGTCCGCCAAAAGCTCCGGCAGGTAGGTCCGCGCGGAGGCCATGCCGCCGGCCACGTGAATGTTGGAGTCAAAGAGATAGCGCAGGGGAATCTCGGCGCCGCCGGTGGGGACGCCGACAAAGCCCAGGCTGCCGCCCGGGCGGGTGCTGTGGAGGGCCTGTTCCATGGATTCTCGGGTGCCCACGCATTCGAGCACGGAGTCCGCCAGGACGCCGCCGAGCACCTCGCGGACCTTCCCCGCGCCGGCGTCCCCGCGTTCGCCGATGACGTCGGTGGCGCCGAATTCCCGGGCCAGCGCGGCCCGGTCCTCGTGCCGGGACATGGCGATGATCCGGGTGGCGCCCAGCCGCCGGGCCGCCAGGACACCGCACAGCCCGACGGCGCCGTCGCCCACCACCACGACGCTCCTGCCGGGCCCGGCGTTGGCGCTCACCGCCGCGTGGTGGCCGGTGGCCATGACGTCGGAGAGCGTCAGGAGGCTGGCGGTCAGCGCGTCGTCGGGCGCGGGATGCCCGGGGACCTTGACCAGGGTGGCCTCGGCCTGCGGGACCCGCACGGCCTGCCCCTGGGCGCCGTCGACGAAGAAGCCATGCTCATCGGCCTCCCCCCACCCGGCGATGTGTTCGCAGGCGACGGTGACCCCGTTGCGGCACGGCGGGCACGCCCCGCAGCTGGCCACGAAGGGGGCGATCACAAAATCGCCGACGGCCAGGGTGCGCACGTCCTCCCCCACGGTCTCAACCACGCCCACGAATTCATGGCCGATGGCGGCCGGCTCACGGACCGCCTTCACGCCGCGGTAGGGCCACAGATCGGAGCCGCACACGCACGCCGCACTCACCTTGACGATGACGTCGTCGGGGCGCCGCAGCGTGGGGTAGTCCCGGTCCTCGACCCGGATGTCCCCGGGCCCGTAGATCATAGTTGCGCGCATGCGTTGGTCCTCACTTCTCGGTTTGTCCACGTCGAGTCTAGTGACTGCGGAGTCCCGTGACTGCGGCGTCCCTGACCGGTTGGCGCCTAGTTCGGGAGGGGAAGGGACAGCGCGGCGGGAGTCTCCTCGATCTTGGTCCCCAGGTCCTCGAAGCGGAATTCCTCGAGCGGGAACGGCAGCTGCGCCACGGCGTGCGCCAGCACGAGCTGGGAGAAGACGGTTTCCACGATGGGCCGCACGAACGGGCTCAGGGCGGGATCGATCGGCACAATCGTCAGTCCGGCCCGGCCGGCGGACGGTATGTCGGCTGCCGGGGCCGCCGTCACGAGGACCAGGGGCACGCCGGCGGCCAGGAGGTGATCGGCCAGCCCCAGCTCCCGGCCGTCGCCGAAGGCGACCACGACCGTGCTGGGCGTGACCGCCTCCATGGGGCCGTGGAGGTATTCGAAGGTGTTGAAGGGGCAGCTTGGCAGGCGCAGGCCCTCCCGGACCATGAGCGCGAACTCGCAGGCGGAGGCGAAGGAGGCGCCCTGGCCAATTACGTCGATGGAGGACGCCGCTGCGGCGAGCCGGCCCACCCCGGCCGCGACGGCGTCGAAGGCGGTGAGTGCCTCGGCGACGATGGAGGGGATGCGGGCCACGTCCTCCGCCGCCGGCAGCAGCCCGACCCGGTCGAGCAGCAGGGCGTACGCCATGAGGGTGGCGGTGTAGCCGACCGTGTAGATGCCGGAGTCGGCGAGCCCGCCGAGGCCGAGGGCGACGTCGAGCACCTCGGCGATCTGGGCGCCCGGGAAGTTGCTGATGCCGATGCGCCGCCCGGGCGCCAGTGCCCGGGCGGCGTCGAGGGGTTCGGGGCTGCGCCCGGACTCCGAGACGATCACGTAGTGGTCGGCCGGCTCATAGCCGGGTGACGCCAGCAAGAGCTCGGAGGCGACGAGGTTGACGGCGCGGAAGCCGCAGGCGGCCAGGACGGCGACGAGGGCATGGCCGCTGTTGTTCGAGGCGCCCATGGCGATGATCCCCACGGTCTCCCCCGGTTTCCACGCGGCGAGGGTGGCCGCGTCGAGATCGCGCACCAGGCTGGTGTGGGCGAGGGCCAGCTGCCGCGGCTGGGACCGCATGGCTTCCTGGAAGGGGATTTTTTGGGACATAGGTTTTTCCTATCCTTTGACGGCGCCGGCGGCCATGCCGCTGACGACGTAGCGCTGGAAGATGATGGCGACGATGAGTGGGGGCAGGGCCGCCACGATTCCGCCGGCGGCGACCAGGCCGAAGTCGGTCGTGTAGCGGCCGGCGAACTCGCTGATGGCGACGGGGAGCGTCTTGGCGGCATCCGAGGAGGTGAAGATGAGCGCGTACATGAACTCGTCCCAGGCGAGGAGGAAGGCGAACATGATGGCGGCGAAGATGCCGGGGCCGGCGGCCGGCAGGACCACGTAGAACAAGGCCCCGAGTCGTGTGGTTCCGTCGATGCGTGCCGCTTCCTCGAGCTCCTCGGGGATGGTCATGAAGTAGTTGCTGAGGATCCACAGCACGAACGGGACCACCAGCGCACAGTCGACGAAGATCAGCCCGGTGGTGGTGTCCAGCAGCCCCAGCGAGTTCAGGATCAGGTACAGGGGAATGAGCAGGGCGATTTGGGGGAGCATGTAGCTCGCCAGAAACAGCATCAGCACCGCCCGGCGGAAGCGGAACCGCAGGCGCGCGAACGCGTAGGCGCCCAGGATGCCGACCACCATGGAGACCGTGACCGTGCCGACCGCAACGATCGTCGAGTTCAGCATCGCGGCGCGGAACGTGGCGCCGGCACTGTTCGCGTCGCCCTGGAAGATCAGGGCGTACCGGCTGAAGTCCAGGTGCTCCGGGATCCAGCGCAGCGGCGTCGTGATCAGGGCGCGCTGGGGCGTGAGGCTCGCCAGCACCATGTAGGCGAACGGGGCCAGGGCGCAGAGCGCGACCACTCCGGCGGCCAGGTGGAGGAGGATCGAGGTGCGGGTTGCGCGCTTCACAGCAGGCTCATTTCGGACTTGCGCAGCATCCGCAGGTAGATCGCGGACAGTGCCAGGATGATCACCACGATGATGTAGGACAGCGCCGAGCCGACGCCGAAGTTCTGGTCGGAAAACGCGGTCTGGTACGCGTAGTACGTCACGGTCGTGGTGCCGTTGACGGGGCCGCCGCGGGTCATGGCGTAGATGATGTCGAAGACCTTGAACGCCTCGACGGTGCGCAGCACCAGCACGATCGAGATCGAGGGCACCAGCATGGGCAGCACGATCGAGCGGAAGATGCGGGGCCAGCGGGCGCGGTCGAGTTTCGCGGCCTCATAGAGTTCGGTCGGGATGGACGTCAGCCCGGCCAGCAGGAAGAAGGCGACCAGCGGCACGGTCTTCCACACATCGGCCACGATGACCATGTTCAGGGCCAGGGTCGGGTCACCGAGCCATACCTTGTAGTCGGTGATGATGCCCCACTGCTGGAGCAGCGCATTGAGCGCACCGTACTGCGCGTTGTAGATGCCCTTCCACATGGCGGCGTTGACGATTGTGGGGATGGCCCACGGGATGACCACGATGGTGCGGAACAGCCACCGCGCCTTCAACTTGGCGTTGAGCAGGCCCGCGACGGCGAGGCCCAGGACCAGCTCGATGGCGGTCGAGACCAGGGTGAAGTACAGCGTGCGCCCCAGCGAGGCCCAAAAGGCGGGGCTGGCGAGCATGCGCAGGTAGTTGTCGAGCCCGACGAACGGGGTGTCCGTCGCCAGCGCGGAGTCCACCTGGAAAAGGGAGACCAGAAGGGTCCGGAACATCGGGTAGATGATGACCCCGAAGACCGTGACGGCCGCCGGCAGCAGCAGCCAAAAGGCGAGCCTGCCCTGCCGTTCCGATCCTCGTCGTCGCTTCACCGGTGGAAGCGGGTCCGCTTTCTTCTTCGCGCTGGCAACGGTCACCATGTGTTAGCCCTTGCTCGCTTTGGCCTGCTGCACGGCATCGTCCATGGCCTGCTGCGGGGCCTTCTTGCCCAGCAGCGCGTTCTGGAGTTCAACCTGGAGGATCTGTGAGACGGAGTTGTAGTTGGCAACGGCGGGACGGGAGATCATCGAGTCGTACGCCAGGCCCGCCGCGGCGAAGACCTTGGGGTTGGAGGCGGTGATGGCCGGGTCGGCGTAGCTGGCCTTCCAGTTGGTCATCGAACTCTTGACGAACTTGTCCTGCACGGCCTGGCTGGTCACGTACTGGATGAACTTCCAGGCCGCACCCTGGTGCTTGGAGCCGGTGGGGATGGACAGGGCCATGGAGCCGTTGACCCCGGGGTTCAGGCCGGTGGGGCCGGCGGGCGGGGCGCTCACGCCGGCCTGCCCGACGATCTTGGAAATCGAGGAGTCGTTCAGGTCGCGGAAGGTGGACTCCCAGTTCAGCTCCATTGCCGTCTTGCCGGCCGCCATGGACTTGTCGGTGTCGTCTTCGAGGAAGGTCAGCGACGCCGGGTCGGTGAGCCCGTCGTCGAGGGTCTTCTTCATCCAGGTCACGGCCTGGACGCCGGCGGCACTGTTGACGTCAAGGTTGCCGGAGGCGTCCGTGAAGCTGCCGCCAAAGGATCCGAGGATATTGGCATAGTCACAGATCAGGGCCTCGGCCTGGGACCAGCTCCAGGACAGCGGGTACTTGACCACTCCCGCCGCCTTCAGCTTGGTCGCGACGGCGAGCACGCCGTCCCACGTCTTTACATCGTCCTGCGTCGCCCCGACCTTGGCGAGCATGGCGTTGTTGACGAAGAACAGTTTGGTGGAGGGACCCCACGGCATGCCGAAGTACTTCCCGTCATACTCCGCCGAGCTGAGCGCGCCGCCGAGCATCTGCTCCTTCGCCGCGGCGGGGATCTTGTCGCTGACGTCGGTGATCAGGCCCTTGGAGGCGAATTCGGCGGGCCAGATCACATCCAGGTGCACCACGTCGTAGGTGCCCGCCGGTGCCGAGGTGACGATCTTGTCATGCAGGGCGTCGTAGGCGACAAAGGTGGGCTTGACCGTGATCTTCGGGTTGGTCTTTTCAAAGTCCTTGATCATGGCGGCGACGTCGGACTCGGAATACCCGGCCTGCTTCATGAAAAGGGCGTTGACGGTGCCGGTGTCCCCGCCGTCGGCGCCGGTCTTGGGGGCGGCGCCGGTGATGCTGCAACCGGAGAGGATGAGGGCGGCGACGGCGGCGATGCCAAGGCCCCCAATGGCTCGATGAGCCAGTGAGCTGCTGAACTTCATGTGGTCCTCCATTGGATCAGTGTGAACAGGGTTGGTTGTGAAGCTTTCTTGCCAATGCGACGGCCCCGGCRACCGGCGGGACCGTGAGCAGGTGTACCGACAGGCCGAGGTCGAGGTTCTCAATGTGCCGGGTCAGGGCCTTGAAGAGACGGGGCTGGTGGGTGATGACGCCGCCGGCGCAGATGACGTTCTCCCCGACGGCGCCGCGGGCCCGCACCCGCCCGACGTCCCGGGCGAGCCGGCCGGCCGCCCGGTCGATCACCGCATCGGCGATGGCGCTTCCCTCGTCCGCGGACGTGAACACCAGCGGGCCAGGGGCCGCCCAGGTTGAGAGGCGGGGATCTGCGCTGAAGGCGTAGGAGAGGGCCACCACGTCGCCGACCCCAAAGTGCGCCATGAGGTTCCGGCCGAGCGCATCCGGCGGGTCGCCGTCGTCGTACGCGTCGAGCACGGCCTTCATGGCTTCGCGGGCGAGCCCGGGGGAACTGCCGGGGTCATTGAAGAGGAAGCCGTGCCCGCCGGCGCAGACCAGTTCCCGCTCCGGGGTGTGGCCGACCGTCTTGGAGCCGGTTCCGACGATCACCGCGATGGCCTCGTCCATGCCGGCCGCCGGGGCGACGAGTTCGACGTCGTTCAGGGCCAGGACCCGCCCGGCGCGGCGGGCGGCGATGCGGTCCCGGAATTCCTCCACCTGCCAGTCGCTGTCCAGGCCATGCGCCCCGACGACGACGGACGCGGTGTCGGCGCCCTCGATCGGGGCGAAGAGGCGCAGCAGGCGCGCGACGTTCTCGACGTCGTCCAGCAGTTCGCCCTGCTGCCAACTGGACGTGGGCACGGAGGTGTCGAGGACTACTTTCCCCAGGGATTCCGCGACGACGCGCGTCTTCGTTCCACCGAGGTCGACACCAACTATCACTGAGGCTCCGTGCGCATGAGGCACCGGGTTGCCCCTGGCACCGAGTTCTTTCTTATCGAAGTGATAAGAAGTATTCCAACCATAACCGCCGGCAATTTCGGGTGTCAATAGAACACGGGATCGTTAATGCGTTCGAGCACGGCGTCCCGGGCGGCGGGGCGGGACGTCAGCGCGCCAGGTACGTGAAGTCGTTGACCTCCGTCACCGCCAGCTCCGCGATCCCCATGAGCACCGCGTCCTGCCCGAAGGTGGTGGGTTCCAGGCGGGGCACCCGGATGATGCGGCCGCTCAGCCGCTCATTGATGGCCGCGATGGCCTCCGTGGCGCCGCCGAGAATGCTGCTGCCGACGATGACCAGCTCCGGATCCAGGACCACCACGAGGGAGGCAATGGCAATGGAGACCATGTCGAGGATCTCGTCGCCGATTTCCCGTGCCGCGGCGTTGCCGGTGGCGGCCAGGTCAAAGAGGTAGTCGGCCGTCACCGTGCCCGACTCCGGCAGGGGAATCCCCCGTTCGTGGGCCCGCCGGGTGAGGGCCACCGAGCCGATTCGGTCTTCGAGGTCGCCCGATTCGCCGTAGCGCCGGTTGAGCGCGAACCGGTCCATCAGCAGATAACCCACCTCGCCGGCCTCCGAGCGGGCCCCCCGATAAAGCTCACGGTTGGCGATGATGCCGGCCCCGAAGCCGCGCTCGAGGAAGATCGCCACGAGGCTGGAGAGCCCCTTGCCGGCGCCGCGATGCAACTCTCCGTAGGCGAGGGCGTTGGCGTCGTTTTCGACGATCACCGGAATGTCGCAGCGTTCGCGCAACAGGCGCCCCAGGGGGAGGTCGTTCCAGCCGAACTCTGGGATGCTGCCCACCGACCCCTCGGGGAACCGCACGACGCCGGGGACGGCAACGCCCACCGCCAGCGCCGGCACCTTCATCTCCGCCGCGGTGGCCAGCAGGGAGTCGAACAGACCCATGATGACCTCGATTTGGGCGCTTTGGGCCGCGGCCCGCTCGTCCTCGGAACGATCGGCGGTGATGTCAATCGGGGCAAAGGGGCGCTCTCGGCGAAAGACGATCCGCCCGTCGAAGTCCACCAGCACCCCCGCGGCGCGATCCGCGTGCAGTTGCATGGCTGCCACCACCCGCGTTCCGCCCGAATACCGCAGCAGCACCGAGGGCCGCCCGCCGGTGGAGGGTTCCTGTCCGGCCGGCACGACGGCGCCCTCGGCGATCAGGGCCGCCGTGAGGCGGTTGACCGTGGCTGGACTGAGCCCGGTCTGCGCGCCGATCTGTTGACGGGACAGGGCACCGGAATCACGGAGGAGCTTGAGGATCGCCGTTTGGTTCAACCGCGCCAGGGTGGTCGACGTCGCGGTGCTCTCTCGATGGACGGACATTGCACCCTTTCCTGGCTTCTATCCCTAGAACAGCCGTTGCAGAACACGGTCGTCACCGGTGCGGCGCCCGTTCGAATTGTTCGAACCTCATTGTCTCAGTCCTACTGCGTAGTATCCTCCACTGCCGCGGGTCGGCGAACGGGCAGGATTTCTCATTGTGCGGGAAAAGTATTTTCACAATCCCCGCGCATTGGGATGCTGTGGGGATGAACACAGCAAAACTTGATCTGGTGGTGACGGGCCGCGTCCAGCGCGGCGAGCAGTGGAAGCGGCAGGACGTCCACATCGCCCATGGAAAAATTACGGCAATCACCGAGCCCTCGGCAACCACCGCGGCCGTGCGCACGCTGGACGTGGGCGACGCCTACCTGATCCCGGGCATGGTCGACGCCCACGTGCATTCGCTGTCGCATCCGGGTGAGGGCGTGGCCGCGTCCACCCGCTCGGCGGCCGCCGGCGGCGTGACCACCATTGTGGAGATGCCCTTCGACCTCGACGGGCCCATCAACACCGTGGAGCGCCTCAAGGCCAAGCGTGAACTCGTCGAGCGGGAGGCGTTCGTGGACGTCGCCATGATGGGCACGCTGGCTCCCGAGGGCGGTTGGCGGGCCGCCGAGGCCATCAGCGACGCCGGTGCCGTCGGTTTCAAGGTCTCCCTGTTCAACACGGACGCCGCCCGGTTCCCCCGGATCGACGACGCCGAGCTCCGCAACGTCATGGCCGCGACCGGCGGTGCCGGGCGGACGGTGGCCGTCCACGCCGAGAACAACGAGATCGTCCAGGCGATGCTCGCCCTCGAGAAGGAACGCAACCCCTTCGACCCCAAGGCCCACGTCCGCAGCCGGCCGCCGGTCAGCGAGACCATGGGCGTGCTGACCGCCCTGGAAATCGCCTTCGAGCAGTCCGCCAAGCTCCACCTGTGCCACCTGAGCCTCCCCCGCTCCGTTGACCTGGTGAACTGGTACCGGGAGCAGGGCCTTGACGTGACCCTGGAGACCTGCCCGCACTACCTGACGTTCACCGAGGATGACCACGACGCCCAGCGGGGCCGGTTGAAGATCAACCCGCCGCTGCGCAAGGCCGCCGACCGCGACGGCATGTGGAACCGCCTGGCCGCGGGCAAGATCGACGTCGTCTCCTCCGACCACGCCCCGTGGCCGACGGAGTACAAGGACCACGAGGGCATCTTCGCCAACCATTCCGGGGCGCCCGGCGTGCAGACCTCGATGGCGGTCACCCTGTCCGCCGCCCTCGGGCGCGGCCCGGAGGCGTTCAACGCCGCCGTGACGTCCCTGACGTCCGCGCCGGCGGAACGGTTTGGCGTGGGCCATGTTAAGGGCCGCCTCGACGTCGGGTTCGACGCCGACATCGCCGTCTTCGACCCCACCACCGCCTGGGACATCGACGCCGATGACATGTTCTCCAACGCCGGCTGGACACCGTACCAGGGCCTGAGGACGTCCGGGCGGGTGACCACCACCATCTCGCGCGGCACGGTCGTCTGGGACGGCACGGAACTGCTCGGCGTCCGTGGCCGCGGCGCCGTCGTCGAGTCTGCCTAAGGCCGTGCTGTGGTGGTGGCGAAAGGAACCGCGATGAGCCTGACCTCCCTCAGCCGGGGCCTGGCGATCCTGACCATGATCGCCGACAACGGCCGCATGCGCGTCGATGAGATTGCCTCGGTCCTGGACATCCCGGCGTCCTCGGCCTACCGCTACATCAAGTTGTTTCGCGAGACCGACTATCTCTATGAGCTGGGCGGCTACTACTACCCCGGCGTGAGGGTATCCAGTCGGGACGAGCAGTCGGAGAAGCAGCACCTGGTGGAGGTGGCGGCCCCCGTGCTCAATCGCCTGTGCGCCCAGACGGGCGAAACGGTGATCCTGACGGTCCGTGTGCAAATGGCCGCGCTGTGCCTGGAACGGCTCTCCCCCCGACGCGCCGACGCCCTGTCCTTCTACCGCGGCTCGGTTCGCCCGCTGCACGCCGGTGCCAGCGCCACCACGCTGCTGGCGTACGCCCCGGCCGACGTCGTGGCCACCGTGGAGCAAAGCAGCATGCGCAAGTTCACGGCCATGACCCCGGACGCCGACCGGCTCAAGGTCCTCCTGCCCGCCATCCGCTCCAACGGCTTCTCGGTCAGCGAGGGCGAGGTCGACCCCTTCATGGTGGCCGTCGCGGCCCCCGTGTTCCGGCACGGCCACTGCATTTGTGCGCTGAGCGTCGCCGGCCGCCAGCAGCGCCTGAACGGCCAGCGGCTCGACGACGTCGTGGACCTGGTCTGCAAGGCCGCCGCCGAACTGGGCAGTGAGCTCGGCTCGGCCGCCGGTTCCACCGCCTGGATGACCGAGGAAGGCTGGTAAGCCCTTGGAGCGCCACCGGCCGCCCTTCCACCCACCCCTTGAAATGGAAACCCTATGAACAACCCCACCTCCTCGCTGCTTCGCCCGGACGCCGACAGGCTCTGGGGCGAGATCATGGACCTCTCGGCGATCGTCGATTCGACCAGCCCGGGCTGGACCCGCGAGGTCTTTTCCGACCCGTACAAGGCCTCGCGTTCCTGGACGCTGGCCCGCATGCGCGACGCCGGGCTCCAGGCCCACATCGACGGCGCCGGGAACATCGTCGGGCGCCTGCCCGGGACCAACCCGAACGCCCCGGCCATCGTGACCGGCTCACACACGGACACCGTGCACTCCGGCGGCCGGTTCGACGGCGTCGTGGGGGTCCTGGGCGCGATCGAGGCGGCCCGGGTCCTGCAGGAATCCGGCACGCGCCTGACCAGCGACTTGATCGTCATGGACTTCCTCGGTGAGGAGGCCAACGGATTCGGCGTCAGCTGCGTCGGCTCCCGCGCCGTCGCCGGGGTGCTCGACGCCGCCCACCTCGCCCGCCGGGATGCCCACGGCGTCTCCATGGGCGACGCCATCGCCAGCTTCGGCGCGGACCCCAACGCGGCCGTGTCCATGGCTTGGAATCCCCGGGACATCAAGTCCTACATCGAACTTCACGTTGAACAAGGCCCCCTGCTGGAGCGCAGCGGCAGCCAGATCGGAGTGGTCACCTCCATCGCCGGCATTGAACGCGTCATGGCCGTCTTCACCGGCCGGGCCGACCACGCCGGCACCACTCCCATGGACCAACGTGCCGACGCCCTCCTGGCCGCCGCGGAGGCAATCCTGACCGTGGAACGCGTGGGGTGCGGTGCCCCCGTCCACGGGGTGAGCACCACGGGCCGGATCGCCACGGGCCACGGCGCGTTCAACGTCGTGCCCGATTCCGCCACCATCTGGGCGGAGATCCGCAGCATCGACCCGAGCTGGCTCACGGGGGCCCGGCGCAGCATCGCGGAAAAGATCGCGGTCGACGCGGCCCTGCGGGGCGTCGAGGTGGCCATCGACCTGCTCAATGACCAGGACCCGGTCCCGGCAGCCCAAACCATGCAGGACACCGTCGCGGCGGCCGCCGCCGACCTCGGCTACAGCTGGGAGGCCGTGCCCAGCGGCGCCGGCCACGACGCCGCCCACATGGCGCACCTGGGGCCGATGGGCATGATCTTTGTCCCTTCACAGGGCGGGCGCAGCCACTGCCCCGACGAATTTACGGACAAGACCCAGCTCGGCAACGGCGTCCATGTCCTCGCCAACACCATCCGACGCCTCGACCAGGCGTAGGAATCACCTTCACCGCCCAATGACGGGCACGATTCAGGAAGCAACACATGAAAACACAATTGACGGCGCCCATGCCGACTGACGCCACCTTGGCCAAGCAGCGCCGCGGCGCCCTCCGGGGCGGGATCTTCGGCTATTTCGTCGACCAATTCGACATCTTCTTGCCGATCATCACCCTGGCACCGGCCATGAGCTATTTCAACGGCGCGGGCACCCCGCCCGAGACGGTGGCCCTTTTCAGTTCGCTGATCTTCATCTCGACCCTGGTGGCCCGCCCCCTGGGCGCCGCCTTCTTCGGGCACATCGCGGACAAGACCGGCCGCCAGCTCACCACGCTGATCGCGATCGCCGGCTTTGGCGCGGCGACCCTGCTCATGGCCCTACTCCCGGGCTTTGAAACGGCCGGGCACCTTGGCCTGTTCCTGCTGATCGGGCTGCGGTTCATCGGCGGATTCTTCCTGGGCGGGGAATACTCCGTCGCCATCCCGCTGGCCATGGAGTGGGCCCCGAAGAAGCGCCGCGGACCGCTCAGCGGCATGATCACCTCGATGGCCTCCGTCGCCAACGTCAGCCTGGCCTTTTTGACCTTCATCTTGTTGTCCTTCATCCCGTCGGCCGGCCACGACTCCGCCTACGCGGTGTGGGGGTGGCGGATCCCGTTCTTCCTCGGCGCCGCCCTGGCCGCTGCCCTGTTTCTCTACTACCGCAAGAACGTGCACGACGCCCCCGGCACCGAGTCGGCCGTGAAGGCGGAGAACCCGATCAAGTCGCTCTTTAGCGGAGTGCACCGCCGCAGCCTCATCCAGATCTTCATCCTCATGACCGGCATGTGGATCCTGAGCAACGTCAGCAATGCCGTGCTCACCGGCCGGCTCAAGACGGACGCCCACATTCCCGACCAGACGGTCAGCATCATCATGACCATCGCCCCGCTCGTCACCGCCTGCGCGTTCGTGGCCTCCGGGTTCCTCTCGCAAAAAATCGGCCGACGCCGGTTCTACCGTTGGTATGCGGTGCTCATCACCGTCGTGGCGCCCGGCCTTTACATCGCCACCATGACGGTCGGCGCGAGCAACATTCTCCTGGCCGGGCTGCTGGCCGTGCTGGTCCAGGTCACCAGCCTGTGCGTGTTCGCCCCGGTGGGCGCCTACCTGTGCGAACGCTTCCCCTCCAGCATCCGCGCCAGCGGCTACGGGGTCGGCTACAGCCTGGCCGTCATCCTTCCGGCCTTCTACGCGTTCTACATCCAGGCGCTGGGCAATTTCATGCCCGACCGGGTGGCCGTCGCGTTGATGATCTGCTTCGCCGGCATCCTGGTCTGGATCGGCGCCACCATGGGCCCGGAAACCAAGGACGTGGACCTGAACGACGAGGCCAGCTTCACCGTCTAGCGGTATGACTCACGGCAAGCCCTTCCGCGACCAAGACGAAATTGCTCGGCGGGAGGGCTTGCCGCCGTCGTCACACCCGTGGTGGCATGGTGGAATGGCCGGCTCACATCCACCAGACGCCACGACCGCGAGCGCCCATGCCGTGGTGATCGCGGGAGGCGGCCCGACCGGGCTGATGCTGGCCGGCGAGCTGGCGTTGGCGGGCATCGACGTCGTCATCGTGGAGCAACGCGCCAGCCAGGAGCTCGACGGCTCGCGAGCCGGGGGGCTGCACTCCCGCACCCTCGAGGTACTCGACCAGCGGGGCGTCGCGGACCGCTTCCTTTCGGCGGGGAAAACCAGCCCCAGCCTGGGCTTCGCCGGGACCCTCCTGGACATCAGCGACTTCCCCACCCGGCACAACTACGTCCTGGCGCTCTGGCAGAACCAGATCGAGCGCCTCCTGGCCAGCTGGGTCGCCGAGCTGGGGGTTCCGATCCTGCGCAGCACCACGGTGGCGGGCTTCGCCCAGGACGACGCCGGCGTCGACGTCGTGCTCGACGCCGGCGCGCCGCTCCGGGCCCAGTTCCTCGTCGGCTGCGACGGCGGGCACAGCCTGGTCCGCAAGACCGCCGGCATCGACTTCCCCGGCCTGGATCCCTCCGCCAGCTGGATGATCGCCGAGGTCCAGATGACCGCGGAGCCAAAGATCGGCGTCCGCAGCGAAGGCGGCGGGATCGGACCCGTCAACCGGGAAAAGGGCGGCGGGCCGTACGGGGTCGTGCTCAGGGAACGGGACGTCGACCACGCCGGCGACCCCACCTTACCGGAGCTCCGGGCGGCCCTGATTGGCGCCTACGGGACGGACTACGGCGTGCACAGCGCGAGCCGGCTCTCCCGGTTCACGGACATGACCCGGCAGGCGGCCTCCTATCGCCAGGGACGGGTGCTGCTGGCCGGCGACGCCGCGCACGTTCATCCCCCGCAGGGCGGCCAGGGCCTCGGCACCGGCGTGCAGGATGCCGTGAATCTGGGCTGGAAGCTGGCCCAGGTGGTCACCGGGACCTCACCGACGAGCCTGCTGGACAGCTACCACGCCGAACGGCATCCGGTGGGTGCGCGGGTGTTGCGGTACACCTCGGCGCAGGTTGCGCTCAGTACCCCCGACGACCGTCACCAGGCCCTGCGCGACACCCTGGCCGAGCTGCTGGGCATGGACGAGCCGCGCCGGCACCTCGCCGCAATGCTCTCCGGCCTGGACATTCACTACGACCTCGGCGCCGGACACCCGGTGCTCGGGCGGCGCATGCCCGATCTCGAGCTGCGGACCGCGGAGGGCCCCACGCGCGTCTTCGCCCTGATGCACGACGCCCGGCCCATTCTCCTGAACCTCGGCGAACCCGGCGGGTTCGACCTCTCCCCCTGGGAGGATCGGGTCCGCTGGGTCGACGCCCGGCACGACGGCGACTGGGAGCTCCCGCTGCTCGGCGAGGTCGCGGCGCCCCCGGCCGTGCTGATCCGGCCCGACGGCCATGTCGCCTGGGCGGGAAAGCTCACGGACCGGGGGCTGCCCCAGGCCCTTGGCACCTGGTTCGGCGACAGGGGGTTCGGCGACACCGGGTTCGGCGCGGGCGCGTCGGCGCACTAGGGCACCCGACCTGGTGCCGCCGACTACTTCCAGTTGTTCGCCAGGGTGCCGGTGACCCGGTGTGCCTCTTCCAGGAGGAGTCTCCCGAGGAATTCCTGGCGATCCTTCCGGAACCGGGGTTCAATGCCCGTCAGTGAGAGGGCCCAGGCCGGCTTTCCCTGCGCGTCGAAGACGGCGGCGCCCATCCCCCAACTGCCTTCGAGCACAAGGCCGGGATTGACGGAGTATCCATTGTGGTGGGTCCGTGCCAGATTCTCCCTGACCAGGGCCACAGGGTGCGCGGGGGCGAAGGTCCCGGCGTGATCGTCCCAGCGGGCAAAGATCTCCTCCTGTTCAGCCGGCGGCAGGAAGGCCATGATGGCGTTGCCGGCCGAGGCGACACCCAGGGGAAAGCGCACTCCCTCATGGAGGACAAAGGAGCGGATGGGGAAGCTGCCTTCCTCCCGCAACAGGCACACGGTCTCACCGCCGCGACGAACCGAGAAGAAGGCGCTCTCCCCCGTTTCCTCGGCCAGCCGGCGCAGGCTGGGCCGGGCGATGTCCTCGATGGGAAATCGTGCGGCTGCGACGGAACCCATCAGCAGCGCCTCCGGGCCCAGCACCCAGTTCCCGGTTCCACCGTCGCGGTCCAGCAGCCCCTCGCTCGCGAGCGACGTCAACAGCCGGTGGACCGTGGGACGGGTCAGCCCAGACTCCTGGACCACCTCGACCAGGGCGGCCCCTTCCGGCTTCCTGCTGACAATTCGCAGCAGGGCCGCGACCCGGCCGACAACCTGCGCACCCTGCACCGTCACGTGATTCATCAAATTCATTCCCATCTGTCCATATTGTGGATAGTAATTAGCTTACCGTCCACACTATAGAAATCAATGAAAATGAAGCATTTTAGCGCCTTGACAGGGCAATTACCGCCCACCTATGCTCAACTTCATACCCTACAGTCCATAAAGTGGATTGACCCCCGACTGGCTCAATGAGGAGAACTTCATGACAAAGGTGCGCAGCAGTGCGGCCCAGGCAGTGGCCGATATAGTGCGGGACGGCATGACGCTGGCCGTGGGCGGCTTTGGGCTCAGCGGCATCCCGGCGGAGCTGATCGAGGCCGTCCGTGATTCCGGCGCCAAGGGCCTGACAGTGGTCTCGAACAACATGGGGATCGACGGCAAGGGCCTGGGCGTGCTCATTGAGGCCGGGCAGGTCGCCAAGGTCATCGCCTCCTACGTGGGCGAGAACAAGCTCTTCGCCGAGCAGTACCTGGCCGGGCTGCTGGAGGTCGAGTTCACCCCGCAGGGCACCCTGGCCGAGCGGCTCCGCGCCGGCGGCTCCGGCATCCCCGCGTTCTACACCAAGACCGGCGTCGGCACCCTGGTCGCCGAGGGCAAGCCGCACGAGGAGTTCGACGGCGAGACCTACGTTTTGGAGCGCGCCATCACCGCCGACCTCGCCCTGGTCCACGCGCACACCGCCGACACCGACGGAAACCTCATCTACCGGTACACGGCCCGCAACTTCAACCCCGTCGTCGCCACGGCCGGCCGGGTGACCATCGCCGAGGCCGAGGTCATCGTCGAACCCGGCCGCCTGGACCCCAACCACATCGTCACCCCGGGCGTCTTCGTCCAGCGCCTCATCCAGGCCACGGCCCGGGTGAAGGACATCGAGCAGCGCACCGTCCGCACCCGCCCCGAACACCTCACCTTCGCCGTCCCGGCCTAAACCACCCCGATCCAAGGAGCACACCAGCATGGCCTGGACCCGCAACGAAATGGCCGCCATCGCGGCCGAGGAACTCAACGACGGCGACTACGTCAACCTCGGGATCGGCATCCCCACCCTAGTCGCCAACAACCTGCCCGACGGCGTCCGCGTCGTGCTGCAAAGCGAAAACGGGCTCCTCGGCATGGGCCCCTTCCCCTACGAGGGCGAGGAGGACGCGGACCTGATCAACGCCGGCAAGCAAACGGTCACCCTGCTCCCCGGGGCCAGCATCTTTGATTCCACGACCTCCTTCGGCATGATCCGCGGCGGCCACGTCAAGGTCGCGATCCTCGGCGCCATGGAAGTCTCCGGCACGGGCGACCTCGCCAACTGGACCATCCCCGGCAAGATGGTCAAGGGCATGGGGGGCGCCATGGACCTGGTCGCCGGCACGCCGCGCGTCGTGGTCCTCACCGACCACACCGCCAAGGACGGCACCCCAAAAATCGTCAACGAGTGCTCCCTGCCGCTCACCGGGCGCCGCGTGGTGGACCGCATCATCACCAACCTCGCCGTCTTCGACATCGAACCCGCCACCGCGAACAGCGCCGGGAAGGACGACGTCGGGAGGCCGGCCCTGATGCTCACGCGCCTGGCGCCGGGGACCACCGTGGCGGATATCGAATCCCGCACCGATGCCGCCTTCGCCGTCCGCCTCGAAGGAGCCGTGGCATGAGCCTGCGCGAACAGTTCGGAAAAGACCTCCTCCTCACCGGCTGGGGACACAGCAAGTTCGGCAAGCTCACCGGGGAAACGCTCGAGTCCCTGATCGTCCAGGTCGCCACGGAGGCCATTACCACCGCCGGCGTCGAACCCGGAGCGATCGATGAAATCTACCTGGGCCAGTTCAACGCCGGCATGATGCCGCTGGCCTTCCCCTCCTCCCTGGCCCTGCAGGTTTCAGAAGACCTGGCCAACGTCCCGGCGACCCGGGTGGAAAACGCCTGCGCCTCCGGCTCGGCCGCCCTGCAGCAAGGCGCCAAGGCCCTGCTCGCCGGCACCGCGAGGACCGTGCTGGTCATTGGTGCCGAGAAGATGACGCACGCCGGCGCCGACGTCGTCGGGGCCGCCCTGCTTGGCGCTGACTACGACATGGCGGGGAAAGCCTCCACCACCGGCTTCACCGGACTCTTCGCCGAGGTCGCCAAGCACTACCAAAAACGCTACGGTCCAGTAGGCGACGTCTTGGGCTCGATCGCGGCGAAAAACCACCGCAACGGCGTCGACAACCCCTACGCCCAGCTCCGCAAGGACCTCGGCGAGGACTTCTGCCGCACCGTCTCCGAAAAGAACCCCATGGTCGCCGACCCGCTGCGCCGCACCGACTGCTCCCCTGTCTCCGACGGCGCCGCCGCCGTCATCCTCTCCACCTCCCCCACCGGCGGCGTCACGTCCCCGGTGCGGCTCGCCGGCTTCGGTCACGCCAACGACTTCCTGCCCGCCGAACGCCGCGACCCCACCGCATTCGCCGCCACCCGCGTCTCCTGGCAGCGCGCCCTGGGCATGGCCGGCGTCGAACTCGACGATCTGGACTTCGCCGAGGTCCATGACTGCTTCACGATCGCCGAACTGCTCATGTACGAGGCCATGGGACTCACCGAGCCCGGCCAGGGCAGCCGCGCCATCACCGAAGGTTGGGTGTACAAGGACGGGAAACTGCCCATCAACGTCTCCGGCGGGCTCAAGGCCAAGGGCCACCCCGTCGGCGCCACCGGCGTCTCCCAACACGTCATCGCCGCCATGCAACTCACGGGCACCGCCGGCGCCATGCAACTGCCCAATCCGCATCGGGCCGCCGTGCAAAACATGGGCGGCGTCGGCATCGCCAATTACGTGAGCATCCTCGAGTCCGTCTAAACCACCAGGGGAATATCTTTCACAGAAAGCGGCACGCGGGTGAGAATTTCAGGAACACACCAGGACACGTACAATGAGGGTCTGAGTATCCGCAAGGCCGTCATGGGTGCGGCCCACGTRGAGCGTAGTCTTGGGCAGGCCACGGAGTTTTCCCGTCCTATCCAAGAGCTGGTTACCGAGTATGCGTGGGGCAACGTGTGGTCCAGGCCTGGCCTGGACATCAAAACACGGAGCATGCTCAATTTGGCTTTGCTGACCGCACTTAACCGTCCCCATCAATTCGAGGGACACCTCCGGGGGGCTCTTAACAATGGCGTTACGGAACAGCAAATTCAAGAAGTACTGTTGCAGACGATGATCTACTGTGGCGCAGCTGCTGCCCTTGAGTCTTTTCGAGTGGCCGAGACCGTTCTGCAGGAAATCCGAGCCCAAGAGTAGGGACCATTGTCGCCTGCAGTGATACAGAACGGTGTCGTTCTGAGTATCTGCGGACATGGGTTCTTCGAGGGCATAGGGCTTTCCCGGCGCATGCCGGCGCACAAGGAGGTGGCGAATGACGGTTGTGCCGCGCGGTGCTTCAAGCAAGTTCCGTTCTCCGAGCCCGGTCGGCAAATGGGTCCCCCGGACGCGGTTGTCCGATTTCCTGGATATCGAACCGGCGTGGCGCCTGGCCCTTATCCATGCCCCGGCAGGCTTTGGCAAGTCCACCTTGGCGGCCCAATGGATGGATCTTCTCGCCGCGCGTGGACGGACCACCGTCTGGCTTTCCCTGGACCGGGATGACAACAACACCATCTGGTTCCTGTCCCATTTGTTGGAAGCGATCGGACGGGCACAGAAGAGTTTCGACGACGAGTTGCAGCAACTGCTCGAGGAAAGGCCCGACGACGCAGAACGCTACGTCATACCCGCCTTGATCAATGCCATCGACGAGGGCGGGCAGGACGTCGTCGTCGCGCTGGATGACTGGCATTTGGTCACGGACAAGCGAACCATGGACGTCGTCGAACGGCTGCTGGACGCCGGCGGAGCGCATCTGTCCTTCATCATCACCAGCCGCACCCGCGCGGGACTCCCGCTGGGGCGCCTGATGGTACGCGGCCAGCTGGTTGAGGTGGATGCCGTCTCGCTGCGCTTCGACCAGCAGGAATCCCAGTCCTTCCTGGTGGACATTAACCGTCTGAACCTCGACCACGAGGACGTGGCCAATCTTCATCGGACCACGGAAGGCTGGATCGCCGCCCTGCAACTCGTGTCCCTCTCCCTGCGAGATCATCGTGAAGCCTCGGCCCTCATTGAGAGACTGTCCGGGGGTCATCAGTCGATCGGTGAGTATCTGGCGGAGAACGTGTTCAACGCTTTGGAACCCGAGGTGTTGGACTTCCTCCTGACTTCCTCTGTTCCCGAGCGCCTGTGCGCGGGACTCGCGTCGGCGCTGTCGGGTGTGGAACAAGGACAAGTGATGCTCGAGCAGGTACAGGCCAAGGACTTGTTTCTGCAGCCGCTGGACGAGGACGGCACGTGGTACCGGTATCACCACCTCTTCGAGGACTACTTGCGCCGCCGCCTGGAGCGGGACTACCCGGGACGGATCAGGGAACTGCATCTCACCGCAGCGCGCTGGTACTCCGTGAATGGATTCCCCAGCGACGCCGTCGACCACGCACTGGCCGCGGGCGACGTCGACTTCGCCGTGGAAATTGTGGAGTCCCGCGCCATGTGGCTGGTGGAGCACTCGAGCATGGCGACCTTGCTCGCGCTGGTTGGCAAGATCCCGGCGGAACGCGTGGCCGGTCAGGCACGGCTCCAGATGGCCATTGCGTGGGCGAATACGCTCATCCATTTGGCCGCGGAAGCCCAGATTGCCCTTAACCAGGCCGGGGCCGTCATGCCCTTTGATGCGTCGCTCAACGATGACGACCGCTTTGAGCTGGGCGTCGAGAGCCTCGTCGTCCAGAGCTGCATTGACATGTATGGCGACAACGTCTGCCGCGTCGGCGAATTGGACGACAAGTGCTTCGCGCACGCCGAACGGCTCCGGTCCTGGATTGTCTCGGTCGGGGCAAACCTGTCAACCTTTAAGAAGATTCACGATGGCCAGTATGAGCAGGCGCTGGAGCAACAGCGCTGGGCGGACAGGTTCCACGACCGGACCTCCGGCCCGTTCAGCAATGTCTATGGGCACTGCTTTGCCGGTTTGGCGGCCTACGCCCTCCTCGACATGGAACAGGTTGAACGGCATTTTGCCCTGGCCGTCGAATTGGGCCGCAGCCACGCCGGACGACACTCCCACGCGGCCAGGCTGGCGGGCGCGATGATGGGGCAGCTGCTTTACGAACGCGGTGCCCTGGACAAGGCCGAAAGGCTTTTGGAAGAGACGCATGAGCTGGGGTCCGAAGGCGGGGTCGTGGACTTCATGATTTCCACATATTCCACTCTCGCCAAAATCAAGGAACTCCGAGGCGACACGTCCAAGGCCGTTGAGATACTCGATGAAGGCGACTCCGTCGCCGACAGTTTGGGCCTGACGCGGCTCAAACTCGTCATGAACCTTGAACGGGTGCGGATGGGCCTGGCACCCCGGCCGTTCCATCCCGCCGACGCCGCCGAGGCCTTCGAAGGGGACGACGTCCACGGGCCGCGGCTTGACGGATTGGCCGAGTCCAACTATCAGATTGTTCTTGCCACGCGGATCCGCTCGGATTTGGCCGCCGCGCACATCTCCGGCGCCGGTAGTCCGGAGGGCCTTGCCGCCGTGGAAACGGCCCGCCTGCTGCTGGGACGGGCCGCGGCCCACACGGGCCCGCGGGCGGAACTGCACGCGCGCATCCTGCTGGTTGAAGCGCTTCAGCAGGCTGGACTCCAGCACGAGGCCGAGGACACCCTCCTTCCAGCGCTCGAGACGTGTCATCGGTTGGGCCTGGTGAGGCCGCTGCTGGATGGCGGCGCCGGCTGCTCCGCAGTATTGCACGCCCTCTCCGAGAAGGTGAGGCTGGGCAGGGCGAAGAACCTCGACGCAGATCTGGGGTCGTTTCTCAGCCTCCTGATTCGACTGGATTCCAATACCGCAGTTGCTCGGGGCGGTTCCACCCTCCGAAGCGCGGGACCCCAGGACTGGCGGACCAAGGCGGAGTCCGTCGCGGAGCCCGGTCTCTCGGCACGCGAACAAACTATTCTGATGCTGGTCGAGAAGGGCCGCTCCAACCGGGAAATCGCCCAGGAGCTTCACCTGGGCATCAACACGGTGAAATGGTACCTGAAGAACCTGTTCAGCAGCCTTGGCGTTGGCGACCGGCAACGCTGTGTGGATGAAGCACGGCGCAGGCATTTGCTGCAGCAAGATGGCAGGTCCGAGGATCTGTAGGGCCGGACGAGACCGCCTGCGGCCGCCTATTGAAGGGCAACAAGTCGCATCAGGACATCCTCCGGCCGTGCCGCGCTGGGCACCTCGGCGAAGTAAAAATCGGCGGCGGGAAGTTCTCCCTGTGCATCCAGCCAGAACCTGTCGGGGATGTACCCTCCCACCGCGGTCTCGGCCTGAAGATGCAGGTGGTCGTCATCGAGTTGCCCCAACGTCCACCGATAGTTGCTGCTCACGTTGGCAATGGGGGTATAGGCGTCCAACCCAACGGACACATGCCGATGGTCCCCGCCAGTTGTTCGGTTGTCCAGAAGAACAGCGGCGATCGGCAAGAGCGCAAAAGCCCGCAACCAGTCGCTCACGTACATCGACGCGTTCTCCGCGTCATCCGGCCCCAGGTCCTCGACGGCGGCGACCCCGCCAAAGCGGTGGGTGGAGATGAGCCAGTCCATGGGGGATGGAATCCGAAGAACCACGGGCTGACGGGCTGTCTGGGCGAAGACCGTCGCGAAGTCCAACACCGCCTTATTGACGTCGCTATCTGCCAACAGTGTCCGGAGCGCAAAGCCCGTCCGGGACTTGGCCGCCATCGCCGCACCAAGTCCGGTGTTGCCCGCCGTCAGATATTCGCAGAGCCGCGCCAGGTCCAACAGGGCGGTGTCGGGCTTGAGCAGCCCTTGCGCCTGGGCAAAGAACGACGCGTATTCGATGGGGTTGTCCCATGGGACTTCATGGCCGCGAAGTATGACCGACGATGCGTAGTGGTGGTGATCGAAGACCACGGCCTTCGCCCTGCCCGACGGAGGGGCAGAGACTATGTTGGCCAGCGTGGTGGAAGTTGAGGTGGTCATGACGTCTCCAAAGGTTTGCTGTTCCGAGCGTCCAGCACCGCACCCTCCGTGAGGGCGGAGGATGCGGCGCTGAACGCTTCTTGAATGGGTTGAGGTTAGGACTTGCGCTGGATGACTTCCCCGTGCTTGGTTTCCAGTTCGCGGATTCTCTCCTCCAATTGCCCGATCTTGACTTCCCTGCGGTCCGGGATCATGATCAGCGGCAGCTTGTCCACGGTGGCCTTGACGCGCTCCGGGCCATTGTTGGTGAAGTGGGTGGCGGTGAGCTCATCCGTGTCGTCACCCCAGGACCCGTAGTAGAGCAGATCCTTCGGCGGCTCGGGCCGCACATAGCCCTCCACGAATTCCTTGTACGGCTTGCCGCGGGCCAGCCGGGCCGCCCGGGCATCCCGGCGCAGTTGACGGGTGGCTTCTTCATCCACCACGAACGTCTCAGCATCCCAAACGACGCCGTAGATGCTTGTGGCAACGTGCGCCGAAATGCGTCCGAGTTCCAGGTCCTTGGCCACCGATTCGGGGTCGCGTTCGAGCACGTCGCCGTAACCGCCGCCAGAGCCCTGGGCAATCATGTACAGCTCGCCATCCTTGGCGACGTCGAACTGAAGACCCATGTGCGCAGTGGTGTATTTCCCGCCCTCATAGGGTTGCCGGTTCATGATCTGCTCCATGGACAGGTCAAACTTGCTGGAGTCCTTGCGGATGATGTCGTAGATGTTGATGCCCTTGACCATCGCCAGCGGGTTGGTGCTGCAGCCGTAGCCGCCAAACATTCCGGTGACGGAGGAGAATTTGGAGCCCGAGGTGACCGTCATAAAGCCCCACATCGGCGTTCCCTCGGCGGCAACGATCATTTCATAGCCCATGCCTCCGCTGTTCTTCCCGAAGCCCTGGTTGTCGCGGACGATGCGCTTGCTCACCAACTGCATGAACGGGACTTCTTCCTCCATGACCTCCTGCTCGGCGGTGTCAGCCATGGCGCAGAATAATGGTGAGACGGCGTCCTCACCATCACGGAACGCCTTGGCCCCACCGCCCATGCCGTTGAGGTCGGCACACAGGTTGCCCACCTGGTCACCGTGCTGGGTCAGGCCTCCCCACAGGAAGGTGTTGATCTGGTTGAACCACGGAGCCAGGACGTTGGAGAACTTTTCCGGATTTGAGAACTGCATCTTCGCGAATGCCGTCTGCAGTGCCGAAAACGCGCGGAAGGAGGCCTGCAGCGACTGGCCCATCGGTGCATCGTAACCGGCATCGGCCCAGGTATGTTCATCCGAGATGATGTCAATGGGAGACATCGCCGACGTGCATCGTGGCAGGTCCGGCCACCAAAAGGCAAGGATTGCCTGCATCATCATGGACTTGACCGAGCACAACGGAGAATTGATGGCTCGGTTGAGGATTTCCGGCCCCGTCCCCCTAAGGTCGACGGTCATCTTATCGCCCTTAACGGTGACCTTGCAGGCAAATTTGATCAAGATGTTTTCTTTGAGCGTGGAGTCCATGAACTGGTTGAAGGTCACGGTCCCGTCGGGGAGCTCGCTGATGCGCCGCTTTACCTCCTCCTCCACGTCTTCGACCGTGACCCGAAGTGCCGCCACAAATGTCTCGATTCCGACCTCGTCAATGATGCTGTCGACGCGTTGTTGGATTCTCTGCACGGCACCGATCTTTACCTTAAGGTCGGCCAGTTGGAGTTTGGGGTCGCGAACCGAGTGCTGCAAGAACGTCAGCAGGTCCCGGCGGAGTTCGCCCTTCTCCACAATCTTGAAGGGGGACATCCGCAGTCCGTCGTCAAAGGGGGTCTCTGAGCCTGACGGCATTCCGCCGGGCTCGCAGGCGCCGTTCTCGCCTTCGTGGATTGTCGCCGCCACCCAGGCGATGATCTGGCCATCGCGCATGATCGGCGTGATCATCGACTGGTCCGTGTTGTGGACGTTTCCATACCGGGCATCGTTGTGGATGAACCCGTCACCGGGGTTGATGCCGACGGTTGGCTCGTCCTTCCAGTACTTCATGATGTAGCGGATGGGGTGGTGCAAGATGGCCGAGAAGGCGATCACCCCATGGCACGAGAGGTAGGCGACATCGCCTTCGGCCGTGTAGATGGCCGTCGTCAGATCCCCCCATTTGGCGCCGGGTGCAGCGCCCATGGCCTCGCACATTTCGTAGCCTTCATCCAGGGCGCCGGCGAGCCGTTTGCGGATGCGATCGATCTGGATGGGGTCGATGCCCCTGGAAATGCACTCATCTTCGTAGGCGGAGCGGGAGGTGATCGAGTGGCTGCGCATGATGGCCGGGTCGGGGCCGAGGAAGAGTGTTGTTTCGTCCATGAATTGGTCCACCCACTGCTGCTCCTGGGCGGTGAGCGGCTGCGACGTGTCATCGGTCCGCCCGGTCCTGCTGATTTCATTGGCTGTAAGCGTCATTGCTGTCTGGCTCCTTCAATGGTTTTTTCTGGAAGGTCTTAGGGTGATATGCCCGGTGTCAGTCTTTGAGGAACCACACGGCCCCCTGTGAGGTGGGTTCCAGTCGCCACGACGGCTCAACGAGGTACGTGGTGTTTTCCGTGGTCACGATGGCCGGGCCGTGAATGACATGTTGATGGTGCAGCGAATTGGCGTCGTATACCGGCGTATCGACGGCGCCGTCGATCTTCACAAAATGCACCTGGCGGATACCGATCGGGGACGGCATGGTCCTGTCGTGCCCGGAGTCGATCGAATCGAACTTCACGACGTCCCCCTCCACATAGGAGGACACGCGAACGGTCTGCGCCTTGATGCCCGCCTCGGGAGCCTGGCTTCCGGCACCGTAGCGCTGGCCGTAAATTTCGGAGAACGTGCGGATCAGGTGCAGGACGTCGGCGACGCCGTTGACACGGTTGATGTCGAAAACGACTGCCGTGGTCACCATTTGGTTGCCGTAGCGCAGGTCCATCTCGAGACTGTGGCGGATGTCTGCGAGATTGTAGCCCTGCCGTACCAGGTCTTCCCTGCCCTTGGCTTCAAGCTCCCGGATGACACGGTTCAGTTCGTCATAGGTGTTGTAGAGGCTTCGTTCCGTGGCGTTGTACAACACCACATGGGAGCCCCGCTCGTGAATATGGAGCGGCTTCATGTTGCCGGCCCCACACGCGGAGAAGACCGAGGAGAAGGGCGGCGCGAGGATCCTGCGGATGCCGGCATGGTCGGCGATGCCGCAGGCATGGAGCGGGCCGTTGCCGCCATAGGCGAGCATGGTGAAGTCTTCGGGAAGGTAGCCCCTGACCCGCAGTTCCTTCGACATGCCAATGGCCATTTGCTCATCGACGCCGTTCTTGACGATCTTGGCCACTTCAATGGTGTCCATCCCCAGTTCGTCGGAGAGAACCTCGTCGATCGCATAGACGGAACGCTTCTTGTTCAGCTTGATGTAGCCGTTGGCGTAGTTGTCGGGATCAAGGTAACCCAGCACGAGGTCCGCGTCGGTAACCGTCGGGCGGAGGCCGCCACGGTCGTAGCAAGCCGGGCCAGGGTCGGAACCGGCAGACTCGGGCCCGATCTGCACCGAATGGTGGATCCTGTCATAGCTGGCTATCGACCCCCCTCCCGCACCCAGGGTCAGCAGGTGGATCATGGGAACCGACACCAGCCAGCGTCCAATGGTGGGTTGGAAGTCGTAGTGCTTGACGCCTCCCTCGGGAACCAGCCCAATGTCGAAGGACGTCCCGCCCATATCCGTGGAGATGACGTTTCCCAACCCGGTACTCGCGGCAAGGTGCTGGGCGGCGCCTACGCCGGCGATGGGGCCCGAGTGGATGGTCTGCAGTGCGTCGGTGGAATTCGACTGGGCCATGCCGCCGGTGTTGTGGACCACAAGCATTGGTTTGTCATAGCCGGAACCGCGGAGGTTGTTGGACAGCTGCCCCAACGCGTGGAACATGATTTCGTGCAGGAACGCGTCAACAATGGTGGAGGTTGCACGGACATACTCGCCTTTCCGTCCGGACACCTGACTTCCCAGCAGAACGGGGATGGCTCCGAGCTCGTGGGCCGGGTATTCGTCCAGGATAATATCGAGAATTTGCTGTTCATGGATTGGATTTTCGGTCGAGTTGACCAGTGAGACCACGAGGGCTTCCGCACCCGCGTCCACCAGTTCCCGGACCTGCATCCGGACGTCCTCTTCCATCAGCGATACCACCACCTTGCCGGCGGAGTTAATGCGCTCCTTGACTGAGCGGATCAGTGCCCGCGGAACCAGCGGATCGGGGCGGGTGGCGTCGGGCATGTTCTGTTGCTTGGACGGGTCCAGCCCCTCACCGTAGCCGCGGCCGCGGGAAAGCGGGATGGTGTCCTCGAATCCGTGGGTCACCAGGGCCCCGACCCGCGGGCCCTTGCCTTCGATGAGCGCATTCGTGCCGAGTGTGGTGGCGTAGCGCACCGAATCCACTTCGGCCAGGACGAGGTCGCGGTCCAGGCCGGCGCGAGAGCAGGCAAGTTCGAGTGCCTCGTTGAAGCCCTGGGCCAGATTGTGTCGGGTTGTCAGTGCCTTCGCTTCGACATACACGTCGTCCCAAACGAAGAAACAGTCGGTAAAAGTACCGCCAATGTCGACGGAAATTCGTTTCATGACCAGTGGTTTCCTTTAGCTGTGCGAATGAGGTGCGGAAGGGGAAAAGCTGTTGTACGAGCCAAGTGCCGGGCTGAAATCCGCGACAGCTTCTTCGCCGGGTCCGTAGTTGATGACGGACTCGGGATCCGTTCCACGTTCGATCCACTTTTCGCGGAGCGAGTCAATATCCCAGAGCATGTCAACCGTCGGCGGGTGTCCCGGCGGAACGTACTCGGTTTCCAGTTGGGTGCCGCACCCGGGGCAGTAGAACTCGAGAATTCGGCAGAAAGTGGGGTCCGGAGCGAAGGTGAATTCGTACTTCTCCGGGTCCAAAATGGACTGGTGGATGTCCCGTGGATCCCGGTCGTAGACCAGGGTCCCCTCCTTGTAGTTGCCTCTGGCGTCGCCAAGGTCGTGGGCGCAGACCTTGCACGTCCAGCGCTCGGTGTCGAGATCGATAATCAGATATTCCGTCATTGGAATACGCATAGCTTGTCTCACCTGTTCTTCTGGCAATTGCTTATGTGATGGTCGGTGCTAGATGGTGTCGGTGAGCATGAGGTCACCGGAACCGCTTACGTCAAATTTCCAGCCGTGCGGGACCCGGGCCGTAAAGTAGGGGCCCTCAACGATGGCCGGGCCCGCCGCCGTCGCGCCGGCCTCCTGGCGTTCCAGCTCGAAAACCGGGACCTCATCCACCTGCTCCACTGAGGAACGGACCCTTCGAGTCGAGGAGGAGACGGCTGGCGACTTCGCCATCGATTCCACCGGCTTCATGGAGGCATGCGGGAGTTCATAGCGGGCCGTCAGGGTCAGCATCGCGTGGTGGGCGCTGATGCTGGGCTGGGGATCCGCTTCATCCAAGGGGAGCTCGGAGATCAGCTGCCCCTCAGCTCCTTCCTGGACCACCCTCCACTCGAGCCGGCATTCCTCGATCTCGTGGCCCTCCTGGAACATGTCCCGAGTGGCACGTTCCCGCAACCGTGTCTTGGTCGCATCGAATTCTTGCGCAGTCAACCCGGCGATATTGGCCTCATACGTCTGGGCGATGTCAGAGAAACCAATCCCGAATGCCGAGAACACCGCCGCCATTTTCGGCACCAGGACCCGGTGCACGCCTGAGATCCGTGCCGCGCCGCAGGCGCTCATGGGTCCGGCACCCCCGAAGGCGGCAATCGTCGTCGCATCCGCATCCAGGACATCGGCCGCAAAGCACTTGGACATGCGGTCGAAGTATGCTGCCTCCATCCGGATCAACGACTCTTCGAGGGAAATCCCCAGAGGGTCCGCTATGACCTCCATGATGACGGCCCGCGACCGCGCAGCGTCGAGACTGAACCCGCCGTCGAGGTACGTGTCCGGATCCAGGACGCCCAAGAGTAAATTGACGTCCGTGATCGTGGCCTGCTTGCCCCCAAAGCCAAAACAAGCAGGACCGGGAGCCGCCCCGACGCTCTCGGGCCCGACGGTGATGACACCATCGCGGAGCGCAATGATGGAACTGCCGCCCACACCATTGGAGTGGACATTGCTCATCTCAAAGGACACGGGAATGCCCTGGATGGACCCCCTGCGGTCCGTTGAAATGCTCGAGTTCTGAACCGAGCCCACATCGGTGGTGGTTCCGCCCACATCAATCATCAGGACATGCTCAAGTCCGTACGCACTTGCGAGCGCTTTTGTTCCTTCAAGGCCGCCGCGGGGGCCGGAGGAATATGTCTTGAGGGCCACGGACTTCGCCACGCGCGAGGAGGCGCCGTCGTTACGGTAAATGAGCAGCGGGTTCTTGACCTTGTGGTCGCGGAGCCGGTGCTCGGCGCTGTAGAGGAAGCGCTCCATCGTCGGATGGAGGAAGGAATTGATGATCCCGGACCACACGCGGCGTCCCCGGACGGCGTCCGGCGTGAATTCCCAGGTAAAAAGGATCGGCACGGAGCCCAGCAGGTGCCGGGGGAATTTTCGCAGCAGGATACCCTTGACCGCTCGTTCCTTCTCCTTGTCCGCCATCGCGACCACCAGCCTGGCCGCGCCATCGGTGGTGAGCCGGTTGACCTGCCGGACGATTTCATGTGTCAGGTCCTCCACGGCCTGGTCGGCGTTGACAACACCTATGCGCGTGCCCACGAGGTCTTCGAACAGCCCGGCTGCCGCGTCGCCGCGCCGAAGCTCCTCCGCCAGGGTGGGGCTGTCCGTGAGGATTCCGATGCGAGGTCCCTTGCGCTCCACGAGGGCATTCGTGCCCTGGGTGGTGGAATACCGGATATGCCGGGTGGAGTGCAGGAGTCGTGGAAGATCCTCCTCACCGAAAATGCCCTTGGAGGCCTTGGCGATCCCGTCAAAAAGACACTGAGACAAGTCAAAGGGTGTCGTCAGGGTCTTCGTAAACGAAAATCCCTCACCATCCCAGACACAGATGTCGGTCAGCGTCCCCCCGTTGTCGATATTGATGAGCCGTTCCATTGATACTCCTTTGTATATTGCGGCGAGATGACATCGGCGTCGTATGCCTCAAGAGGCGACTGTGATCCAAGCCACATTGAGAACTGACCTCAGTCTCACCCAACACATGGGGTGGCCGGCTACTACCTTCCCGGGTGGAATACACGGGGCAAGATGCGCCACCCGGGTGGGTGGCAGCGCAGTGGAGGGTGGCAACGGCCACCGGCCTGGGGGCGCGGCTAGGGAGCCGGCCAACCGCGGGGGGTGTGGTCGGGTTTTGGGCGCGGGTTTTTGGGCGCAGGGTTTTGGGCACTGACAACGGCTTAAGGCAGCTCAAGCCGTGGCGAGAATTCTCGCAGTTGTGGCTTCAATTCCCCCTAGGACGCCGAGGGCAGTCCCTCACGGGGAAAATGGGGGAGGCTTTTCCTACTTGCCGTCCTGTCGGCGCACCAGCTCGGTGATCCAGATGGGCGCGAACGGCGACGTGCAGTTGGGCGGCGTCGGGTAGTCCTTGAGGACCTCCAGGCGCTCACCGATGGCGATGGCCCGGGCACGGTGCCCGGGATGCTCGATCCCGATCTGGGCCAGGCAGTTGTTCATCGCCCACTGCAGGCGGTCCGGGGCGTCCTTCATTTGCGCCTCGATGATGTCCAGGAGTCCCGCGAGGTCCAGGCCGTCGGGTTTTTTCACCACACGTTCGCTGGTCAGCGCCCAGCCGGCGCTGGCGACCACGGGGTCCGGGTCGGCGAACCAGCCCACGCGCAGCGCTTCGGCGTGCTGGCTCTTCTTCACCACGTAGTTCACGAGCCAGTCCTGCACCTTGGGGATGCGCGCCTGGCGCACCATGGCATCCAGCTCGTCCCGCTCGAACGCCTTGGGGCGGCAAATCAGCAGCGCCACCAGCCTCGCCGCGGTGTCACCCGTCGCCCAAAGCTCGCGCGCCAAGTCCTGCTGCGTCTTCAGCCGCTTCGCGAGCGCCCGGAGCTTGCCCAGGTTCACCCCGTGGTCGTCGCCGTGCTTCTCGTTCACGGCCCGCGCCTTCGGGTCCTCCAGCGCGGCCAGCTCGGCCAGCACCTCGGCCACCGCGGTTCCGGTCTTCGTGGTCTGCGCCACCGTCGTCTCGGCCACCTCGGCCTCCTATTCCTCACGTGTGCGAATCAGCCTACTAGGATCCCGGTGATGCCGGTACTAGGCCACCTTGCGGCGGTACGCGACCATGGCGAAGAGGTACGCGAGGACGAGGATGCCAATACACCAGGCGAGGGCGATCCAGATGTTGGCGCCCACCGGCTGCTGTGCGAGCAGGTCCCGGATCGCGTTGACGATGGACGTCACCGGCTGGTTTTCGGCGAACCAGCGCACGGGGCCGGGCATGGTGGCGGTGGGGACGAAGGCGGAGCTGATGAACGGCAGGAAGATCAGCGGGTAGGAGAACGCGCTCGCCCCGTCCGCGGACTTCGCGGACAGGCCGGGGATGACGGCGATCCATGTCAGCGCCAGGGTGAACAGGATCAGGACGCCGGCAACCGCCAGCCACGCCAGCGCCCCGGCCCCGGAGCGGAAGCCCATGAGGAGGGCGACCAGCACCACCACCGCGACCGAGACGAGGTTTGCGACCAGGGAGGTCAGCACGTGCGCCCACAGCACGGACGACCGCGCGATCGGCATGGACTGGAACCGTTCGAAGATGCCGCTTGTCATATCCAGGAAGAGCCGGAAGGCGGTGTAGGAGACGCCCGAGGCAATCGTGATGAGCACGATGCCGGGCAGCAGGTAGTTCACGTAGTTGCCGGTGCCTGCCTTGATGGCCCCGCCAAAGACGTAGACGAACAGCAGCATGAAGGCGATCGGCATGAGCGTGGTGGTGATGATGGTGTCCAGGCTGCGGGTGATGTGGCGCAGGGATCGTCCCAGCAGGACGGCGGTGTCGCCGAAGAAATGAGTGGTCATTTCACGTTCCTTACTTGTCCGTACCGACGCGGGCCTGGCCGACGTCGGCGTCCGTGCCGTTCGCGCCGTCGTCACCGACGATCGCGAAGAAGACGTCCTCGAGGCTCGGCTGCTTCTCGACGTATTCGATCGTGGCGGGCGGGAGCAGCGCCTTGAGTTCGGCGAGGGTGCCGTTGACGATGATCCGGCCCTGGTGGAGGATCGCGATCCGGTCGGCGAGGTGTTCGGCCTCGTCCAGGTGCTGCGTGGTGAGCAGCACCGTGGTGCCGTGGGCGGCCAGTTCCTTGACGGCCTGCCACACCTCCAGGCGGGCCTGGGGGTCGAGCCCGGTGGTGGGCTCGTCGAGGAAGATGACCTGTGGATCGCCGATGAGGCTCATCGCGATGTCGAGGCGGCGGCGCATGCCGCCCGAATACGTGGACACCTTCCGTGCGGCGGCGTCGGTCAGGGAGAAGCGGTCCAGCAGGTCGTCAGCGATCGCGCCGGGGTCCTTGAGGTGCCGGAGCCGGGCGACGAGCACCAGGTTCTCCCGGCCGCTGAGGATCTCATCGACGGCCGCGAATTGTCCGGTGAGGCTGATGGACTCCCGAACCTCCGCGGCCTGCGTGGCGACGTCGAAGGTGTTGACGGTGGCGGTCCCGGCGTCGGCCCCGAGCAGCGTGGCCAGGATGTTCACGATGGTGGTTTTGCCGGCCCCGTTCGAGCCGAGCAGGGCGAATATGCTGCCCCGGGCGACGTCGAAGTCGACGCCGCGCAACACGGCCAGTTTCTTGTACGACTTCTCCAGGCCCTGCACATGGATCGCAGGTCCGTGGACCTGGTTGGCGTTCATCTGGATGTCCTTGTCTGTCGTTCGCTACGTTTCGTCGTCCGCGACGCGCTTGATGGCGGTGGTCAGCCGTTCGCGCTCCTTGTCGATCCACAGCTTGCCGCCGTAGGCCTGGGCGAACGTGTCCGCGAAATCGACCGGGTCCTCCCCGACGATCGCGCGCACGGGTGTTCCGTCCACGGCGGCGCGCTCCCAGAGCTCGACGAAGTCGCCCATCATGTTCAGGGCGGTGGCACCGTCCGTGACGCCGCCGTTGTACATGAAGTACCGCAGCAGCGCCTTCGCGGCGGTGCCATACGGCTCGGGGAGGGCGTCGACGCGGGCCTTGTACTGCCGGTACTGCTTCTTCTGCTCGAGCGATCCGGTGACCAGCTCGATCCACTTTGCCGCCATGTTTATCTACCTCCTTGTTGGAGCTGTTCGAGCCGGTCGGCCAGAAAGCCCCACGTTGTCCAGAACTCTTCGAGATATTCCTGGCCCTGGGCATTGAGTGAATACACCTTGCGTGGGGGCCCCTTCTCGGACGGGCGCTTCTCCACCTCGACGAGGCCGTTGCGCTCGATCCTGACCAGGATGGCGTAGACGGTGCCCTCGGCGATGTCGGTGAAGCCCTGATCCCGCAACCCTGCCGTGATTTCGTAGCCGTACGCGGGCCGCACGGACAGGATCGCCAGGACGATGCCCTCCAGGGTGCCCTTGAGCAGCTCCGTCATCTGTTTACCCACGGCACGACTCCTTTGGCTACCTAGCGCTATTGACTACTAGTACATAGTAGCACTGACTAGTGAGGTCGCAAGGAGTTTTCTCAGGAAGTTTCGTGCTACTCGCGGCTGGCGGAAATGTCAGAACGCAGAACCGAGTACAAGGTCATGTCGTGGAATGATCCATCGCGCCATGGGGCACTCCGGAGCGTGCCTTCCCGCGAGAACCCCGCCCGCTCAAGCGCCTTCCGTTCGGCGATGTTCTCGGCATTCGTGCAGGCCTGGATGCGGTTCCTGTGGGCCTCCCGCATCTAAGGCATGCCGGTGATGGGCTGGATCGGCTTGGACCCTATAACTGGGGCACCTGGTCCAAGGTCGAGTTTGATGCGTTCTGGCCCAGGGCAAGTTTGAGCACCTCGGCCAGATGGATTGCCTTTGCTCCGGTGCCTTGTGTGACCTGGGTGCGGCAAGAGAATCCGTCGGCGAGCACCATTGTGGTTTCGTCTTTGGTCCTGATCTTGGGGAAGAGTTCTCGTTCGCCCAGGGCCTGTGAGACGTCCCAGTGTCCGGGTTCGAAGCCAAAGTTGCCTGCGAGCCCGCAGCAACCGGAACCGATGACGTCCGTGTCTATCCCGAGCCTTTGCAGCACCGCCTTGTCAGGGTCGTAGGAGCCCTTGGCTTCTTGATGGCAGTGCACCTGCGAGATGGCCTTGACCTTGATTTCGCCGAACGGCCAAGCTCCCTGGTGCGCCGCCACTATGTCCGCAAGAGTCACGACCTGGCGGGCCAGCTTGGCTGCACGGGGATCATCGGGCAACAGTTCGGTGATCTCATCTGTGAGCATCACCGTGCAAGAGGGCTCCAGTCCGATGATGGGCATGTTTCCGTCCAGGGCCGAACCCAACGAATTCAGGGTCTGGGAAATGACCCGCTTGGCCATTTCCAGCTGCCCGGTGGAGTGCCACGTCAGCCCGCAGCACACCGGGCCGTCCGGAAGGACCACACGGTATCCCATTGCCTCCAGCACCTCGACTGCGGCTTGACCGACGCCGGGCGAATTGAAGTTGTTGAAGGTGTCAGGCCACAGCATCACCGTGGGCCGATTGCGTTCGTCCACTGCGTGGACGCCCGAGCCTCTTTGCTTCCCGAACCATTTCCGGAGAGTTTGCGGTGCGAAATAGATCATGCGGCGTCTAGGCTCAATGCCGGCCAGGCGCTTTACGAGTTCCTCAACGGGGCGAATCCCGAGAGCCAAGTTGACGAAACGAGCGGCGCCGGGAACAGCTTCAAGTACGCGGGAGGTCAGCGGCAACCATCCCATCGCATAATGCGCCATGGGGCGGAGGCGACCCTTGTAATGGTGGTGTAGGAACTCAGCTTTGTACGTAGACATATCAACGTTGACGGGGCATTCGGAAGAGCATGCCTTGCAGGACAGGCACAAGTCCAGCGCCTCGAGGGTCTCTTTGGAGCGCCAGCCGTCAGTCACTGACTCGCCCCGGAGCATCTCACTGAGAGCACGCGCCCGGCCGCGAGTGGAGTGGACCTCGTCGCGGGTGACTTGGTAGGAAGGGCACATGGACCCCACATCGGACCGGCAGGCTCCGACGCCGACGCAACGGTTCATGGCGCTGGCCAAGGATCCGCCGTCATGGCTGAAGGCGTGGACCGGAGTCAGCTCGAAAGTCCGATTTCCGGGACCCGGACGCAAACCCTGATCAACCGGTTCGGGATCCACCAGGATGCCGGGGTTGAAGAAGTTCTCTTCATCAAAGATGCTCTTGAACTGTGCGAACGCCCTCAGTGCCGAGTTGGAGTAAACATACGGTAGCAAGGCAGAGCGCGCGCGTCCGTCGCCGTGTTCACCTGACACGGAGCCACCGTAGCGGGCTACCAGTGCGGCAGCTTCTTCGACGAACTTCCGGTAACCACGAACGCCTTCTTCTGATCCGAGGCCGAAGTCGATGCGGATGTGTACGCAGCCCTCGCCGAAGTGGCCAAAAGGTATACCCCGCAGCCCATGTGCGTCAAGAAGTCCATACAAGTCACGCAGGTAATCGGCAAGGTGTTCCGGTGGCACTGCCGAATCTTCCCACCCCGGCCAGGCTTCGCCGCCGTCGGGAAGGCGGGTGACAATGCCGGCGCCCGCCTCACGGATATGCCAGAGTTCACGCGCCTGGGAACCCTCCGTGACGACAACCGAGTCGACGATCTGCCCCGTGCCGGCCAGCTCGTCGACAAGCGCCCGGGCGGCCTCACCGGCCTCATCGGGCGTCCGTCCGCCGACCTCCACGTATAGCCAGCCCCCGCCGGCCGGCAGTTCCGAACCTGCATCCTCCTGACCGGGCCGTGAACGCAATGCGGCCAAGAGGTCGGACCCCATTCCTTCAACCGTGTAGACGCCTTGTCGCCGTAAACCAGGTGCTGCCTTGGCTGCCAAGAAAACGTCCGAAAACCCGAGGACGGCCAACGCCGTGGCCTGCGGACGCTCAACAAGCCGGACGGTCAATTCGGTGATGACCCCGCAGGTGCCCTCGGTGCCGGCCATGGCCTGGGCGACATTGAAGCCATTCTCCGGCAACAGATGGTGAAGCCCATACCCGGAGACCTGGCGGGCAAATTGCCCCAATTCAGTACGCAGAATTCCCAGATGCTCGTCTCGGAGCTTCTTGAGCCTCTTCTCGATTTTCGGGTCACTGCAGTAGTCGGCGCCGATTTCGATCTCACGACCATCAGCGAGCATCAGCTTGAGGGACACGAGGTTGTCAGCGGCCGTGCCCCAGGCAACGGAGTGAGAGCCACAGGCATTGTTTGCAACCATTCCCCCCACGGTGCAGCGTGAATGCGTCGAGGGATCCGGCCCGTAAGTGAGCCCGAACTCCCCTGCCGCGTCCCGCAACGTATCGCACACCACACCTGGACGGATCCGTGCCGTCCGCGCCCCGGAGTCAATGGCAAGAATCTGATTGAAATAGCGGCTCACGTCGATGATCAGCCCATCACCGATCGCGTTTCCCGCCACCGACGTCCCGCCCCCGCGGCACACAACGGACCAGCCGCGTTCGGAAGCCATGCGCAGAGCTTCACGGATGTCCTCTACGGACCGGGGCTCGACGACTGCCGCTGGTAATCGCCGATAAATCGACGCATCCGAAACGTAGGCGGCACGCGTCGTGATGTCTTCACGCAGTTCGATGGGGGTCATTTCTCCTCCTAGGGCGAGTGGCAGCATAACTGTGCGCTGCCATAGTAGGTAGCTGCAGGAGGCAACTTTCTGGAGAAGATCGTCGCTTCATTCCGCGATACAGTAAGTAACATGCTACATGCGACTTGGATGCCAATGAAGTCCCACACGAGCGGAACCCGCTCTTACGCTGGGATATGGTGAATTCCATGGCACGGCCCGATCTTTCGTTTGAACCACTGGGGGAACAAGAATCCTCGCTGACTGACAAGGTCATGAACAGGGTGCGGGCTGCCGTCGTGTCAGGGGTGATGCAACCAGGCGAGCTGTATTCCGTCTATCAGCTTGCGGAGACCCTTGGTGTTTCCCGTTCACCGGTTCGGGATGCGATGCTGCGACTCGAAGAGGCCGGTTTGGTTCGGTTCGAACGAAACAGGGGATTTCGGGTGATTCAGCCTCGACCGGAAGACATTGCGGAGATATTTGCTCTCCGTCTGGCCCTGGAAGTGCCGTCCGCCAAGCGAGCGGCACTCCTGCGTTCAGATGAACTCCTCGTGGACTTACGACACGAGATCGCACTGATGGTCGACGCCACGGTCACAGACGACGAGGCACGGTTCTCTCAGCACGATCAGCGATTCCACGAGCTCATCATCGAAGTTTCCGGGAATCAGAGAATCCGTGACGTCGTCAACCGGCTTCGGACGTCAACCCGGATCCTCGGTGCCTCAACGGCGGGGGTTGACCGCACCCTGGTGGACATTGCCGAAGAGCACAACCCCATCGTCGAGGCCATTGGCCGAGGTGACGGAGGAGCCGCGGCGGCGGCTATGCACGCCCATCTTTGCCGTACCGGCCGCCTCCTGGTACAACAGAACGTCAAGAAACTCGGCCTGGACCTTGACGGCGACGAGGTCTGGGAGCGCATCACTTCGTACTACTAACGAGCTCCGCCGAGAATGACGGGGGCTTTCGAGGCGTCAACGGGCAAACGGCAACCTCGGGTTCGCTGGAATCCTTAGTTGAAGGCTGAGATGCCCGTGATGGAGCGGCCGATGATCAAGGCCTGGACGGTTTCGGTGCCCTCGTACGTGTGGAGGGCTTCGATGTCGGTCATATGACGGGCGACGCGGTTTGCGAGCAGGATACCGTTGCCCCCGAGCAGGTCCCTGGCAATGGACGCAATGGACCGCGCGGCGCGTGTGCAGGTAAACTTCGCCAGCGAAGCCTGCACCGGGGTGAGGACCCCGGCCTCGTCCAGGCGGGACATCTGCACCACCATCAGTTGCATCGTCGCCAGTTCGGAGAGCATGCGCGCCAGTCGTTCCTGGACAATCTGCGAGGCGGCGAGGGGCCGGCCGAACTGCTGGCGCTGCGCCGCGTACTGCACGGCGGTCTCGTAGCAGGCCGTGGCATGTCCGACGGCGGACCAGGCCACGCCCAGCCGGGTAGCAAGCAGCACCCGTGAGGTGTCCTTGAACGAGTTGGCGCCCGGCAAGATATTTTCCGCAGGGACGAAGACATTCTCCAACCGGATGTGGGCCTGCCAGATGGCCCGCAGCGAAACCTTGCCTTCGATGACCGTGGCCCTGTACCCCGGAGAGTCCTGCGGGACAAGGTACCCGTGGACCTGTCCGTCCTCGGCCCGGGCCCACACCACCGTGACACCGCCGACGGAGCCATTGCCGATCCACTTCTTCTCCCCGTTTAGCAGGACACCGCCGGGTGTGGACGTGGCCGTGGTCTCCAGTGCCACTGAGTCCGAGCCATGAGTCGGCTCGGTCAGGGCGAAGGCGCCGTAGTCCTCACCGCGGGCCAAGGCTGGCAGCCACTGCCGCTTCTGTTCTTCTGAGCCGCACAGTGCGATCGAACGCATGGCAAGGCCGCCCTGTACCGCGATGATGGTGCCGATAGACCCATCGCCGCGGCTGATTTCCATGTTCACAAGACCCGCGGCCATGGTAGACATGGGCGCAAAACCGTCCACGTCCAGTCCGTCGCGGAGCAGATCCTCCTCGCCCAGGCGCCGAAGCAGGTGCAGTGGGTAGGCCCCACGGTCCCAATAGCCGTCGATAACCGGCAGAATCTCGGCCTGGACAAATGCCCGCGCGCGGCTCCGATATGACCGATCCTCAGCGCTAAGCTCCAAGAAGACGCCAGCCGGGTCCGGATCCAGCGCATCGCTCAGCACGTAACCGGGTTCTATGGTGCCGGCAGGAAAGCCTTGCGGCACTTCGGCGGTGCTGGTTGTGGCGGCTGGGGTCAAAAGTGTCATCAAGCAGTCCTTAAACTATTTTCCCAAGGATTCCCCGCAGGACCCGTGGGACATCCACGTGGGATCAACAATGCCTGACACTGAGTCTCACGTCAAGGTACTTAGTGTCATAGTTGTTTTGGACTCAAAGCCTCGCGGACAGCATCGATGATCTGTTCGGTACCCGCCCCAGGTTCCAGGACGGCAACGACGACGGCAGGACGGGTGGGTTCCAAGACCGCAGCCGGAAAAAGCGCTGGCCGAAAGATGTCAGTCAGATTCCGCAATTCGCGGCCCAGCCGCGCAGTCATTGTGTGATCCAGCCGGTCATCGGAACCCTCTTCCGCATCCTGGAGCCAGTGCCGCAAGACCCTGTTGTGGACGGCCACCACGGCCGCCGCGAGGGACACGGCACTAAACTCCTGGCCCTCGTCGCTAAGGGCGGACTGCAAGTGACGGCGGAACAACCGCTCGTAACGGTGCGTTGTTACCAGTTCACGCTCCCGGAGCATCTGTACCTGGCGCAGCAGGCGGCTCCGGAGCAGGGACGTCTCCCGGTTGCGAACATGCTGATCGAAGACCATGAGCGCCGCCTCCGTCACCGCGGTAAGCGGATCGCCTGTAGCGCCTGCAAGGTCAGCTTCGACCCGAGCCAAAAGGCGCTCGTGATCAGCAAAAACCACCTCCTCCTTGGAACCGAACTTACGGAAGAACGTGCTTCGGCTGATGCCGGTCGCGTCCGCTAACTCTTCCACCGGGGTGGAGTTGTAACCCTGCCGGATCAGCAGTTCAAGGGCAACTGCGATAGCCGGGCCAGGATCTTGGGTTGCGGAGTTGACCATGGGCGTGAATTTAGCACGGGAATAGGTTCAACCCTAAGCGCGCGTCCAATTAAGCAAGGTCTCGATGGCATGGCTTCTGTTTGTGAAATTCAGTCACCAAAGTCATGAGCAGCCGGCGAACTCCCGGGACCGTTCAAGGATTCGAGGTACACCGTCTTTAAGGATTGGAGCAAAACTTGTGTCGTGGGGACGTTCCCCGTTCATCCAGCGGCTGTAGATGGCCTCACAGAAAATAGCAGCCTTCCACAATGCCAGGGTCTGGTACCAGGGCAGGGCGGTAAGGTCGAGCCCGGTACGTTCCTGGTACCGGGCGACGAGATTGTCCCTACCGAGGTATCCTGGCTCTCTTGTGACAGAGGTCAACTCCAACGGTGTTCTCGGGCTGCCTGCCTCTGCATACGTTGCAGTCAGGTAGCCCAGGTCAGCCAAGGGATCGCCGATGGTCGCCATTTCCCAGTCCAGAATGCCTGTCACCTGCGCAGGCGCCTGAAGGGCAAACATCAGGTTGCCAATCCGGAAATCCCCGTGCACCAAGGCAGTAGCCTGGCTATCCGGGAGGTTGCGTTCGAGCCAGCCCCCGATCCTTGCTACCTCGGGCAGCGACCTGGTCGTGTTCGTGTCCCATAGGTTGGAGAAACGCTCAACTTGGCGACGCAGATATCCCGCAGGTTTTGCCAAGGAGGCCAAGTCACCCGCAGTGACGTCCACTTGGTGGACCTGGATTAGCGAGTCAATGACAGCCTCACTCGTAGCCTTCCGTTGCCCCGCAGACGCGAGATAAGCCGGAATTCGGTCCGTTATGATGGTTCCTTCAATGAAGGACATGATGTAAAAAGGCACACCAAGTACGGAAGCATCCGCGCAGACGGCCAGGACTTTCGGAACGGGAATGCCATGTAACCCAATCAGTTGCTGGATCCGTGCTTCACGAACCATATCGTGCGTCGATTTCGGAAGCGGCGGACGCGGTCCGCGGCGCAGGACAAATACGTCGCCGCCACGCTGTATCCGAAAGGTGACATTAGATTGACCATCCCCGATGCGATCCCAGGAAAGCGGGCCCGTGCCGAGGCCATGGGCGGTCATGAACTCTTCCACGGCATCGAGAATCAGGAACGGAGGCAAGTTCAGACGCGCCGCCTCTGAAGCCGTGGCGACGACCTCAGTGCCGTCCGGGACGCTCTGCATCACAACGCTCCAACGGATTCCACGTCGGCCATGTACGGTTCACCGCACTCGACAGCGTGGCTCCGATGGGCTGAGGCCCGGCGCGAGATTGCCCACTTGTGCGTCTCGTTGGAGCCGTCATAGATTCGAAAAGGGCGGACTTCGTTGAGATAGGCCGCCAGGGGAAGAGCATCAGAGACCCCGTCTCCTCCACAAATTTGCATGGCGCGGTCGACCACACGATAGATCGACTCGGAGCAATGCACTTTTGCCACGGAGGACAGCGCGGATCCGGCTCTTGGGTCTGTTTCCAGGAGGGCCGCCGTCTTGGTGATGATGGCATCGGATGTTTCGATATCGATGACACACTGTGATATCAGTTCCTGGGCGAGCCCGAGGCCGTGAAGAGGGGATCCGAAAAGCTCCCGCCGCTGAGCCCTATCCAGTGCTATGTCAAGTGCCCGGCGGGCCAGACCGAGCCAGCGCATGCAGTGCGTGAGACGCGCAGGCCCAAGCCGCATCTGGACATATTTGAATCCTATGCCCGCGGCACCGAGGACTGCACCGTCTGGAACGAAACAGTCCTCAAAGTGGACGTGGGGATGTCCTCCGTCGATAGCCCTGTCGATGGTGTGGATCTGCTCACCGATACGGACCCCGGGAGTGTCCATGTCCACGAGGAACATTGTGGCCCCGGCCGGGGATTCCCCTGTTGCATCGTTTCTGGCCATCAAGATACAGAAGGCGGCGTCGTTGGCCCCGCTGATGAAGCGTTTGTGGCCGTTTATGGTCCAGCCACCTTCGACCTTCACGGCCTGGGTTTGCAGGGCAGCGGGATCGGAACCGGCACCCGGATGCGGTTCGGTCATGCCAAAACACGACCGTGTCGAACCGGCGGCCAGCGGTTTGAGATAGCGCAGTTTCTGTTCGTCCGTGGCAATGAGGTGGAGCATGTGCATGTTTCCCTCATCCGGGGCCATGCAATTGAGCACTGTGGGACCGATTGGCGAATAGCCGGCTTCCTGGAAGATCGGCGACCAGTAGCCGACGGGAACGCCTTGGCCGCCGTACTCCTTGGCGACGTGGGGGGCGAAGACACCGGCCGCTTTGGCCGCAGCTTGCAGACGGATCCGGGTGGCGTTTTCAAGCCGGTGTCCTGGCTTGGGCTCGGCTGGGATGACAACGGTGCGTATGAAGTCGCGGGTTCTCAGTCGAAGCTCCTCGATCTCCAGGGGGATCTGAGTCATGACATTGGTTCCTTTCGAAGTGGGGAATCGGCTTTAAGCGGTGCCGCCAGCGGCAAGCAGCCCGCCGTCGACGTCGAGGATCTGGCCCGTTATCCAGCTGGAGTCCGCCGATACGAGAAAAGCGGCGGCGGCGGCAAACCGGGTTTTCACTACCGCCGGGGAAACCGGATTGACGCGTACATGAGGTGCGAGTTCGACCGCCAGCGCGGTGGTCCGCGTCATCAGCCCTGCTGGACGCCGTTGGGAGCCAGGGAAGTGAACCGCCGGGCCGCTTCGCGGTACTGTTCCTCGATGCGGTCGACTACGGTCGAGGTGTCCTCGACAGACCTGATGGTCTCGATGCCCTGACCCGCCGCCCAGATGTCTTTCCACTTTTTGTGACGGGTGCTTGACCCGTAGACGCGCTCCTCGGGCGGGACCAGGTTGTCGGGATCCATGCCGTTGGCAATCAAGCTCGGTCGCAGCCAAGAGGCGTTGGTACCCGTGACACCGTCGCTTACGATCAGGTCGTCTGGTCCGTGATCGACAATCATCTGCTTGTACGGGTCGACGGCCCGGCTTTCGTTGGTGGCGAGGAATCGGGTCCCAATGTAGGCGAGATCGGCGCCGGCAACGATCGCTCCGGCCACCCCGGAACCGTCGCTGATGCCGCCACCGACCGCGATAATCCCGTCGAAGAAGTCCCGCACGGCGGAGACAAACGAGAACGGCGACAGGTGGCCGGTGTGGCCTCCGGCTCCGCTGGACACACAGGCGAGGCCGTCGACGCCGACGGCTGCGGCCTTGCGGGCCAGCTTCTGGTTGACAACGTCCGCGATAACCAGCCCGCCGTAGGACTTGACGACCTCCATCACGGGCCGAGGCGAGCCGAGGGCCGTGATCACGATCGGTGGCTTGTACTCCGCCACCAATTGGAGGTCATCGGGGAGCCGGCTATTGGAGCTATGCGTGATCATGTTGAGCGCCCACGGAGCGATGGGATGGGGCGCTCCCTGGTCCTTGAGACGGCGCACACCGTCGGTTATCTCCCCCATCCATTCGTCCAGATCCGCGGTCGTCCGGCAGTTGGGTGCGGGAAAGGATCCGACGACTCCCGAACCGCAGGCTGCGAGGACCAGTTCCGGCCCGGAGACGAGGAACATCGGTGCCGCCACGATCGGCAGACGCAAGGGGAAAGGAAATCGCGAAGTCATGGTGGCTTTCTGGATCGGACGATAGCCTGCGGCATGGTGCGCAGAACAAGGAACAGGGATAGCCTGTGCGACGATCGTCGGGTCCGGACCAGGTGAGCCCGGACCCGACGATCGGCCGCTTGAATTACTTGGTCAGGCCGACGCCGCGAAACTCAAGCTTGCCACTTTGCCAAGTCTGCAGACCGGTGACCTTTTTGGCCGAGGCAACAGCGTTGACGGACTGGAACAGGATGATCGGGCTGCCTGGGTTCTCCACAATCTCCGTTGAGATCTGAGCGAGAAGTTCAGCACGCTTGGCCGGGTCCAACTCGTTGCGCTGCTGCTGGTAAAGCGAGACCAGCTTCTCAGACGCCTTACCACCGGGGTTTGTGATGCCCGTGGGTAGGAACATCTGCTCCAGGGTGAGCGACGGGTCGGCACGACCGGTCCACACGGTGGTCACCGCTTCCAGGTTCTTGGTTGTCGAGAGTCCTTGGGCCAGCGCGGCACCCTCGAGGTTTTTGACCTTGACGCGGATACCGACCTTCTCGAGCTGCGCTGCCACTGCCTCGCTGACTCGCTGGTTGGGGCCTGGGGCGTTGGTCAGGGTCAGGTCGAAGCCGTTGGCATAGCCGGCTGCCGCGAGGAGCTTCTTCGCCTCCGCCGGGTCATGACTGTATGCCGGGGCGTCACTGCGGCCCGCTGAACCCTCGGGGAAGGGCTGATTGGCGGGCTTACCGTAGCCGAAGAGGATTGAGGAGACGATGTCCTCACGGTTGATGGCCAGGTTGATGGCCTTCACCACGCGCGGATCCTGCAGGGGCTTGTTCAGCTGCTGGTTGATCACGATGGCCCCGAAGCCGACGCCGTAGCCCTCGACGATGTTCAGGCCTGCGGACTTGGCCGGATCAATCGTGCTGTCGCGGAGGTAGCCAGCATCCACAGTTGAGCTGCGGATGGCGTTTAGCGCCGCGGTCGGGTCCGTGTTGAAGCTCATGGAAACCCCGGCGAGCATCTGCGCCTTGGGGTCCCAATAGCCATCGAACTGCTTGACGTCGAGCTTGACGCCGACTTGGTAGTCCCCATCGATCTGGTACATCCCCGTGCCGACCGGCTTGGTACCGAGGTCGCCGCGCTCGATGCTGGCTGGGCTCGCTATGGCGCCAGCCCTGCCGCTGAGCTTAGCGACGAGCGCGACATCGGTTTCTTTCAGCTCAAGGTCGACCCGGAGAGGGTCCACGACCTTGACATTTGAGATGCTTTGAAGATCGGTCTTTACGAAAGATGCCTTGACGGTGAGTCCGTACTCGATGTTGGCCTTGACGGCGTCGCTGTTGAATTGGGTGCCGTCGTGGAACTTCACGCCGTCACGGAGCTTCAGGCTGAGGGTCTTCCCGTCCTTGGAGTAGGTCCACGACTCGGCAAGGCCCGGCACCGGTTTGCCTTCGGGACTGATGTGGATCAGGCGGTCGAACATGAGAAACAGCGGCACGTCATAGTACGCCGAGTTCGAGGTGGCCGGATCCAGCGTGGCTGGCGCGTGGCTGTATACGAAACGCAGGGTGGCCTTCTCTTCGGTGTCCACGCTGCTGCTACTGCCGGGACTACAGGCCGTCACGGCCATGAGTAGCACCGCCAGGACGGTCGCGAAGGACCAGCGTTTCAAGGTGGGTTGCCAAGTCATGTTTTTTCTCCTTTGAAAAAAGCGAGGGAAAGGCTGATGCGACCGGAGTCAGTCATCTGAAGTTACTATGATTTACAAAGTTTGCCCTGTCAAGCAATTTCGCATTAGTTATGCATTTCGCCAAAAAATCGATGTCTTAAAGGCTTGGTTGGGGTCGAGCGTGCCGGTTTGATCAACCCGCAAGGTCTCACACAGTCATCCATACTTCGAAGTGTCAGGCCTTCGCGGTGTCGCGCCATACAATTTGCGCCCCTTCAGGGGAACGTTATAACCACCTTGTGCTGGCCAACTTTTGGCACGGTGGCCGCTTCGTAAGCCTTTGCCGCGTACTCACGGGTGAAGATGTGGGTAGACATCACCTCAGCAAGGCCAGGGTGGGCCTGCAGGTAAGACTCCCCCTCACGGAGAGCCTCCCGTCGGGCACCTGCCAACACGAAGCCGGCCTGCAACGTCAGATTCTTGCGCAGCAGCACGTCCATTCCCAACGGGTAGACGGGGTCGTCGGGAATCCCAAAGTAGAAGACCCGCCCCCCGACGGCGACTCCAGCCAGCGCATCCGAGAGGGTTCCCACCTGGTGCCCGACCGCCTCGACCACGATCTCGGTGGCATCCTCGGGATCGACCCCCCCGGCCCACTGGTTGCTCGAGAGGTGAACCACCTCATCGAGACCGAAGACAGCGGCCACCTCCGACCGGTCCACCCGGTCCACCCCCACCACCCACCGCGCTCCTCGAGCCTTGGCCGCATGGGCGAAAAGCAGACCGATGGGGCCGAGACCCAAGATCGTCACGGTCCGACCAGAGACGTCACCAAGCTGTTGCAGGGCGTGCAGGACGCAGGCAAGGGGCTGGATGAGGATCGCCCGCTCCGGCGTGAGCCGGGCATCGTAGGCATGGATCTCCTGCCCGCTGGTGACGACGTATTCTGCCAACCCATCCCGATTCGATGCCCAGCCGACAACCATCTGGCCGGGACTAAAGCCCGGATCGGCGCTGGCGACGACCTCAGCGACGAGTTCGTGGCACGGATAGCCGGGAATCCCCACTCCCCGGTCGAAGACCTCGGGGCCGACGCTTGGGGACCGCTTCCCTGAAAATGCAGGCAGGTCGCTGCCGCAGATTCCGGCGACAACCATCCTCACCAGCACCTGACCATCGCTCAGGTCGCATGCCCGCGGAGTTGGCGCGTCGATCTCGATCAGTCGAGTCGGGCCAACGAGTTGATGCGCTTTCATTGCTGACCTCCAGGGTCGTTTCGAGCCGCGGTCGTCGACCGGTGCACGGGCGACGAGCCGATAAGTTGAGCGAAGCCGCCCAACGGGGCACGCTCGCGCCTGGCCGCTACAGCAGACACATGTCGTCTCAAAGCCCATGCTCGCTGCGAGGTGACAGTGCGGCTGGCGGTGAAGTAGGCGTCCGCGCAAGGGTCGCCGACCCCGCGGACTCCGCTGGCCCGGTGCGCGGCGGCGCGAGCCGGGTCGGGGACGGTGGTGGTCACGGGAGTCGCCCCGGCACTTCGCCGCACATCGTCGATGCCGTCGGCATTTCGATTCCCTGCCTCAGACCCAGTTCGGTCGCGACCAGTTCCAGCGAGCGAGCGCGCTCTCGCGCGTACAATTCCTCGGGCACGTGAACCTCGCGGCCGATCACCTCGGCCATCCACGTGATGTCGCGAACCGCTTCGCCCTGGCTCAGGTCGACCAGGCCGTCACTGGAGAGGTTGGAGGCGAAGATGCCGGCCGCCGATCTGGGGAGAAAATCCTCGTAAACGATGGGCTTGGCGGTGATCCAGCCGTTTTCCAGCAGATCCACCAGTCGATGGCCAGGCGGGGGCCCCTCGGGCAGGTCGGGGGCGACGTGGAAGGTGAAGAACGCCAAGTCCCTAATGGCGAGGTCGTGCTCGGTTGTCGGCAACGACTGCTCCCAGACGCGCGCCGCGTGCTGCTGTCGGGTGGTCCCTGGACCGGCCGCGGTCGCGGCGTCGATTTCGATCATAAGCTGGTCGTAGAGCTGCCGACCGGCCGGCGTAAGCGCGATACCCCGGGCTTCGACCTCCCCGAAGCGCACACGAAGATCGCCGGACGCCACCGTGCCGTCAACTTCCCGGAAGTTCCGGGCCTCGGCCAGTGCACGGAAGGATGTCTGCCGTAGCAGCACGTCGGGACCGTCCCAGCGCGGCGGTCCTTGAATCTGGTCGATCATCTCGATACCGCGCGCCTGCATCCGCGCATACAGGGCGTCGATGTCGAGCACCCGAGGGGTGAGGTGATTGATGTGGGTGCTGCCCACGCCACCGATGTCGGCGGCCACGCTCGAGATTGAGTGCAGAGTCTCATACCAGGCCCGATCGACCGGGTCGACCGAGAGTTCGAAGGCCCCGGTCGCCAGTTCGATCAGGCGGTCGGCTGCCATCTCGTCCATGCCGCCGTCGGCCTCAGCACGGTCAGCCAAGTCGAGCAGCTCGTCGGGGAAGAGGGTACGGGACTCCAGGAACGCGACGAGGCGCGCCTCGACCTCCTCGTCGAAGAACCGCCGATCCTGGGGAACGAGCATCGAGGTAAAAACTCGGAAGGGGTTAATCGCCAATTCTTGCCGGTCGACAGGCCGGAAAGCGGTGGATATAACCGGAACGGGGTTGGGTTGGGCATCGCGCAGATCGTAGAAGCCCGTGGGGTACATGCCGAAGGCCGCGAAGATGCGGGTCACTTGGGCCAGTTCGCCGGGCGTCCCGACCCGGATTGCACCGTGGCGCTCCGCGGTGACCCTCTCGATCGAGCCGAGGCGCTCCGCGTCGTTGCCGCGCTCGGCGATGACCGCGGCGTTGACCTCCTGGGCGACCTCGACCAGTTCACGATAGGCCGGCACTTCCTTCCCGTATAGCTCGGAGAGGCTGCGAGCAAACCGTGCGCGCAGCTCAGTCGTGGAAATCTTCGTCATGTTCCTTCTCCTTTTTCGGCCGCCGCGAGGAATGGCCGCAGATAATCCGCCTCAGCGGGAGTGACGAAACGTGCTGTCCCCGATGCATCCAGGGTTACTAGGATCGTCGAGGCGACGACTGCCTCGACGCTGTTCTGGCTCACGCGGTAGGCCACCGTGTAGGACTTGGTCCCGATCCGGGTCACATGCATGGCAATCTGGACCGGGGCGTTGCCGTACAGCGGCCGTGCGTAGTCGACGGCCAGCGAAACGACCACCCGAGGTGCCTCGAAGTCAGCGAAACCCTTGCGGGGGGCGGTCTGGCCGAGCCACCGAATGCGAGCCTCCTGTAGGAGGTCCACCACCTTGACGTGATTAACGTGGCCGAGCGAGTCCTCGTCGCTCCATCTAAGTTCGAGATCGACCACAAACGTTTCGTGGCCGCACTTGCCGCTGAAATCCATCGCCCTTCTTCCATCTGCAGAACCCTCGCCGGACCGACGCCCGGACCGTTCCAGACACACTAATTACTACGAACTGGAGAGTCAAATAGCCTTAGGATAGCCATAAAGCTGCAGACAACTCCCTAATAATTATTTGATAATACTACGTATTAGAGAGTCAATCAAGAGGTTTGGTAGCGGGTCGCGTCTGTGTAGTGCTCATTAGGCGGAACTCCTAGGTGGCGGAGATCAGCTCGAGTGGGTGATGACAAGCCACGGCTGATGCGCCGGCATGCCGGAAGACGGGCACGTCGGTGCGGCACTGGTCCGTTGCGAAGTTGCACCTGCTCGCGAAGGCACAGCCCTTGGGTGGTCTGGCGATGTCTGGGATCTCGCCGGTCAGGGCTGTCTTCCCTCGGTTACGTTGCTGGACGGGGTCCGGAGTCGGTACGGCGTTCAGCAGTGCAGCCGTGTAGGGGTGCTGCGGCCGCGCGAAGATCTGCTCGGTGGGCCCAATTTCGACGATGCGGCCAAAGTACATCACGGCGACCCTGTGCGAGATGTGCTGTACTACGGCCAGGTCGTGGGAGATGAAAAGGTAGGCGACGTCCAATTTCCTCTGGAGCTGCTCCAATAGTGCGATGATCTGGTTCTGGGTGGAGACGTCGAGGGCGCTGACTGCCTCATCGCAAATAACCAGCGACGGATTCAGCGCGAGCGCCCGGGCTATCGCGATGCGCTGGCGCTGACCGCCCGAGAACTCGTAGGGATACCGCTCGATGTGATGAGCCCCGAGACCCACCAGGTCCAGCAATTCCGCCACTCGGGCTTCACGTTCGCGGCGGCTCAGGTCGGTATGCACCTCGAGCGGCTCGCCCACACTGTCTGCAATGAGTATCGAGGGATCCAGAGAGGAGTACGGATCTTGGAAGACCATTTGGATGTTTCGGCGCGCGGCGCGGAGCTTCTTACCCGTCAATCCGGTAATCTCCCGGCCGTTGAGCTCCACCCGGCCGTCGGCGGGCGGGATCAGCTGCATGACCGCCCGCGCAACGGTCGACTTGCCAGACCCGGATTCACCGACCAGGCCGAGGGTTTCGCCCCGCGAGATCGTGAAATCGACTGACTTGACGGCATGGAGGGTCTCTGCGCGCACACCCCGGCGACGACGACCGGGGAAGTTCACGGAGAGCCCGGAGACGGAGAGAACTTCGTCGGTGTTCATAGATTTGCTCCTAGCTTCAGTTCGGCGACACGGGCACACCGGGATTGGCGGTCACCCACCTCAATCAGGGGCAGTACCCGTTCACTGCAGCTCGCCACCGAATAGGGACACCGCGGTTCGAAACGGCACCCGGGTGGCATGGCCCAAGGTGCTGGCGTTGAGCCAGGGATCGACACCAGGTCGTTGTGGCCGTTGAGCTTGGGCATCGCTCGCAGCAGTCCCTCGGTGTACGGGTGGCGCGGTCGGCGGAAGAGATCGAAGACATCACCATGCTCGACAATCTCGCCGGCGTACATCACGGCAACCTCGTCACAGACGTCCGCAACCACGCCCATATTGTGGGTGATCAGCATAATTGCCAGCCCCCGCTCCTCGCACAGGGTCCGCAGGAGCTGGAGGATTTGGTCTTGGATCGTCACGTCCAATGCGGTGGTGGGTTCATCGGCGATCAGGACCCTCGGGTTGCAGGAGAGCCCCATCGCGATCATCGCCCGCTGCCGCATACCGCCGGAGAACTCATGGGGATAGCGCTTCGCACGCCCTGAAGCGTTGGGGATTCCGACATCGTCGAGGGCCTTCACAGCCCTGGCCCAGGCGTCGCGACGGTTAAGGCCCTCGTGTCGTCGTACCGTCTCCGCGATCTGCTCACCGATCGTGAAAGCCGGGTTGAGGCTTGTCATTGGCTCCTGGAAGATCATGGCCATCGTGTTGCCGCGCAGGGCCGAGAGCTCCCTTGGTCTGAGGGTGGCGAGATCGACACCGTCCACTTCGATGGTGCCGCTGGCGATCCTGGCAGCGGACTTCGGCAGCAGGTTCATGATGGCCAGGCTGGTGACGCTCTTGCCGGATCCCGACTCACCCACTACGCCAAGGATCCGACCGGGATGCACATCGAGGGACACGTCGTTGATCACGCGTTGGTAGCCCTGGTTTGTCGAGAACTCGATCGATAGCTCGCGGACTCGCACCAAGGGGCGGCCCCGGACTTGGTCGGTCCCGGGCACGGCAGAGATCTCCCCAGCAGCCTCGCTGCTGGCCGGGAGTAAGTTCGATGGCATTAGTTGTTCCTCGATTCGCGTCCAAGCGAGTCGCGCAGCGAGTCACCGGCGACGTTGAAGGCAAGCACCACGATCGCGATCGCGATGCCGGGGTAATAGATAAGGAAGGGTGCACGGTCGATGAACGGCATCGCACGGCCGAGCATGGCTCCCCAGCTGGCCTCGGGGTACTGGGCTCCCATGCCCAGGAAGCTCAGGCTTGCCTCGCTCAGCATTGCCCGACCGACCAGCAGTGACACACCAACGATGAACGGGGACCGCACGTTGCCTAGCACATGGCGATAGACGATCCGGGTCGTCGAGGCGCCGATGCTGCGGGAGGCTTCGATGTAGGTCTCCTCTTTCACCTCCATCACGCTTCCACGCACGATTCGCAGGATGCGGGGGGCGAACACGATACCGATGGCTATCATCGCGTTTGTCAGGCCCGGGCCGAGCATACCGACGATCGCAATGGCCAGCAGTAGGCCTGGCATGGCCATGATCGCGTCATTCACGAACATGATCGCCCGGTCAACGGCCCCACCGAGGTAGCCGGCGATCAGACCGAACGGCAGGCCCAAGACAACCGCGATGACGGTGGCCTCCAACGCAGCCACCAGGGAGACCCGGGTGCCGTAGACCAGCCGCGACAAGACGTCGCGCCCGACGTCGTCGGTCCCCATCCAGTGCTGCGAGCTGGGCGCCTGCAGGATGTTGCTCAGGTTCTGGTTATTGGGGTCCAGAGGTGCAACGTATGCCTCGAAGATCGCGACGAAGCAGACGAGCGCCAGCACAAGCACCGACACGACGCCGGTCTTTTGCTTGAGGAAGCGGGTCTTGAATCGTGCCCAGGGGCGGGTCCTCACGGCGGTTTCGCCCGCTGCAGATTGCCTGACGGCGGCAGCTTCACGTCGGGTTGCCTCGGCCCAGACATCGATGTCCGGATCGTCGGGAGCCATTGTTTTGTTGTCCGCCATGCTCATTGCACCTTCGGGTTGAAGTAACGGTAAGAGAGGTCGACCATGAGGTTGACGACGAGGACTGCCAGCGCGGCGACGAGGACCGTACCTTGGATGAGCGGGATGTCACGTTGCAGCACCGCCGTGATTGATAGTGCGCCCAACCCCGGGACTCCAAAGATCTGTTCCACGATGACCGCCCCGCCGAGCAGGAAGGTCATTTGGAGTCCAATCATGGTCATTGCCGGAACGCCCGCGTTCTTCAGGGCATGTTTGAGCAGCACACTGGGTGTGGGCAGCCCTTTGGCCCTGGCGGTGCGGACGTAGTCCTGGTCGAGGATGTCGATCATTGAGGCCCGCAACTGGCGCGCAATTTCTGCCGCCGGCGCCGCTGCCAGCGTGGCCGCCGGAAGGATTAGGTACTGCAGCCACCGCGACGGTGACTCGGTAAACGGCACATAGCCCGATGATGGCAGGATCCTCAACGTCAAGGAAAACACGATCACGAGTACCAAGCCGAGCCAGAAGGCCGGCACCGCGGTGCCCGCCGACGCGGCGATGGTGATGACGCGGTCTAGCAGGCTCCCTTGACGTACCGCGGCGATCACTCCGACCGGCACAGCCACGAGAAGGGCCAGGATGATCGCCAGGAGTGCCAGCCCGACGGTGACCGGGAACCGTTCCAGCACGAGATCAGCGACGGGCGTGCCGCCTTGCAACGTCACCCCCAGGTCGCCGGTGACCGCGGAGTGGATCCACCTGACGAACTGTACGAGGATGTTGTCGCCGAGGCCGAGGCGCTTTCTGGTCTCCTCGATCTGTTCGGCTGTGGCCTCGGGTCCCGCGGCAGTCACTGCAGGGTCGCCGGGGACCATGAGGATCATGAAGAAGGTCATTCCCGACACCATGACCAACAGGCCAACGGATGTGAATAGACGCTTGGCGAAAAACACGTGACAGCTCCTTCTAATCGATTCGCTCGACGAGCGTGGCGACACCGATGCCGGTCGCGCCGCTTATGGAGACCACTCCGTAGCGCCCGCGACAGCGCTCGAGTTCGTCGATGAGGTTGGCCAGTAGGAACGGACCGGTGGCGCCGAACGCGTGGCCGATGGCAATCGTGCCGCCGTTAACGTTGAACCGATCGTCGCCGACTCCAAGCTCGCGCTGGAACTTGAGGCAAAGCGCGCCGAACGCCTCGGCGAACTCGAAACGGTCTATGTCGTCGAGCTTGAGACCGGCCCGTGCGATCACGGCGGTCGTCGCTTCCTGGCCGGCCGTCATCATCTCGATCGGGCTAGCGCCGACCGTGGCTGAGGCGACTATCCTGGCACGGGGCCGGCAACCCACTGCGGACGCGCCGCCCTCATCGCCCAGGAGCAGTACACCTGCCCCGTCGGCGAGCGAAGGGGAAGTGCCGCGGGTGTGGAGATGACGAATGGCTGAGAGTTGCGGATAACTTCGGAGCGCGACCTGGTCCTGCCCGGCGGCGCCCATCTCGGCGAAGGCGGGCGGCATGGCCGCCAGCTGCTCGAGTGTCGTCCCCGGACGTACGTGCTCGTCTGCGTCGAGCAACGTCGTACCGTCCGCGCTGGCGACCGGGACGAGGGACCTTGCGAATCGGCCGGCGGCTTGCGCGGCAGAAGCAGCGGCCTGAGAGCGAACCCCCATTTGGTCGATCTCCTCGCGCTCGTAGCCCAGAAGGGTGGCCACAAGATCGGCGGCGACACCCATGTGGATCGCCCCAATCGTCTCGGACACTTTCGGATCGTGCCATAGCGGGCCCATGTCGCTGCCCATCGGGACTCTGGAGAGCGATTCCACTCCCCCGGCCACGATGAGCGATGCATCCCCTGCCTTGATTCGTGCGGCAGCGATATTGACGGCGTCCAGTCCGGACGCGCACGCCCTGCTGACGGTGCCCCCGCCCACGGAGTTGGGCCAGCCGGCCATCAGTGGCGCCAGCCTGCCCACGTTGGAGGCCTGCTCGTAATGCTGCCGGGCAGTGCCGATGACGACGTCCTCGACGCGTTCGACGTCAAGATTTGTACGGCACTCGAGCTCCTTGAACAGCAGAGTGAGCATATCCAGCGGCGTGTGCTCGGCGAGTCCGCCGGTAGGCTTCGCCTTACCTCGTGCTGTCCTAATCGCTTCGAAAATAAAAGCGCCGCCAGGCATGTAGTCTCCTAGTGTCGCGAACCCCTAACGCTTTCGGCATCAGTAAGCAAAGGTCAGCAACTTATACATTTACTATGAGATACAAAGGCAGCTTCGTCAAGAGCCGATCTGGATGAGCGTAGAATTTCGCCTCTCGCCGAGCACGAAGTAGATGTCCTGGCGTCGCAACCGCAGCCCGCAGTGACCACACTGGTACTCCGGTTGCAACTTCCGACCACAGGCGTCGTGAATGACCTCGATGGCGACCTCCGCACCATTCGACTTGAGGTGCTCATTGGCCCAGCAGACGATCTCGATCAGGAATCCGCTCATTGCTCTTCCCCGGTCGGTCAGGCGGTAGTCGGAGCGCCTCTTGCCTCCCGCCAGTTCCTGCACTCGCAGGATTCCCAAGTCGACGAACCGCGACAGTCGGGCCGACAGCACTGTCGGGGGGATCCCGAGGAACCGCTCGAAGTCGCTAAACCTGCGGATGCCGATGATGGCCGAGGAGGCCAGGGCCGTGTTCCACCGGTCCCCAAGGAGCTCCAGCGTCTCGCTGCGCAGCTCCAGTGGGTCGGTACGAGACTTCAGTATGGTGCGCTGCTGTGTGTGGTGCCGGCGTGGAGCGCTGCCGACGTAGCTCAAGGTCTCACGGGAGCGCTTCACGGAAGTTTCACGTGGCCGGACGGGCAGGTCGCACTTGCCGCACACCAGCTCAGGAACAGCCTCGTCGCCACACAGTCGGTGCATCAGGATCGGACGCGGTCCGGGAATGGGGTCCAACCATTGTCGTTCCCACACGTGTGCCGCGACGAAGATCCTCCACGTCGCCATCCCCATAGCGGTGAGATGATACTCGTAACGAACACGCCCATCAACGTAGGGCTTTTTCGCCAGGAGGCCGCCCTCGATCAGCCCCTTCAGACGATCGGCAAGGACAGAGTCGGACGCGCCGATCGAATCCCTAAGCTGTTGATACCGGCGCTCACCACGGAAGACGCGCTGAAGGATCTTCAGCGTCCAGTGGTCGCCCAGTAGTGCGAGACCAAGCCCTGTTGAACTCGATACAGTTCCCGGAGTTGGCCCGTCAGACAATGGAAGTCTGCCGGTCATGGTCCATGGAAAATTCCTCCTCTTTAGCGCCTGCCCAGATACTCGCGGGGACAGGCAATGTCGAGCCCGCACACTTCCTCAGGTTTCCAAAACAGTCTGGCACGAATGAGAGTTATGGCCCAGTTGCCGCTCCGCCCCGGCCGGTCACGTGCCTGTGAACACAGCAGGGCGCTTCTCGAGGAATGCTCGAACGCCTTCTTTGTGGTCATCGGACTCCCGGCACCTCTGGACCGCGACGTCGTGCGCCTTCAAGTGCTCGGATCGTGTGCGGGATCCCGCAGCGTCGATCAACGCCTTCGCCTCGCGTACGGCGAAGGGCGAACCGGTCGAGACCTTTCGGGCGAGCTCCCGTGCCGCCGTGGGCAGGTCCTCCGGTTCCACGACGTCCAACACAAACCCAATCCGATGGGCCTCCTGTGCCGAGATGAACTCACCGGAGAACACCAATCGCTTGGCCTGCTGCTGGCCGATCTGCTGCGGCAGCAGCCACGTCCCGGCTCCCGTGTCGGGAATGAGCCCACGCTGGACGAAGATCCAGCTGAACCGTGCCCGGGTTGAGGCAATGCGGAAGTCACTTTGGGTCGCGATCTCCACGCCGAGCCCTGCGGCAGGACCGTCCACGGCCGTGATCACGGGCTTCGTGCAGTCGACCACGAACCAGTGGTCATCCTCGCGGGGAGCGCCTTTATCCCCGCTTGCCTCCTTGGCCGCACCGGGCCGGTCGAGGTCGGTCAGGTCGGTCCCGGCACAGAACTGCTCGGGAACCCCGGTGATGATGATGGCGGTCACCGCGGGGTCCGTTTCCGCTTCGACCAGGTGCCGCCTGAGTGCATGATACATCGCCCAACTGAGCGCGTTGCGCTTCGCCGGTCGGTCGATAGTGATGGTCGCTAGACCATCTGTCACGTCGTAGCGGATGAACTCGGTCATCTCTCAGCCCTCCGTCGTCGCCGCGACGAATGAGAAGTCGACGCCGCTCAGGTGGATTGTTTCGCCTACCCGTGCCGGGTCCGTTGCTGTCACGTCGACCGTGACCAGCCCGGTGCGGTTGCCCGCGGGCACGAAACGCACCTGCGTTTTCTCGAGTAGGACAGTCGCGTCGTCCACCACCTCGGCGTCCAGCACTGTGCCCCAAGTCTTCGCTGTCGCTATCGGGTCCGGGACCGCCAGCACTGCTGCCACCATGTCCTGCGCGACTTCAGTGCACGATGCCTCGAAGATCCCTGGAGCGAAGTGCCAGGTGTCGTGCGGTTCGACTTGGTCGAACTCGGCGAGAGTACCAAAGGCCTTGGGATGCCACTGGGAGATCTCGTGCCCGTCCATCTCCCGCGCGAAGAGCGGGTGGATGTCGAGCTCGGCCGCACGGGCGGAAACGCTCGCGAGGTCGCCAACCTGGACATCGACCATGTATCCCATCGGGCCGCGGCGCTTGACAAGCTTTCCCGCGTGCGAATCCGGGCTTAGCGGCGCGCAGATCTCTAAGAAGGTGTCGCCGAAAGTGAAGATCTCGTGCTCGAAGCCGAGTTGGGCCATCCCCTCCTCATGACGAGTGCCCCGAGTAAACCCAAATGCTTGCCGGAACTCGGCAAGGGCGGGCTCAAGGTCAGGTACGAGTAGGACGATCTGGCGAATGGTGGGGAGGTTGGGCACGGATGCCTCTCTCTTCGGTAGGGGTGGATCGGGAGACTTAGGAGGTTGCCCGGAGGCTGCGTTTGAGAACCTTCCCCATGGGGCTCCGGGGCAGTTCGGCCACAATACGCAGGCTCTCCGGGAGCTTGAAGACGGCCAGCTGATGCTCGCGGAGGAACGCGAGTAGTTCGGCGAGCGACAGGGCCGCGCCGGGGTTGAGCACGACGACCGCTTCCACCCGCTCCCCGAGCTCGAGGTCCGGGYGGCCGACCACGGCAACCTCGCGGACGGCCGGTTGGCCTTGGATAAGTTGTTCAAGTTCCGCGGGCGAGATCTTCAGTCCGCCACGAATGATGAGGTCCTTTGCGCGGTCGACGTACTGGAAGAACCGCATGTCGCCATGCTCATCGGTGACGTATTGGAAGATGTCGCCGGTGCGGTAGAAACCGTCTTCGTCGAACGGGTCACTGCTGGTGGTGCCCTGATAGTAGCCGGCGAAGACCCCGGGGCCCTTGATGCAAAGTTCGCCGGGCACTAAGGGGTCGGTGATGATCGCTCCGTCCTCCTGGCTCACAAGACGGCTCTCCATGCCCAGGGCCGAGCGATGCCGCCACACGTGGTCCGGGGATCCGAACCGGGGGAACAGGCGGGAGCGTTGCTCCGGATCCGGAACTGAACGCGGATCGCAGTTCAGAGTAATCCCCTCGTTGGAGCCGAAGCAGTTAATGATGTCGACCCCAAACCGCTCACGCCACGCCACTATCATCGACGGTGGCAGCGGTGCGCTCCCGGAGCCGATCGCCCGGACGCTGGCCAGGCCCTGAACCGTAACCTCGGGCATCGACAGCGAGCGAATGAGCACGGCAGGGGCCGCCAACGTGTAGGTCACCGCCTCGTCCTGGATCTGGCGAAAGTACACACTGGCATCGAACGGGTGGTGCTGGATGAGGGTAGCGCCGGTGATAAGCCACGGGATGAACATCCCTGCGATCCCGCCCATGTTCACCATCGGGAACGAGTTCAACAAGACGTCGTCGACTGTTAGGTCCGCGCCGTCGACGCCGGACAGGCCCATCCGATACCAGTCGTTGGCACAACGGGGCACCCCCTTCGGAATCGACTCCGTGCCGGAGGTCCAGCACAGAGTGACAGCGTCGTTGGGATCGAAATCTAGGGTTTCTCGATAGCGGTGCGCGGCGGAAACGTGCTCCGGCGAAACGTCCGCTGACACGCCCAGGGGCAGCACACCCTCCGGCACGTCCGGCCCCACGGCAAAGACGGACCTGAGGGGCAGCCGATCCGTCAGCACGCGTGCGAGCGGCTCGAGAGGTCGTCGGGGAAGCGAGGAAGCCACGAAGGCGGTCATCCCTGCCAGCTCACCCATCTGGACGAGCTCGAACTCGCCATACTGCAAGGCGAAGGGAACTGCAATCGCTCCCAGGCTCGCAAGCGCAAGGTAGCTGGCGGTCAGGTCCACCGAGTTCGGCAGTTGCAGGCCAACACGGTCTCCGCTGCGTACCCCGCCGGCATGTAGGGCAGCGGCGACCTGGTCGACTCGTGCCGCCAACTCGCGCCAGGTTAGACGCTGAACCGAGGAACCGTTGATCGAGGCCAAGTTTGGGGCATCGGCTACTGCAAGTCGGTCGGGCATCGCCGTCACGTGGTCCGCCAACATCTCCGGCCACGTCTTGACGCCCCACCATCCTGCCTCCGTGTAGGCCGCCACCGTCTCGGGGGGGTGCAGCTTCATTCCCTCTTCCCTTCCAATTGCAAGCTCTCTAGCTTCGTAATTTGTATCATACTATAGGCCTGATCGTCCAAGGTGATTGCCCTCAGGAGGAGAGTTTGGGTCGGCGGCACGCGATAGCGGCACCGGCGCAGATCGTTGCCGTAATGAGGAGCGCTGTCGATACGGATGCGACGTCCGCAAGGTAGCCAGTGGTCGTGGCGGCGAACGGCCTCGACCCTAGGAAGGCGACCATCCACAGGGCCATGACCCGCCCCCTATAGCTATCCGGGGTGCGGAGGTGAACCTGTGTACTAATGCTCGTCAGCGCCACGGTCATGCCGATGCCCGCAACGAAGAACGAAGCCATGGCAAGGAAGGGATTTGGGCTGGCCGCGGTGGCTCCAATCCCCACCGCGAGGATCGATAACCCGAGTGACGGCAAGGTCTCCTGCGCGCGACGACGCCTTAACACGGCTGTGGCGGCGAAGCCTGCGGCCGCCCCCGCACCGAAGAACCCCGTGAGCTGGCCCACCAGGCCTGCACCGCCACCAAATCCGGCCGCCAGCGGGATAGCCAACGTCGTCGAGGGATCGACGCCGACACCAATCGCTCCAATGCCCAGCAACAGCACGAGCAGCCGCTTGTCGCTCCACACGAACCGCAGTGCCGCTCGCACCGTCAAGTCCTCGCCAGGTTCCGGCCGGCGCGCCACGACGCGCCCCGTGAACTGCACAGCAACCCCGTACAACATGCATCCAGCGGCGGCGGCGAGGAACGCCGCCACGGCGCCGAAGTTGAGGTAGATGAGGGCACCCAACGCGGGCCCCACCGCCCGGGTGATCGTCAGCGGCAACGTGTTGAGTTCGACGCCCACGGCCAGCTCTCCCTCGCGTACCAGCGAAGGTACGATGGCCTGACCGGCTGGACCAGTCACTGCGACGCCTAGACCCACGACCAGGGTCGCGCTCACGACCAGAATCGTGGCCGCGTCCGTCGGAACGGCGTAAAGGCCCGCGCCGGCGACAATGCATCCGATAGCGCTAACCGCTGTTCCGGCCAGGATCTGCCGTCCCTTGTCACCGCGGTCCGCAAACTTTCCGGCGAGAGGGGACGCCAGTAATTGTGGAACGAACTGGGCGGCAGCGGTGATGCCGACCACGAGTGCGGAGCCACTAAGCTCGAAAACCACGATCGCAGCGACGATGCTGTGCACCCATACCGCGCAGGACCATGTGAATTTTCCCCAGAAGAACGGGCCGAAGGTCCGGTCCGCCAAGAGCCGCACGGCGCCGCGGGGCGTCGCCGGAGGAGTTTGGCGGGCAGATGGTTTCCCGGCGTCGGACACTCGCAACCCACACTCCCTATTTCACAGTCCGCGTTCGATGGACACGCGCCGTCAAGTAATTGAATTTCGAACCATACACTACGTTTTTCCAAGCCAGCATGCCCGTTCGAAGCGGCTTCGACGTTAGCCCATCCGTTGCTCGGCGGCAGGTCCGTGCGCATCGACGCTTCCGACGCCTACCTCAAGCATTCATCCGGGAACCTGATCCAACAGCCTGGGAATCTTGTCAGGCGGTATCAGCTGGGTTCAACCAACGGGACGAAACCCGCGATTCGCAAAAATGGCCCGGACAAACCGACGGTCTAAGGGTTAGCCCCCGTAGAAGCAAGAGCCAAGCCCACTGTTGACAATGCTAACTTCGTATCTAATAGTAGATTAGACAAGAAAATGGTTTTCTGTCCAGTGACGAGCGACGCAGTACTTTCGGGTTCGTCTCGGACGCAGATAGGAGTGAACAGATGACCGAGTCCGTGTGGATCCTTGGGGGCTATCAGACAGACTTCTCGCGCAACATCGCCCGTGAGGGCGGCGAGCTGTCGACACTTACTGCGGAACTGCTCGACGGAGTGTTCGACAGCACCGGCTTCAACCCCGAGCATGTGCAGACCTGTCACGTCGGGAACGCCTTCGGAGAGCTGTTCACCGGTCAGGGGCAGTTGGGAGCCATGCCGGCTACCGTTGACCCCCGGTTATGGGGCATTCCTGCGTCCCGCCACGAGGCGGCCTGCGCTTCGGGCTCGATGGCCCTCCTCGCCGCGGCGGCCGAACTCGAGGCGGGGCGCTACGACACCGCGCTGGTGCTCGGGGTCGAGATCGAGAAGACCACCGACGCGGCCACGGGTGCCCGATACCTCGGGGCCGCTGCCTGGATTGGCCACGAGGGCCAGGCCGCCCAATTCATGTGGCCGTACATGTTTTCCGCCTTGGCGGACGAATACGACCGCCGGTTCGGGATCGACAACCGCCACCTACGTGCTATCAGCGAGTTGAACCTGCGGAATGCGCGGAGCAACCCGAATGCCCAGACTCGTGCCTGGTCACTGGGTCCGGAGAACTTCAGCGAGGACAACGAGTCCAACCCCGTCGTCGAGGGGCGGCTGCGTCGTACGGACTGCAGCAATATCACTGACGGCGGTGCCGCCGTCATCCTGGTGACCGACCGGTACCTGCGCGAAAACCCCGACGTCGCTCGTCGGCCCCGTGCGCTGATCTCGGGCTGGGGCCATCGGACGGTGGGCCTGGATCTCGCACAAAAGCTGGCCCACAGCCAGAGCCAACCGTGGGTCCTGCCGCACGTGCGTTCGGCGATCGAAGATTCATTCAAGCGTGCGGGCATCGCCGGCGTGGAGGAGCTGGACCTCATTGAGACCCACGACTGCTTCTCTATGAGCGAGTACGCAGCGATTGACCACTACGGCGTAACCGCGCCCGGTGAGAGCTGGAAGGCCATCGAAGACGGGGACCTGGAAAAGGGTGGGCGGATTCCATTCAACCCGAGCGGCGGGTTGATCGGTGGCGGTCACCCCGTTGGCGCGACAGGCGTCCGCATGCTACTGGACTCCTACAAGCAAGTGACCGGCCAGGCCGGAGACTTCCAGATCAATAACGCGACCCGCGTCGGGGCGCTCAACTTCGGCGGCAGCACCGCAACCACGGCCGCCTGGGTGGTCACCGGTGGCGCAGCGGCCGGGATATAAGGAGACGGACATGGAACTGAACCTCGTCACCCGCTTTCTCTCGGACTTACCCAAGGACGACGACCATCCCTATCGGACAGGCCCCTGGACACCGCAGACGGCAGAATGGAACGCCGTCGATATGGAGGTCGAGGGGGAGATACCAGCTGACCTGAATGGAGCCTATATCAGGAACACCGAGAACCCGCTGTACGCCTCGATGAAGATGTACCACCCGTTCGACGGTGACGCGATGCTCCACGTAGTCGGCTTCCGGGACGGGCGCGCCTTTTACCGGAACAGGTTCGTCCAGACCGATGGACTCAAGGCGGAGATAGCAGCCGGGGAGGCCCTCTGGCCCGGCTTGGCCGAGCCTCCGTCTCTCAGTAAGGTCGACTACGGGTGGGGAGCGCGCGGCCTACTCAAGGACTCCTCGAGCACCGACGTGGTGGTCCACAATGGCGAGGTTCTAACAACCTTCTACCAGTGCGGCGACCTGTACCGCCTCAGCGGCACCACGCTTGAAACCCTCGGCAAACAGGATTGGCACGGAGCGTTCCCGGCAAGGGACGGCATCTCGGCGCACCCCAAGGTCGACGAGCACACCGGTGAGATGATGTTCTTCAACTACGGCGTCGAGGCGCCTTACATGCACTATGGGGTCGTCGACAAAGACAACAACCTGGTCAACTATTGCGACATCCCCCTGCCCGGACCTCGGCTCAGCCACGACATGGCGATTACCGAGAACTATTCGATCCTCAACGATTGCCCGCTGTTCTGGGATCCCGAAGCCCTCAAGGCGGGCAAACACGCGGTGCGTTTCTTCCGGGACATCCCGACCCGGATCGGGGTTATCCCGCGTTACGGCAAGACGAACGACCTTCGGTGGTTCGAGTTCGACCCGACCTATGTTCTGCACTGGCTCAACGCGTACGAGGAGGGCGACTGGGTCATTTTGGACGGGTACTACCAAATCAACCCGTCGCCGAAGCCCCGCCCGGGCGCCCGGGGCTATGAAGCGATCTTCCGGTTCCTCGGCGTGGACCAGAAAGACCCTCGACTGCACCGCTGGGCGATGAACATGCGCACGGGTGAAACCAAGGAGTACGACATCACAGACGTGGTCTGCGAGTTCGGCATGGTCAACGGTCTCCACCTCGGCCGACGACACCGGTACTCGTACTCCGCGCTCCGCGAACCGCACATGTTCTTGTTCAACGGGTTCGTCAAGCAGGATCATGAGACCGGGAAGGCGGAGAGGGTCGAGCTGCCGCAGGGTGTGTTCGCCAGCGAAACAGCGGTCGCTCCGAAGGTCGGCTCCACCGGTGAGGATGATGCCTATATCGTCACCCTGACCACTGACATGGTCAACGACCGCTCGGAGTGTTTGGTCTACGACGCTCAGGACGTAACCTCCGGCCCGGTGGTGCGGATCCGGCTGCCGGAACGGATTAGCAGCGGCACCCACTCGACTTGGGCACCCGGATCGGCAATCGCGGGCTGGGATTCCGCTGACAACCCCCTCCACGCGATGCGCCTGTGAGGGGTGCCTGTTCTCAGTCCCCGGAGCGGGTCGCTTCCTCGAGCAATTCGAGAACATGGCGGTAGTTCTTACCGGTTGCCCGGCTCATGCCGAGTTCACACGTGCGGTTGGTTGAAGCATGGGCTGCGAAGTTTCCTGAGATGACTTCTGCCGCCTCGGCGGCCGTGGCCGAGGCGGTGAGTTCGGGATGAAGCATCCCGCGGTCGCCGGCGAAGGCGCAACACCCCCAGGTCTCGGGGATCGACACGGTTGTCGCCACCCGTGCGGCGATGGCGGCGAGAGCGTCATTGAGGCCGAGCTGCGTCGATGAACACGTCGGGTGCAGCGTGAGGGAAGCGAGGCTGGGGGTGATCTCGAGCAGCTCGAGGATGTTGTCTCGGACGAACTCGATGGCATCGACGAAGCGCAGTGATTCGAATGCTCCGCCGGCAGTGGACGCGCTGGCTCGCATAGTCTCGAGGCCCTCCGTGCAGGACGTCGCATCACAGATGATCGGAAGGCGCCCGCCGTCGCTCGCTGCAAGGAGCAAGGGCAGGACGTTCTCACGCATCCGGTCGTAGCCACTGAGATGTCCCTTCGACTTCCATGGCGTCCCGCAACAGAACGACTCGATTCCCTCCGGGACGAGCAGGGGAACGCCCGCGCGCTCACTCAACCGCAGCACGGCCTCCATCACGCCTATCCCGTCGCCCTGGGGTGCGAACATGGTGCCGATGCACGACGGCACAAACACGGCGACCGGGTCGGGCTGTTTCCGGGGGAGGCGGGGCCTCCCCCCAGCCGGGAGGTCGGCTCCGTAGAGAGGCACGGTGTCATGACCGAGCAATGCTCGCGCGGCGTGTGTCGCTCCGCGTACGAGGGGCAGTGGCAGCTTGTCGGCGATATTCAGGGCCAGGGCGCCGGCAGTGGTCACTGCACCCCACTGCCGTGCGGCGATGTCCCAGGCGCCGTTCTCGAGGGCTTTGGAGTTCTCCGCCCTCAACCGGCGAACCAGATCGCCGGTATTGATGCTCAGTGGACACGAGGTCTGGCACATGCCATCCACGGCGCAGGTGGAGATGCCTTCGTAGTCGTAGTCGCGGCGCAGCTCCTTGAGCAGTGAGGTGTTTCCGGCGATCTCCGCGCTGCGCATCTCCCGCCGAATTGCGATTCTGCCGCGGGGGGTGAGGGTGAGATCTTTTGAGGGGCACGCCGGCTCGCAGTAGCCGCACTCGACGCACCGGTCCACCTCTGCCTCGACCGTGGGTGTGGTCTTGAGGTGATGCAGGTACGCGTCGGGATCATCGCTCAACACGGATCCGGGGTTGAGCACGTTGAGCGGATCGAAGAGAGTCTTGATGGCGCGCATCACGTCGTGAAGCTCGTCGCCGTACTGGCGCCGGACGAAGGACGCCATGATCCGCCCTGTGCCATGTTCCGCCTTGAGTGATCCGCCAGCTCCGAGCACGAGTTCGACCATGTCGTCGGTAAATGCGCGGTACCGCTTGAGACTGCTCGCCTCATCGAAGCGTTCATTCAACATGAAATGTAGGTTGGCGTCCTTCGCGTGGCCGAAGATGACGCTGTCGTCGTACCCGTAGCGTTCGAATAGGCGGGTGAGGCCCGTGCTCGTGTCGAGCAGGGCCGCGACGGGCACGGCGATGTCCTCCAGCAGTGCCGTGGTGCCAGAGGGGCGCGCTCCTGCGACGGTCGTGTAGAGCCCTTTGCGAATGGACCAGAGCCGTTTCCGCACTTTGGTGTCGGTGGTGAATTCAGTCGCGTCACCGGGCAGAAGGCTCTCGAGTTCCCTGGTGGCTCTGGCAGCTCGGTCGCTCAGCTCCCCGACCGAATCGCCCTGGTGCTCGATGAGCAGGGCGGCATGGCCACGCACGCGCAGGGCGGAGAGTTGCGCGGTGCTTTCGGGCAAGGTTTGGGCGACCCGGAGGGACACGGCGTCCATAAGCTCGATCGTGGCGGCGCCCGAGGCGGCGAGTTGCGGTAGCGCGGCGGTCGCCGATTCAAGACTGGGAAAGACGGCGAGGGCCGTTGCCGCGAAGGGCAGGAGGGCGACGGTGCGGAAGGTCGCCTCGGCGATAAAACCGAGGGTTCCTTCGCTGCCGATCATCAGGTGCATCAGGATATCGACGGGGAGCTCGTGGTCGAGCAAGGAGTTGACTCCATAGCCCATCGTGTTCTTCATCGCGAACTGGGACCGGATCGTGCGGACCGAGGCGGGGTTGGATCGCACGCGTTCACGGAGAAGCTGTAAGCCCCGGTGCAAGGTAGGTTCCAGCTCGCGCAGGCGCCGATCGGCATCCGGTGCGGCGGTATCGATGACGGTGCCACTTGCAAGAACGACCGTGAGGGACTCAAGTGTCTGGTAGCTGTTCTGCTCGATCCCGCACGCCATGCCGCTGGAGTTATTCGCCACGACACCCCCGATGGTGCACGCGATCTCGCTGGCCGGATCGGGCCCCAGCTTTCGGCCAAACTTCGCCAGCGCAACGTTGACCTGGCGTACCGTCGCACCCGGCTGGACACGGACGCGCAGTCCGCCGTCGAGGACCTCAATCCGGCGAAAGCCCGATCGCGTGTCCGCGAGGACGCCGTCGGTCACGCCCTGGCCGCTAAGGCTGGTTCCCCCCGAGCGGAAGGTGATGGTGGACCGGTTGGCCCGCGCCTCGGCCATCAGGACGGCGACGTCGGCGGCCGTCCTGGGCTTGGCCACGGCGGAAGGGACGAGATAGTAATGGGATGCATCGTGGGCCTGCGCGAGCCGATCAATGGCCCGGACGGACGACGGCACTGGGGTCGCCGTCACTGGCCGGAAGTTTCTCTTGAATCGCTCGCATCCCTGATGGCCAGGCGAAGTATTCCCCGGGAGCGTGACAGGGCGGCGACGGCGTCATCGTGGGAAACTCCGGTCTTGACCATGAGAATCGCCTCCTTGACCGAGCCGTGGGAGGCGACAAGTGCGGCGCGTGCGGCATCTGCGTCGATCCCCGTTGCGCCCATCACGGTGAGCTCGGAGCGGACCTGGAGTTTTTCGTTGGTCGCACGGAGGTCGACCATGACGCCGTTGTAGGTCTTCCCCAGCTTGATCATGCTGATCGTTGACAACATGTTGAGCACCAGCTTTTGCGCCGTGCCCGACTTCAGGCGGGTGGATCCGCTGATGAATTCCGGGCCGACCACGAGGTCGATGGCGATGTCGGCGAGAGCGGCGATAGGCGACGCCGCGTTCGAGGCGACCGAAATCGTCAACGCCTTGACTTGATTCGCATGGTTAAGTGCGCCCACGACGTAAGGTGTCCGGCCACTGGCAGAAATGCCGACGACGGCGTCGTTTGAATTCAGGCCGAGATCGGCCAGCGTTGCTGCCGCCGCCTCGCTGTCGTCTTCGGCATTTTCGACGGCCTCGAGAATTGCCCGGTGGCCGCCGGCGATGAGTCCGACCACCATCTCGGGGTCCGTCCCGAACGTCGGAGGGCACTCACTGGCATCCAGGATCCCGATTCGTCCGGGCGTGCCGGCGCCAACGTAGAACAGCCTGCCGCCGCGTTCGAAGCGATCAACGATGGCGTCAATCGCGCGCGCGATGTCGGTGGCCTGTGCCGCCACCACGGCCGGTACGAGCGCATCTTCGCTGTTCATCTCGCGAACGAGTTGCAAGGACTCGAGCGTGTCCAGGTCGGGACGACCGGGCGCCACGCTCTCGGTCGTCAACGACGACAGCTCGTCCCGGAGTCGCTCGCGGGCGTCACTTGCTGAAGGATTTCTATGCACGATGGATATGCCTTTCGTGAGGGAGGCCGGTGCGCGTCGCGATCAGCGCAGCGCCGGCGAGTGCGTCGCCTGCGGGCGCCGTCATCTCGAGGCGACGCCGGGCAAGCTCGTCGCGGAGACGGGCGGCGAACCATGGATGCTGCGTGAGCCCGCCAAGGGCGGCAACTCGTGGGTCGTTGAAAGTAGCGGCGGCGGCGGTGGCCCCGAGGAGGGTGAGTGCGGCGTCGGCGATCGAGAGAGCCACGGCGTCTCCGTTTCCGGCCTCGTCAAGGACGGCCGGTGCCAGTCGGGCGAGTTGTTGAGCGGAGTTCTCGGCTCCGCCGACCCAACGGACGGGATCCTCGCCACCGGTGGTTTCCTCGAATCTTGCCGTGAGCGCGGTCGGCGAACCGAGTCCGCATCCGGCGGCGAGCACCGCGCGGCAGCCTTCTCGGCCAATCCACGACCCACTGCCCAGGTCACCGATATCCGGCCCCCACCCGTCGATGCGGCGAAGGTCTCCGGTGGACGAGAGCCCAACAGCTACGGCACCCGTCCCCACCACGAGGGCGACACCTGGCGTCCCGCCGAAGGCTCCGACGTGCGCTGTGATGATGTCCGAGGCCGCTGCGACGGGAAAGCGATATTCCGAATTCACCGCTCGCGCGATGAGCCGTGCCGCATCGGGGTCCGTCAGCAGACCCGCGGCACCGATACCACACGCGGCCGCACCGGCAATCAGCTGCCCAGGGAGCAGGGCGATTGTCTCGATGATGCGTGCGGCGGCGCCGGCGCCCCCATCTGACGACGCGGCCACGCCCGCGAGCGTCGCCGCGTATTGACGACCGTCCTTGCCGTTGACGACAGCTCGGCTCGACGTCTTGCCGAGGTCGACCCGCACGATCCGCTCTGAACTGGGTGCGAGCACCATGCCTCGATTCTGGTCGCGATGACGCGGCAGCGGCCGCGCATCTGAAAATCTACTACACAGACTTTGATTTTGTCGAAATATATTTTCAAACTGCGGGCGCATGCCGCATACTTTAGTACACGTAGGGACGACCAACGGTGGTCACTGTCATCCGAACCGCGAGGAAACCATGAGCATCCAGTCAACAATCGAAGCAGTCATTGCGACGCTTTCTCCCTCACCGAGACGCATCGGCAACGCGATCCGGGAAAACCCGTCAATCGTTCTCGAGAACACGATCAGCGATCTCGCGGAGCTGTGCGACACGTCAGAGGCATCCGTCGTGCGCTTCTGCCAGGCGATCGGAATGTCGGGATATTCGCAGCTCAAGATCAGACTCGCGACGGAGCTTGGCCGGGAGTTCGCCCAGTTCGGCGAATCACTCACCTACGGCGCCGACATCCTGGAGACCGACTCCCTCAAGGACATGGCCCTCAAGATCTCGACACTCGAGATACTCGCAATCCAGGACACTGTCGCCAAGCTCGACTTCGGCGACGTCGCCCAAGTCGTCCAGGCTCTCGACTCGGCCGATCGCACCCTTTTGTTCGGCGTCGGCGCCAGTCACTTCATCGCCGAAGACCTCCAGCACAAGCTGTTCCGGATCGGCAGGAACGCGTTCGCCCTCAACGACGCCCACGAGGCATGGGCCGGCGCGTCACTCCTCACCCCGCAAGGCGTGGCGGTCGGCTTCTCCCACATGGGAGAGACAAAAGAGACCGTCAATTTCCTCCGAGTCGCCAGCGAGGCAGGCGCCTTCACCGTGGCCGTCACGAGCGCTCGCGGCTCCGCAATCGTCGACGCTGCCGATGTCACCCTCTTCACCGAGGTCCGCGAAACCACATTCCGGGCAGGCGCGATGGTCAGTCGCATCGCCCAGTTGGCGGTCGTGGACTGCCTCTTCACCGGAGTCGCGCAACGCAGATTCGACGACACGGTCGACGCCCTCAAACGCACGCGCGCCGCCACACGCGACGCGCGCGGCGTCTGACAGACAACCAGCAGGAGCGCTCGCACCGGCGCGGCAAACGGCAACCCCGGGAATGGCTGCGCTCCCATCTTGTAAATAATCTCCGAAATATTCCACATGGTTGAAACTTCTTGACAAGACAAATGCAACGAAGGTAGTTTCAGTCCAGCGAACCGACGAGGGTCCCGCACCGAGGACCCGTCTCGAACGAAAGGCTACGAATTGGCCCAGCTTGGTGAAGCGGTAACCTACCGCCCGTTCATCCCCGGAGACGGGCAGGCCATCCCCGCCGCCTGGACGCGAGCGGCCCCGCAGGACGGAATGACGGCCCTGCGTTTTCGCGACCTCATTTTGCTCGATCGGAACTTCGACGCGAACGGGTTGTTCGTCGCGGAATCTGCGGGTCAGGTCGTCGGTGCCGCCTACGCCGTCCGGCGCCGCGTCGCCCACGACGGGAACGACCTGCAGCCGGAGACAGGCTGGATCCCCTTTTTCTTCGTCGCCGAGTCGCATCGCCGAAGCGGCGTCGGCCGGCACCTCGTGGTCTCTGCCATGGATTGGCTCTCCAGCAAGGGCTGCCGCGAGGCGGTGTTCTCGGCCTACACCCCCAACTATGTGCTTCCGGGGCTCGATGAGGCCCGGTACCCCGCGGCGAGTCGGCTGCTGCGCTCGTTGGGCTTCGAGTCGATCGAGGAACCGAGCGCGATGGATCGCTCCCTCATCGGCTACCAGATGCCCGACGACGTGCGCGAACTTGTGGGCCGCCTCCGCGCTGAAGGCTATACCTTCGACAGCCCGACCTCCGATGAGCTCGTTCCGCTGATCGCGATGGCCGGCGAGAGGTTCAACTCGGACTGGGCGCGCGCCATTCGCGAATGCATCGTCGCGGGCATGCCGCTCGAACGCATCATTGTGGCCCGCAAGCCGTCCGGCACCTTGCTCGGCTGGGCGATGCATGGCACGTACGAGAACGTCATTGAGCGATTCGGTCCGTTCGGCGTGCTACCGGAAAGCCGCGGGACCGGGCTGGGCAAGGCACTTTTGCATGTGACTCTGGAACGGATGTGTGCCCTTGGCGCCCATTCCGCATGGTTCCTGTGGGCCGACAAAGGATCCGCGGCATCCAACCTCTACGGCAAGACCGGGTTCGGCATCAGCCGCACCTTCACCATCCTTCGCGCGCCCCTGGCTGCAGCGGCCACACACTGAAAGGTGAAAAAGATGCCCAAGACTGTCATCGCCATCGGCGGGCACATCGGGGACATGGAGCTCACCGCCGGTCCCACACTCGCCAAAATGGTGCTCGAGGGATCGCGAGCCATCATCGTCGACTGCACCTACGGCGAGCGCGGCCACCCGCAGCTCAGCCCCACCGAGTATCGGGAGCAGAAGCTTCGCGAGGGCCAGTTCTTCGCGGACACCATTGGAGCCGAGTTCGTGGCGCTCGACTACAGCGACGGTTTCCTGCCAGACGATGAGGCGGTGGCGGAACAGATCGCCCACATTATCCGCCAGGCGCGTCCGGAGGTACTCATCACGCACTGGACCAAGAGTATGCACCGAGACCACATGAACGCGGCCCAAGCGGCTCTTCGCGGCGTGTTTCTCGCCTCGATCCCCCTCGAGAACGAAGTGCTCCCGCGGCACACAGTCGCCTCGATCCTGCACGCCGAGAACTGGGAGGACATGGAGGGCTTCGAAGCGGACACCTTCGTGGCCATACCGGACGAGGCATTCGAACTCTGGCACACGGGCATCTCGGAGCACGCCTTCGCACGAGGCGAAACCTACGGATTCCGCTTCATCGACTATTACTCCGCGCTCATGGAGGTTAAGGGATGCCTCGTCGGAGAGCGGCGCGCATGCGCCTTCAAGAGCGCAGGCACTGAAAAGTTCGCCCTCGCAGGTCCCTGATCTCTTTCCACTGCATTATCCCTATCAAGGCACCACCCAACCCAGAAAAGGTCACAGTGAAAAAAACAACATTCCTTCGTGCGGCGGGCCTCGGCCTTGCCCTTGCACTCGCGGCTACCGGATGCAGCGGCGGTTCGAAAGACGATTCGAACGGCAAGACCACCATCACCTTCCTCACGCACTGGGGTCCCGACCAGGTAACCAAGCTTGAGAAATCGGCGGAAGCATTCACCGCGAGCAACCCGAACATCGTGGTCAAGGTGCAGGCGGTGCCGTTTGGCAACCTGCTCTCCACGCTGCGCACCCAAGGCGCGTCGGCCGACGGCCCCACGATCAGCGGCATCTACGACCTCTGGCTGCCAGAACTGGTCCGCGACGGCCTCGCCGACACCGCCCCGGCCGACGTCGCCAAGGACATCACGGCCAACTGGCCGTCGAATCTTGTGACCGCGGCGAGCTCTGGCGGAAACGTCCACGGCATCCCGAACGAGGTGGACCTGTATCAGCTCAACTACAACAAGGCCCTCTTTGCCGAAGCCGGCATCGCGGCACCGCCGGCGACATGGGACGAACTCCTCGATGACGCCAAGAAGCTGACCAAGACCGAGGGTGGAGCCATCACCCAGCAGGGCATCGGCTTCATCAGCGGCTGGGGCTCGGGGGCAGTCCACCCCTTCCTCTCGCTCCTGGCCTCGAACGGGGGAACGTTCCTCAACGAAGCCGGCGACAAGTCCGCCCTCACCGGACCGGCGGCCCTCGAAACGGCGCAGCTCTACCAGAAGCTGGTCGCCGACAAGCTCACCGACTCGTCGAAGTCAACGGCCAATGCGAACACGACCGGGCCGTACCTGGACAACTTTGCCGCCGGCAAGACGGGCATGCTCATCATGGCGAACTGGTGGGAAGGCTCGCTCAAGGACGCCATGGGTGACCGCTTCAAGGACGTCGCCACGGCGGGCATTCCGGTCGGGCCGAGCGGGACCAAGTCCTCGTCGATCTCGTATTCCTGGATGACCACCGTCAACGCCAAGGCAAGCGATGCCAAGCGTAACGCGGCCTGGAAGTTCCTCTCCTGGCTCAATGGGCCGGACTCCGGAGCCAACGGCTCCTCCGCGATGGCCGATATTCTGCTGACCATGGGAATCCTCCCGAGCCGCAACTCCGACCTCAAGGCCAATGCGGCCGCGCTCCAGACCCCGTTCCTCTCCTCCTACGTGGACGCACTCAAGACCGCGACACCGTTCCCCACGGTCATCGGCGGGCAAGCGGCAGCCGATGCGCTGCAGAAGCAGATCGAATCGCTGCTCAACGGCAAGATTGACGGCGCCAAGGCGATGGAAAATGCAACAACCGAGGTAAATTCGGCCATCGCACGGGCACAGAAGTAGCCTGCCACCATTTCCAATAGCCAGAAAGACTATGCGACGTGACATCAGTCATCACCGCCGAGATGCGCGCATCGCGCCAATCCCGGCGCGACGGAAGCAAGAAGTCGCGGCAGAAGGGACAGGGCGGCTTGTCCGCCCTGTTCCTGAGCCCCGCCCTTATCATCATCGGAGTCTTCACCCTCATTCCGATGGTCCTGACGTTCATCATCAGCTTTCACCAGTGGTCGATGTTCACTCCCATCACCGAGATGAAATGGGTGGGGCTGGAGAATTACGCGACACTCTTCGAAGATTCCAACCGCATCCAGGCGATGGGAAACACTGCGATCTACGTCGCGGCGAGCATTCTTATCACCGTGCCGCTGGGCCTTCTGATCGCGATGCTCCTCTACTTCCCGAAGCTGCGGGGACAGTCCGTCGTCCGGGTCATTCTGTTCTCGACCTACGTCATCCCGACCATCGCCATCGTCATCATCTGGAGCAACATATACGCTCCGGGCTACGGGCCGCTCAGCACCATGCTTCAGGCGACCGGCATCACCCCGCCCGGCTGGCTCAGCGATCCATCGTGGGCGCTGATCTCACTGGTCATCTTCAACGTCTGGCAAATGCTCGGCTACTACGTCATCCTCCTCGTCGCGGGTCTCACCCAGATACCCGGAGACCTCTATGAGGCTGCAAAGATCGACGGTGCAGGGATCGTCCGCCAGACCTGGTCGCTCACCATCCCCATGCTCCGCAAGACACTCGTCTTTGTCCTCCTCATGACATTCATCAACTCCATCCAAGTCTTCGATCCGATCTATCTGCTCACCCAGGGAGGACCGGCCGGCTCGACCAACATGATCTCCTACGAGATTCAACGATCGGCTTTCTCGTACGGTCTGGCCGGCGAATCAAGCGCACTCGCCGTCACATTGTTCATGGCGATCGTCGTCGTTGGCGTTGTACTGGGCGTCGTGCTGAAGGGCAGGAACAAATGAGCGAAGTCGCCATCTCCCGGAAGAAGTCGTTCTCTCCGCGTCAGCGCGCGAGCAGGATCGTCCTCTACGCCGTTCTAGCGGTCGTCGCGATCGTCCCGCTCTTCCCGCTGTACTGGCTTGTTATCTCGGCAGTAAAGACACCGTCGGAGTTCTCCCATGTCCCTCCGACCTGGTTCCCGTCCCTGCCGACGCTCCAGCCGCTCATCACTGCGCTTACCGAAGTGCCTTTTGCCCAGTCGATGCTCAACAGCTTCATCATTGTCGGCGGCAGCACCATCTCGGTGCTTGTCACAAGCATCCTTGCCGGGTATGTGTTTGCGAAGCACAAATTCCGCGGCAGGGACACCCTGTTTTGGGGAGTCGTGGCGACCATGTTCCTCCCGCCCGTGGTCACGCTCGTCCCCTTGTACTACATGGTGAAGACCATGGGCCTTGACGACACCTACCTCGGCGTCATGCTACCTTGGCTGGCAAACGCGTTCGGCATCTTCCTCATGCGACAATTCATCCAGGACGTCCCGGACGAGATCATCGAAGCCGCGCGAGTGGATGGAGCGGGCGAATTCCGCATTATCTGGCAGTTTGTCGTCCCGATGCTCAAACCGGCCGTCGTGACGCTCGCCGTCTTCATGTTCGTGTACGGCTGGAACAATTTCATTTGGCCGCTGTCGATCCTCAAATCAGAGGCCCTCTACCCGGTGGTCCTGACGATCAACCGACTCATGTCCTACACGATGAGCTACGACTACCAAAATGTCGTCATCGCAGGTGCACTGGTGGCCTCGCTGCCGACGATCATCGTCTTCCTTGTGGCACAACGCGTCTTCGTGCAGGGAATCGCCAGCAGCGGGGTCAAAGGATGATGACCGCCGCCTTGGGGCTCGCACCGTAGCAACCCCGCTCCGCGCGGATAGGGGCTTCGCCCAATTCCGACGAGGCGGGGCGTCAGCTGAAGTGGAGGGAAACGCGGCTCACGGCGGTGTCTCACGCAGCATCGAGCGCCGAGGACTTGAAATGGCTCATCCGTCCGGGTGGGCCATTTCCCATCAATGGGGGTGTTTGGCGCACCTGCACCAAATCGGGTGTGGCCTCCCGATTTCAGGTAGGTTTTCCGTCTGCACCGGGTCCGCCTATGTGGCCCCGTGAACACGCCGAAGTGATTCGCTGCCCGGCGCGCGTAATCGATCTCGTGCCCCACCATGCGGGATCTTCGGCCCGACGGCGTGAGCCCGCGGCTTCCTGCCCGACGACGCCGGGACAGGCGACGTCTTCGATGTCGCGTTACAACCGCAACCACGTCAGGGAGGAACTCAACGGGGCAAGGAATGAGCAGCCGTAAGGGGACAAGTTGAATGGCCCCTAATTGGGCTATCGAAATCCCCGCCATTCCGGGTTTTCGGGGCCCTGTCAGATTCGAACCGACGACCCCCGCTCGTCATGACGAGGGTTCCCGGCAGTTCCCGACAGTGCCCAATTCCGCGCCCTGACGGGACTTCACGGCCTAATGGTCTCCCAACCGTACCCTGCGATTCCCGCCTTCTCCATCAATAAGCGTGGAATAAGCGTGGAGAATAAATCAAGGGTGCACCTATATGTTTTGTCCAGCAGCTTTTAGTGGGCTGCCGCGTGCAGGCCGTCAAGATGAGTGTGGCGTATTCGCCAGCCTTGACCTCGAGATGTGAGCCGCTCAGATCGAAGAAGGTACGCCAGCCGATGGGCTCAATGTCAGAGACGCTCCTCTGGCCTCCGAATTCTGGATGCTTCACTTTCTGTGTCCCTGTGCCGGTGCGGACCTCAAGCGAGTCACCCACGAGCCGGTCATCTCCACGACCCTGCCACTTTGAAGCTTGAGCAACTCGTTGAACGCACCGGCGCCCCTGGCTCCCCCGCAGTGCGGCCTGAAAGCTGGCTTGAAAGAGTTACGGCCCCTCTGCATAATGACGACAATCAGGAAGCCCTCGGATTGTATTGGTTACGGTCAGATTGAATAATGAGGACAGGCGGGAAAACCGGTTTGAAACAGTAACGTCCAGTCCGGACAATGGAATCAGCAACCGAAACCGGCGCGTTTGAAAGACTTACGGTTTCTGCCGCATATTTAAAGCGAACGAGGAAGCCCCGGCGCTTGAAAGAGTCACGGCTGGGCTTCACAATGAAGCTAAGACCGATTCACTTCTTAGCCCCCATGCAAGACTTCTAGACCGCACTCCTTCGAGTGTGGTCTTTTTGTGTGCCATTCAAACCCACCGAAGGAACTCTCATGGAACAGACCCACCTCAACACCGTGTTCGACGTCAACCTACGGATCGACAACGACAACACTGAAAGTGACCGTTGCATCGAATTCACGGCCTACCCGTTGACCATTATCGACAGCACCGACGCCGGCAACCCAGCTGGAACCATTGACGCCTCCCGCATCGTCGCACTGCTGCAAATCTCCCTGACCGATCTGGCCTGGGATGAGCAGGAAACCGGCGCCCTCGAGAACCATTGCGGATGGACAACCATCGGGATCAACGCCGACTGCTGGAGTCCAGAAGAAGCCGAGATCCTCTTCGGCCCCAAGCTCGCCTTCTTCGTCACGCGCGTTCTTGTCGAAGCCTGTCAGAACGAGCTCAATGGCAACGATGTAGAAGGCCATCAATATCGCACCCCAGGTACCAGTGGCCGGCGGGGACTGCAGCGCTGCAGGGCGCTTGCCACCACCCTGAAGAACCAGGTACTTCAGCCGTAAACGACTCGATTCTCCAGCAGCACAACTATTCGACCGCAGACCCTGTGGTCATTTTCTATGCCCAAAAACGGTCCAAATGGCCAAACCAAAGGACTCCATCATGATCACCACCTACGGTAACCGCTCGAACAACGTGCATCTCACAGCCCAAGCCCTACGAAAGGGACAAGAGGTAATAGAAGACGAAGTCGCGGACTTCCTTCTCAGTGGACTCACCCGAGCCACGTACCTATCTCAGAGCCGTGCCCGGTCGATTGAGCGCTTCATGCAGCTCTCACAGAACATCAACGTCCAAAAGCAGGCTCATATCAAATTTTGGCGAGCTCTCCTTGACGCTTACGGACCGCGCTCTGCGGCACGAACCTGCGCAGTTCCAATGGAGTTCATGGTCGCATGGGCCGATTACCTCCTGGACTCGGAATGCCCAGATACCAAGACCTCGGATGACCAGGCAGAGTCGCKTTTGTTCTATTGGCGCAACGACGGCACATCGGTCGAAGCAGGCGTCCATGGATCGAGCCCGACGACGATCACACGGCTCACCGCGGCTGTTGACCGTCTCGAGATGAGCCGTTCACAGCCACAGCAAGGTACTGCCGTATCAGCCGACGGTGGCCTGTGGGGCAACGTTCGGGGCCACTGGACAAACACTGGACCGCGGTGATGGGCGCAAGTCCAATCCGCCCACCGCATCGCTCCCCGACGTTATGTCTGTAGGTGTCGGTGGGTGGGGCTGTTACGAGCTCTACGACGCAAGCTTCGTTGCGGCCACCCGCAGCTCTTCGACTATGGAATTCGGCATGCGCCAGCCGTCGTATTCCCTCAACAGGAAGTCGTTGGTTAGGACTTTTTTGTTAGCGATGCTCTTCGCGGCAGCCCAGTCGGCCGTCTCCGCTAGCGCGGCCGCGAGCTCGTCCATCCGCGAATGGACATCGAAAGCTCGATCGGCACCCTCTACTTCGGTCTGTTGCGAGATCCTCACCGTCAACCAAATTGCATTCCGAACCGCATCATCGATCACCATGCCCTTGAGAACACTGTCCACCGTGCCTCGTCGCTTCTGAGGCAACGTGCCCCGATATGCAGGGTCGGCTATGACTGCGTCAACAACCTTCGCAATATCCTGTTGCAGGGCTTCATCTTGCTCTTGCTTGACCTCGAGGTCCACTCCGGCAACCGATACCAGGGCCGCTGCGAAGTCGGATCCTAAGCCCAGTGCCCAAGCGGCATCGGCCTGCCAAGTGCAAAGCAGCCCATTCAATGACCAGGTCAGTGTGACCTGGCTAATTTCACCTTGGCGTGTCAAGGCGTCTTCGAGGACGTTCTCTACGGCAGAGGGGAACTCCTCGTCTTCATCCAGCACGTCACCTTCGACATCTTCCAGCAGGCTGGCGGCGTCGAACTCTGTCTGCCGGACAAATGCCACCCCACTCCCCGAAGCTGCGATAACGCTGACTATCTGGTCTAGTGGCGAGTGCTCAGCGAGAAAGTACAGGTCTGACTTGCGCGTAATGACCATATCCATCGTGCTGGGCAGTACACCTGCAGCGCTCAAAAGCTGTGGCATCGTCTCGAGTATGAACTCCAGGTCAGCAGTTGTCAGGTTCGCGCCGTCGAGCGGCCGCATCAAGGTCTCATCCATGGGGCCAGCCTACCCATCCGACCCGACAATCGATCACATTCTTGCCATGCCCAACCGTCATAATTCGCCCCGCCACCCGCCCCGCACATAGGCTCGCTGCAGATGCTCGGCTGCTGAGGTTGGGACCAGGATCGAAGGAGTTGAGATGGAGTTCACTGAAGCGGGTCTTGACGACGCCAAATTCACAGGATTCGTGCCATTCGCAGAGCTTGACACCTGTCAGGATCCAGCTCTGGACAGGCCAGGCGTGTATATGGTGCTCCGCCCCAGTAGCACTGAGCTGACACTCTCCGAAATGAGCACCGGTTTCTGGCACAAGGACAAAGACCCTGCATACGCTCTGACTAAGCTGCGCAGCCAATGGAACCTATTAACACCCGTCCTCTATATAGGCAAAGCTGGAGGTCTCGCCGGCGGGACCACAATCAGGCAGCGGTTGAATCTGTATCAGCAATATGGTGCCGGACGGGACGTCAGCCATCGCGGCGGCAAAGCAGTCTGGCAAATCGAGGATGCTGCAAAATTGCTGCTCGTCTGCTGGACCGACACTCCTGGCTTGGACCCCGAGTGCGTCGAGAGCCAGCTCCTAAAGGATTTTAAGGGTGCTGACGGTGCTGGGTTTGGGGCGTATCCGCTCGCCAACCGTAAGGGCGGTCGAAAGAAGTGCCCTCATGCGCCGCAATGTCATTGGCGATCAGCTGTCGGAGTGCGCTCCCCCTAGTTTCGCTCCACCCTCACCGACAACAGCCGGACGCCCTCCGCCAGCGTCCTCTTCAGGGCTTCAAAGCCCTCCAGGAAGACAGTGCACTCCATCTCGGTTTCCGAAATACCGCCCGACGTGATTTCTTCCAGGGTGACAATGATGATCATGAACCAGTAGCAATTGACTGTGCGAATCTATGTTCTATGTTGGAGCCTAAGCGCATACTATTCTCATGAACAAGTTCGATCCCGACAGCACGGCCATCCTCATGGCGATCATCGACGCGGAGGGGCGGTATCCGAAGYCAGGCGACGGGCCAACGCAGCGCTTCTAGATTTGGCAACAGCCGCTGGTTGTCGTGCAAGGGCTGGAAGCGCGAGCGATCGCATACACCCGCAGCTATGGATTGCTGTCATGGCAAGAAGCGGACGGAACGAAAAGAATGGAATGGTTTCCGGCTGACTTGATCAAGCGGGTTTCAGAAGAGGACTGACCTTGGTAGCTGATGAGCACCAACGCACTCCGAACAGCGCGCAGTTATTCGGAGACCCAGTGGAACTCGCAGCCAGTCGCCGTAAAGCCGACAGCGTCCGCGGGGATGGTGATACTGAACTGCGGCGCCAAGGTGATGAAGTTATTTTCAATGATGTTGCCTTCCGCATCGGAGATCTCCCAATAGCAGTCCGTGACCCTCGCTAGATCGGATTGCCAGACGCCGGAGAGTATCTCGGCACCAACGAAGAACGAGCCATTCTTGGCAACTTTCTTTGCCGCGTTCGGATCAATGACCGGCGCAATTGACGGCGCCGGCGCACCCGGACACAGCAAGCCCACGGCCTCAAGAATTTTCGGAGCAGCATCTCCGTCGACAGCAGACGATTGCGTCGTAGCGGCGCGCGATCGGGTTCATCAAGGCCACGATGGAAACGGAATCCGCGAGCATCGTGTCGCCGACGTAGCGCTCCTGCACAACGCGGAGCATGCCCTTCATCGTGGACGGGGCGGAGGTGTTGAACTCGTCAAGCAGGAGCAGGCCCTTGGCGGCTTTGTTGAGGTTCTGTACCCACTGGAAGGAAGAGTACTTGATCGCTCCCTTGTCCTCGATCATCACGCCGAGGAAGTCGGTGGCTTCACGGTTGGAGCCGATGACCGTTTCGCAGTGACGGCCCCAGCCGGAGGTTGAGGATTCCATGGTGGCGGTCTTGCCTTGGCCGGGTTCGCCGATCACGGCGGTGGGGACGTTGGCCTCAACGCCGGCGGCGAGGGCGCGCTGGAACGGGGAGCCGGGGAAGGTGTAGTTCGTAGCCATGCTGTTCTCCTAAGAGGTAGGTGGGCGGTTGCCCGTTTGCTTACCTCTCATGTGTGCGGAGTCCTAAAGTCCTCTCACCGGCCAGGGCCTAGCTGATGACGCGACTGATCAGGGCCGCGGCGTCCTGCACTGTGGGGTGGCTGAGGGTGAGTAGCTCCGGAGTGTCGGCCACCCTGAGCCCCGACATGTCCCACAGTCCATAGCTTGCCCAGCGCGGCTCATAGTAGGACCACCACGACACGCCAGCGTAGTCGCCGGTATCGTACATGGCCCGCGCCCACTGCTGCGTGGAGCCCCTGTCCCTGGTCACGACGCTACTGGGCCGCAGCGACCACTCCAGCAACACCTGCGGGTCATCCAGGTCCAGGATTGCCGGATCCCCCTCGTACTTCACGAGGGCCTTGATGGTCCCGGGCGGGGCGGCGGGCGGCGGGGCAAAAATGTCCGCGGTCCAGATCGGGAACCGGCCGAAGGCTTCCGCGGCGGCTCCCTCGGCAGTGTCGCCGACGTAGAGCACCTTGTACTGGAGTTCCGGATCGTCCACCCGCCCGACGCCTTGCCGCGGCCAAACATACAACGGGTGCCCGTTATCGGTCGGCTTTGTGGCGTTGGGGTTCCAGTTGAGTACGCGCCAGAACTCCACTAAGCGAAGGCTCCCTGCTCGTAAGCGCGAATCGCTTCGATGACCGGAGCGGCACCTTCGAGCCGGTACACATCAAGGGGGCGGGCGCCCAGATAGGGGTCCTGGCCCTCCAGCCACAGCTTGGCCTGGGCAGGGGTGAAAGCGCTATGCAGGTAACCGACGAGGGCATCGAGATCGGTGAGCTGGGCTTGGTTGAGCTCGTTGGGGGTATCCACGCCGGACACCCACCGCCCGGGCCGGTCCCTGCTCACATCCAGCAAGCCTGCCACCGCGTTGTTGCCGAGGGCCTTCACCAGGCGCTGCGTCACGGCGCGGGGACCGTAGTCAGGGACCTCTTTCAAACCGGTCAGATTGACATTGACCGTCTTGACCGGCAGCTTGGGGCCTCGCCTGGATCGCACCAGGCGAAGCGCGGGCCCCTGCATCAGGGCCTTTGGCATCAGCACGACCCCGTCCCGCAACCAGGCGGTGTACTCCTTGCCGGTCACCTTAAGGATGACGGTCTGATCCACCGGCGTCTTTCTCGTCTCCATAGCCCAACACTATCTGTTGGGCGAGCGGATCGGAAGGGGTGCCAGGGAACATGCGCAGATTAGTCCCTGGGGGGCAGCACGCGTTTGTCGATGTACTGGGAGCGGCCCTTCGGCGGACTCGTCACGACAGTGCCCGCGGGGGCCTCCCCCGCGCCGTGTTCCTTCAGGTAGCGGTACAGCGTCGCCCGGGACCATCCGACGGCGTCGGCGGCCTGCTGGGCGGTCTTGCCGTTCGCGAGCAGGTTCTTCGCCGCAGCCACCTTGTTCTCCACCTTGACCGGATCGGGCGGGCGCTTACCGAATTTCACCCCGCGCGCCTGGGCGGCCATCACACCGAACCGGACCCGTTCGTTGATGAGCTCGCGCTCATACTCGGCCAGGGTTGCGAACAAGCCCAGCTGCAGGCGACCCGAGGAAGTGGAGGGATCCACGCCATCGATCAAAGAATGCAGCGCGATCCCCTTGGCCATCATCTCGTTGACGGTGTTCAGCACGTCGATCAGGGAGCGACCCAGGCGGTCAATGCGCCAGCAATAGACCTCGTCCCCCTCCCGGGCATACTTGAGCAGCTCCGTCAGGCCGGGGCGTTCCTTGGAGGTTTTTGCCCCCGACATGTGGTCGATGAAGATTTTCTCTTCCGCGACACCGGCCTCGACGAGGGCCGCAATCTGCATTCGTGCGTCCTGGTCGGTCGTGCTCACCCTCGCGTAGCCCAGTTTCATGCTCCCATGATGTCACGTAGACCCTTGAGGGGTCTATGAGACGGTACGGTGAGATAGCTTCTATGAGACAACCAGGGGTGGTTTAGGCCCAAAACTTCTGGGTTCTTAGGGCCTCTCCTGTAGGTATAGTTCCTGAGACGGCGCGCTTGGGCGGTGAGCGTGGTTCTGCTTCCGCACACATGGGAGACGACGAAGGGGCGCCGCCTGGCCTGTTGTGTGTGAGATCACTCGTACAGTCCGGCCGAATAGCTCGCAGGAAGCCCGGAGTGGAGCCATTCGCTGGATAGGATCAGTGTTAGCTGGGTTGAAGCTTCAATTCGCTGATGCTGGGTCCTTGACCCCACCGCGACCACCGCCCGCTTCCTCCGTTCATTCTCCACCGTCTGAGCGCCCCCGCGCCCTGAAGAAAAGATTCCACCATGAAAACCCCCAGTCCCCTCACGCGCAAGCTCATCGCCCTCGGCACCATCCCCGTAGCCATCCTGGCCGCCGGCGCCTTCGTCTGGCAGGGATCCCAGGCTGCTTTCACGGCCACGACCGCAAACAACGGCAATACCTGGAATACCGGACAGGTTGACCTTACCGACGATGACAAGGGCACGGCCGCCTTTCACGTCGAAAACCTCGTCCCCGGCCAGAGCGGCACCAAGTGCATTGCCGTCACCACCAACTCCACCRTGCCCGGAGAGGTCCGCAACTATGTCCGCCACCTGACCGTCAACGGCCAGGGCCTGGAAAAACACCTGATAATCACGATCGAAACGGGCACGGGCGGCACGTTCAACGACTGCACGGGCTTCACGCCGGACAACATCCCGGCACCAAAGTCACTCGCCGATCTGGCCGAAGCCAGCTACGACTTCAGCACTGGCGGCGCAATTTGGAATACTACCGGCGCCGCCGGTGGTGAGACCCGCACCTACAAGGCCAGCTGGAACTTCGACACAACCGGCATGACCCAGAACGAAATTGACGCCATGCAGGGTTCGCAGGTCAGCGTCGACTTCGCCTGGGAAATGCAAAACACCGACAAGTCCTAGCAGACGCGGCATACCTTGACTGAACAGCCTGCCCGGACGCCGGCCTCCGCCGTGTTCGGCCGGGACGGATGGTTCCGGTTCCTGCTCTCCACCGTCTCCCGGGCCTATCTGGTTTTCCTGTTCACCCTGACTGTCACCGCCCTGCTGCCCGCGTTGTTTGGCTGGCACGGCTCGGTGATCCAGAGCGGGTCGATGCGCCCGCACGTCAATCCCGGCGATGTCGTGCTCTCCACTAAGTTGCCGGCGGAGGCGGCAGTCCCAGTCGGCGGTGTCGTGAAGTTCTCTACCCCGCACGCCCCCGGGGAAGTGCGGACGGTGATGCACCGGATCATCGAGGACAACGGCGACGGCACCTACACGACCCGCGGGGACGCCAACCGTGATCCGGACAGCGGGCGCATCACCCGGGCAGACATCACCGGACAGGCCCGCCTGCTGTTGCCGCTACTCGGGCTGCCCGGATTCTGGCTAGGCCGGGGCGACTACATGGAACTGGGTCTGGGCTCTGCACTGACTCTGCTCGCCCTGGTCAGTGCACTGGACGTCCCCCGCCCCAAACGCACCCGGGGAACCCGTCCCGGCAGGCCCGACGGCACCGGGCTGGCCGCAGGGCAGGGAACCGTCCTGACCGTCGCCGCTACCCTGATACTGGCAGGCTTGGCCGGAACCCAGCTGACGGATGCAAGGGCTGCGTTTACCGCCACCACGATGACAGTCAGCTCCTGGTCTGTGGCCGATATGACCCCGCTTTTCCTTGGCCGCGCCGCTCCGTATGCCCTCCTCGCGGCCACCAAAATCACCAATACCGGCCCCCCGGGCCAGACCTCCATCGGAGGCAGCGTCGGCACCAGCCCCGGACGCACCATCTCAGGAATCAACAACGGACACACCACCGGCAACATCGACGCCGGGAACGAAACCTCCCGCGGGGCCATGGACGACGCCGTGACCCTGCACGCCGCCGCCGGCAGCCGGCCAGGCACCGCCCTCCAACCCGCGCTGAACGGCACCCTCACCCCTGGCGTTTACGAAAGCACCGGGACAGGATTCAGCCTCACCGGCAGCCTAATCCTGGACGGACGCGGCGACCCGGACGCCCTCTTCATCCTCCGCGCCCCCACCCTGACCACGGCCCACGCCAGCAAGGTGACGCTGGTCAACGGCGCCGCAGCCCGTAACGTCCACTGGGTCACCTCCGGAGGCATCAGCATCGACGCCAATAGCAACGTCGCGGGTAACCACCTGGCCGCCGGCAACATCTTGATAGGCGACGGCGTGAACCTCACCGGCAGACTCGTCAGCCTCACCGGGACGATCTCCCTGACCACAGCCAACATCACCGTGCCGCGCTAGTACCGCAGAGCGCGGTCGACCATGAGTCTGGCCAAATCTTCGACGGGCTCAGCCGCGGCGCTCTTGATCCATCGTCATTCCCGGGCACAGCCACCCGTAAGCCGCGCTGCTGGCCGATGTTAAAGCCGGCGGCGAGCTTCTCCGAGGCCTGCTTAGTAGTTTTCGGACACATAGGCATACGCCCGGTCAAAGAGTTCACCAGACAGGGGGAGCCCGTACCGAGCCAATACCTTGCGGATGGCAATGCGAACTGCCTTGTCGCCTTCCTTGGTGTTGTTCCAGCCGTCCCACCGGACTTCCTTGACAATGGCGTCGATGTCGGCGACAACCTTGCCGACAATTACGGGTACGTCCTCCGGTTTGTACTCCTCGAAGATCTGCGTCAGGGCGCCGACGTTCGGGTCCGGCAACAGGTCCAGCCCGACAGTGCCGGAGTCGTCCTCCGCTTTCTCCGCCGATGCGAGGTCCCTGGCCAGATCCAAGAGGTCCCGGAGGAAGTCCACGGAGTCGTGCGCCTTGGCCAACTGCCGTTCACGCAACCGCTCAAGGCGCTCCGACAGCGTCTTATACGCCGGATGCGCGCCGTTGTCGCCTTCAAGCCTCTTGCGCAGCCGGGTGGCGATGTTGTCAATGACTTCGCCGGCGGTCGTCACCTGGGTGTCGCCGCTGCCCTCGTCCGGATCGATCACACCGGCCTCGATGAGGCGTTTGATCGTGCCCTCATCGGCGATGACGACGTCCACGCCGGTGTCGTTGACCGTTACCTCGCCAATGTGGCCGTGGACGAGCTCAAGGGTTTTGGCGCCCAAGCGATGCCAGAGCAGGTCACGGGTGTCATCGGCTGGCATGACGGAGGCGTACACCTTGGACAGCCATTTGTAGTCGGCCCGATGGGCTTCCAGACGCAGGTCCGGGTACGCGGCCTCCCAGATGCCCTGCAGCATCCCGTACTGCGCGGCGAAGCGCTCCATCGCCTTGTCGTCAGGAATCCGGTCATGGGCGGCCTGTAACGCCTCGAAGCCGCTCGAGTTGCGGTCGATGCCGGCGAACCGGTCTAGTACGTTCGCGATTTCGACGTCGAACTGCTCCAGGAGCGAGTCGGTTTCGATTTCCTTGCGGGCATGCTCGGGGTTTGCCGGGGACATGGCCCGGGCGAAACCGTCGCCGAGCCCGATGTAGTCCACGATGAGCCCGTAGCGCTTTTCCTGACCGGTGGCCGGGTTCTTCCAGTTCCGGTTCGTCCGAGTGATCGTCTGGTATAGGGTGTGCAGCTTCATCGGCTTGTCCAGGTAAATAACGCCCTCGATGGGGGCATCGAAGCCGGTGCCCAGCTTGGAGGTGACGACGATGAATTTGAGCGGGTCCCCGAGCTGGCGGAACCGGTTGAGGATCGCCTCCTCCTTGTCATCGGTCAGCCTAAACGCCTGCCAGTCGGCGGGATCCTTGGGCTGGACGGACATGACGACGGCGGCTGTATCCGGGCCGGCTCCAGCTCGGGCCCGGGCCTGCATCTGCCGGGTCAGCTCTTGGTAATAGGCCACGCAGAGTCCGCGGTCATAGGCTACGACCTGGGCTTTCATGCCGAGCGGGTCAATCGTGGAGTAGAAGTGCTCGATGATGTCGGTGCAGACTTTCCGGACCCGTTCCGGGTTGGCGAAGAACGTGCGGGTGTCGGTGGCTTTGGCCGCGACGTATTCCTGCTCCTCCTCCGTCAGACCTTCCTCGGCGGCGAGCTCGTCGAAGGCTGTGTCCAGATCGGCCTTGCGGATGTGGAAGTCCACCAGGCGGGGTGAGACGTGCATGGGTACGGTTGTGCCGTCGGCAATGGACCGGTCCGAGTCGTAGGTGTTCATCGCATAGTTCGGGTCATCCGGATCCCCGAAGAGTTCGTACGTATTCCGGTCCTCATCGGCGATCGGTGTGCCGGTGAAACCAAAGAATCGGGCGTTTGGGAACGCCGCCCGCAAAAACTTGCCCAGCTGGCCTTCCTGGGTCCGGTGTGCCTCGTCGACCAGGACGATGATGTTCTCCCGGGTGTTGAGTGCCCCGGCGTTCTTGAACTTGTGGACGGTTGTGAAAATGATGCCCCGGCGGTCCTCAGACAAAATCCGGCGCAGGTCGGAGGCAGTCTCCGGGGCTTCCAAGGAGGGCATGCCGGCGCGGAGGAACTGGCGGTACATCTGGGTGACCAGCTGGATCCGGTCTGCGATCAGGATGATGGACGGGTTTTTCAGCTTCGGCTCGTTGACCAGCTTCACTGCGGCAAACAACATGGCAAGGGTCTTGCCTGAGCCCTGCGTGTGATGGATCAGGCCCTGCTTCTTGGTGCCGTGCAGCGCGCGGGCATGGATGGCACGGACGGCCTCGACCTGGGGGTAGCGTGGCACGATCTTGTGCAGCCGCGGCACGCCGGAGTGCTTGCCTTTCAGCTCGTAGGCGGTGAAATCGGCGATCACTGACAGCACAGTTTCAGGATTCAGGAGCAGTTCGACGCTGCGCTTCACCCGCGGCCAGCCAGCAGGGAGAATGTCTTCCTCAGTGGAACCCCAGACGCCCCACGATTCGATGTCCTGCCCGACGGCACCGTAATGGAAGTCTTTGCCGTCAGTCGCGACTGAGAATGCGTTGGACACGAAGAATTCCGGCCAGCCCGGTTCGTAGATGGCGTGGATCTCGTGGGCAGCCTTCAGCCACGTGATCCGGGCGTTCAGCCGGGTCTTCGTCTCGACCACGACCAGCGGCATGCCGTTCACCCAGAGGACCAGATCAAACCGGCACGAGTGTCCCGGGGTGCCAAACGTGACCTCATCGGAGACGACCAAGATGTTGTTAGCGGGATTCTGAAAGTCGATCAGCCGTACCGGATCGAAACCGTCCCGGCCCTGGAACCGGTGTGTCTTCTGCCCGCGAAGCCACTCCAGGAAATGTTGGTTGGTCGGGACCAGCCCGTCCTCCCGTGCCGAGAGCATCAGACTGCGCAAGGGCGTCAGCAGTTCGGCGGCCCGCTCCGGCGACTCGGCGATGGCTGGGTTGAGCCGGGCCAGAGCCGTCTGGAGATCAGCCTCGATAAGCACGTCTTCGGTGTGCCGGTCCAGTTGGTGCCCCGGAATGTGCTTCCAGCCGGCAGCGACCAGCAGATCCAGGACCGGTTGCTGCACCGTGCTCGACTCGTTGAACCCAGCCATGAAACTACGCCCCCGGCTCTTCGTTGAGGACCCACGCAAGTTTTAACGGCAGCTTGTTCCGGGTCTCTTGTGGAAGGTCAGCGTAGACCTTGAAAAGTTGCTCCATAAGGGCCTCCGAGTCCCAGAAACCCATCCGCGTCCGCTGATGGGAGAACTCCCTCTTGGCGTTAATGTTGATGCCGCCCCACGCGACGAGAAGCCCTTGGTCCGCCTGATTGCTGGTGACGGCTCCCTGCAGTCCGCGAACAACAGGGGCGCCAATCTGTGTCGACTCGGACTTGACCTCGACAACAAGCGTCGGGGAATCCAACCCCAACGGTCCGCGCCCGGCCAGGATGTCCACCCCGCCGTCGGGGCCTTCCGGCGAAACATCGCAGACGTACCCCAGGACGGTCAGAATGTCGGCAACCAGGTACGTGAGCTTATGGCCTGAAAAGTTCTCAACGATGTGTGTCCGGATCCTGTCCCTGATTGCATCCATCGTCGGAACAGTCTCAGGGTCAAGGACACCTGCCGCCTCAATGTCGGCAGTAGTCGCGCTCGTGGGGTGTGCCAGTCCTGGCGTCGCGCCGAAAAACCCTGGGTCCACCCCGTTACGAAGCACTGCATGCAGTCGGTCGTCAGCGTTGTGCCGGGACGGGCTAAATACCGTCATTGCCCCGTTGATCATGTTCAGCAGGTCATCCTTCAATACCGAGCGTGAAAAGTGCTCCGGATGCCAGTCCACGTCAATATGATGCCGGCGCCGCCTGTCCGCGGCGGAAGCGTCGTACGAATACCCGGCCCGGCACGTGCCTAAAGCCAGCTCCCCGCTACGCTTCAGCGGCATGATGATCAAGTCTCCAGGTTGGATAACGCCCTGTAAGGCCCACAGTTGGCCGGTGTAGTTGGCCCGTCGCATCACGGAATCGGCGGGGAACGCAACGTCGACGAGCGCACGGACGTCCTCACGGCTCCGACAGGCAGACATGTCACCGATCTCCGGCCATCCGACCCCCGCCCTTCCCGAAGTGAGGTTCCAGTCCTCGTCTTCCCCGCTCGCTCCCGCCCGAACCACCCACGTCGTCATGCCTCTACCATCTCCATCGAGTCCGCCCCCATCAGCTCGTCATACGTCTCTGGAATTCTATGTGCACCGGAGAGGAGCGACGCGAGCAGCTCGGCGCGGAGAACTCGTAATGCCTCTACGCTGGACCGGTTAGTTGACACTGCTTGGTCAATCGCCGCCATAACCGAGGCTATTTCGCGCTGGCGAGACAAAGGCGGCACTGGTATTAGGAGCTTTCTAAGCTCGGATTGCCGTATTCCGATCACTGTTGTTCCTGATGATCGGGACAACAGTTGCCGTTGACCATCCTCCGAACTAAGAAAATAGCGCAGATAGGTGGAGTCCAGTTCATTTTCCCGGCTGCGGAGTGCGTAGAGCCGTTGACTCAAGACCAGGGGTTCCGTCGTTGCAATTTGGGCTACAGCACCCAAGGGCGCTTCTGATGTAAGTAGCACATCCCCCGCCCTGAGCTTGACTGGCATCCATCTCTCGTACATCTCGTTTGAGACATAGCGGTATCGCTTTTCCCAAGCGATCTGGCCGTTCTTGATATGTATCGCAGAAATAACAGGGACACCGTCAGTAGTAAAGTCCCCCCCGAGCTTCGTCGGTGTTTTCCCTCGGTGATCGATTACCTCCTCCAGGAGGTCGTCAAGTGGAATGAACGGCGCAAGGCCGGTCAACATGGCTGGAAAAACCTGCTTGCCCTGGGCCACCAAAGTAGAACCTTCGTTTTGGGCAGCTTCAATGGTGTCATCGACCCCGCGGATGAGGTCAACAATTCGATGTTGCTCGTCTATTGGCGGCAACGCAACCGGAACCCTCACGAAATCGCGCTCATGGAGCCGACGGCGTTCGGTCGTTCCCGTCGCGGCGAGGGATGCCGCCTCTTGAAAGCTCGCAGTGTGAAAAAGGAGTTCGATAAACCCTGATACTGACCTACCGGGGTGAACCTCGAAGATCGGAAAGTCATTGGTTACGAGGCACCCGGCGGCATCTTCCTTTACGCGTCCGAAACTGGCCTTCGTCGCCCACATCCGGTTATAGATAATGTCGTCAAGTTGAATGCGTTGCAGCACTCGGGTTTTGACCTCGCTGGAGGGCAGAGTATCCCGAAGATAGACGCCCTCTGCATACAAGCGAACGCCGGCGAAAGGGACCTGGTCAAGGTCCGCAACATTTTCCGGGCGCTTCACCTGCCGAAGGACTTCGCCAAGCGGCACGGTCTGCCATTCAGAAATCAAACCCAGCACCCCTTAGCTTGTCCCCGAGTAGGGACTCGGCGATGGCGTGCTGGTCCCGCGCTTCCTGGTAGGCAACGAGGGCCTCCTCAACATTGACTTCCGCTGCGCTTTCCGACCTGAGGTAGCGCCCGAAATGAAGGTCGAAACCGTTTTCCTCAAGCTCGTCCAGTCCGACCAGTCGCAGGCTCAACCCGCCTTGACCCTCGATGTTATTACCCAATTTGTAGGCGCCGTCGATGACCTCGATGTCTTCGGCGGACATGACGTTCTGATTAGAGCCGGCGACAAATCGTTTGGTCGCGTCGATGAACAGGACTTTGCCTTGACGTTCGGTCGGCTTCTGCTTCCGGAAGATGAGCAGACACACCTGAATGGATGTCGAGTAGAAGAGGTTGCGCGGCAGGCTGATAATTGCTTCTAGCAGGTCCATGCGGATGAGGCATTCACGGATGGCGCCTTCCTTGCCGCCGCGAGAAAGGACCCCGTGGGGCATGACCACGCCGACCCGGCCGGTGTCGTCCTTCATGGAGGCAACCATGTGCTGGATCCAGGCGTAGTCTCCGTTCTTGGCCGGCGGCACACCGCAGACGACACGGCCGTATGGGTCATTCGCCCAGCCTTCGGCGCCCCAGTTTTGGAGCGAAAATGGTGGGTTGGCGATGACGACGTCGAACTTCTGCAGCCCGTCCCCGTCCAGGAGTTTCGGTTCGCGGAACGTGTCGCCGCGGACAACCTTGAAATCTTTGAGCCCGTGCAGGTACAGGTTCATTTTCGCGATGGCACTGGTGGTCAGGTTGATTTCCTGGCCGTGCAGCCGGAGCGTGCGCGGGTCTCCCCCGGCGTTCGCCACGGCGGTCACGGTTTCGACGAGCATGCCGCCGGAGCCGCAGGCCGGGTCGGCAATGGTGTCGCCCGGCTTCGGGTCCAGGATTTTCACCAGCAGGTGCACCACGTGGCGCGGTGTGAAGAACTCGCCGGCTTTCTTCCCGGAGGCTTCGGCGAACTCCCGGAGCAGGTATTCGTAGGCGGAGCCGAGCATGTCCCCGCTGACGCTGTCAGGGTCCAGTCGGACGGAGTGGAAAGAGTTCAGGAGCGCGGCCAGGGACGACTGCGGGAGACGCTCCTGGTTGGCCCACTGGACGTCGCCAAAGACCCCGGCGAGAGCGTCCGGGTTGGCCTGCTGGATCCGCTGCAGGGCTGCGTCCAGCTTCGCGCCGGTCTGCTGGACAGTCTCGATGACATCGGTCCAGTGGCAGCCACCCGGGATGGCGAACGTGTGGTAATCCGTCTCGATCTCGTCCGTCAGCGCGTCCCCGAAGTCTTCGACGGCGCGGGCGTGCTCGTGGTCCCAGCTGTCGCTGATCCACTTGAAAAACATCACCGGGAACACGTACGCCTTGAAGTCCCCGGGATCGACCGGGCCGCGGAGGGCGTTGGCGGCGGACCACAGGGTGGATTCAAGCTGCCGCTGGGAAAGGTGGCCGGGCTCGGTGGTGGAGAGCGTCAAGGGTAATCCGTTCGTTCACAAAATCAGGGTCGCGCTTCCTCTACCGGGAAACATGCGTAGTTTTCCGTGGACGGCACGCTATCAGTGTACGAGGACTTGGATGCCGGAACGCGTCACGCCGCCGTCGACACCTCTTCGGCGACCGCCTGGTTCACAACGAGTCTATCGATCGACCAGCCAAGTTACTGGCCGCTAGACCGTACAAGCGTTTTCACTGCCGCCAGAAGAATCATCATGGGTTGAATGTCAGCGCTCTCGTCTAGTCTGGCTCACATGGTTGACGTCGCTTTTGACTCGCAAGCTGGTTCCTTCCGGATCCGGACAGCAACAGGATCGCTATATCTCTTAGAGCTAGGAACCAGGCATCTCACCCGTTTTGCGGCGGCAGTTGAGCCTAGCGTTGACCATCTGGACGTTGGTATGAGTGTTCTGAAGCGCGATGGCGAGACGCTTCACCTCCACAAGCTCATACGCCTATCGGTTGGCCTGCCGGCGGTCTTCCTGCTGCAGGTTCGCATCGACGACCCGGCCGTCCCTACATTGCGGTGCACTAGCCGCGTCGTTGAGATTCTCCCGCTTGCCGAGAACGAAGTAGTTGCCCATGACCACAGCCGAGGAATTCTACATCCACTACACGCAGTCAGGCGCTGCGGGCTGGTTCAAGCGCCTCGGGCCCTTGAGGCAAGCCATAATTCGATGCGATGGCCCCGCGGTCCTGGAGATCCTGAAGTCCCGCTGTGAGATCGAAACCCAAGATCTTGGCGGATGCTGGATCTGGGTAGGGGCTAAACGATCGGGCTACGGCTTCATCGGCCGGGGACCTACCAACCGGCTCGCCCACAGGGTCGCCTACGAGGCGGCACGCTCGTTCACCGAGGAGCTCGGTTCTCTCACCGTTCATCATAAATGCGGACGGCGCCTGTGCATTAACCCTCAACATCTGGCAGTGGCGACGCATTTGGAAAACACCGCTGAGATGTTTGGTCGGCAGGCCTTCAAAGCTAGAATTTCTGCGCTGGAGGAGGCCCTCCTGCTGCTCGATCCAAACCACCCGCTACTGAAAAGGTTGCCCAAACCGCTCCCGCCGGACGCGACGTTCCCGACAGTGGAATAGTAACCGTGCTACTCCTGGCTCCCCAAGTGGGGGGCCGGGTGATGCCCTAAGGCTCATGGGACCGGCCAGCCGACGCTGGATCGACGGTAGGACGCTTTCTGGCGTCGCTCCTTTGGAAAGCCAACGAAAAGGGACCGCCCTAGCGGCCTATTGCGCGGGGCGGTCCCTTGGCACGAGATCGGGAAACCGAACTAGGAGCCGAAGGCTGCGGCGCCCTGGCAAGCCCTCGGCCACGCTGGGTTTCCAGTCTCTGGACGGTGAGCCCGCACAGAGCGACACTGGGTTGGGGACTGAGGTGAAAGGAGCAATGGATGATGAGAATTCAGGATTTTGACCGCGGGCACGAAGGGTCCATGGCCGAAAGCGGTGCTGCGCGCCCGACAGAAGACGCCACCTTCGCTCCGAAGACGAGGCACCGCACGGCTTCGTATGACCGCGGAGTACAAATCGCGGCCGCCCGTCTGCGACTCGTCACGGACCGCCAGCTTGGTTTGGAGACACCCGCATGGGTCAAGGAACTCGCCGCAGAGGAAGACCGCGATCGCGGGTCCTAGGTGGTGCGGCCTCTGGTAATGCTCGGAGCGCATTCCGCGAATAATCGCTTTTCCTTAGCTATAGTTTTCTGGGCTCCAGTTTGGTCCGCCACCGCAGTTGATCGCTGATGCACATGGCTCCAGCCGGTCAGGCCCCTCCAGGCTCACGATCTCACTCAGGCGCCATTTTTCCCGTGCTACCCATAGTGGTAAGGCGGTGTGTTGGGAGGCGGTAGCCCTGGACTGGCCGTGAAGAGTCTCAGCCCTCGAGGAAATGATGGAAGTGTTCGGACAGGCATATTGAGAGGGCTCGGGACTTCGCTCCTCGCCCTTCATGTTTCCCGATTCGCTGGTCATCCTGCTCGTCGTCTCGTTTCACCACGGGGTGGTTGTTCTTTCAGTTACTGGCCTGCGGCGGGCTGCCTCGGGCACGCGGCGCGGCATGCTGTTCGCCGCGTGAGCATTTGGTTGACGTTTTGTGGTTCGTGCTTCGCGACGCTCAAGGCCCGTTCAGTTTTTCTGTAGCCTCTGGCGCGATCGTCGTTCTGTTTCGCTAGCCGATGCGCGGCCGTCATTGTGGTGTGTCCGTTGCGCAGATGCTGCGTCCTCCCCGGTTTCCCCGTCCGACGTTTCCTCGCCACGTTCATCGTCATGATGATGGGGCTGCGCCCCGGGCCGGGGCTCTTCCGCGAGTGTGTGAGGTTGGGCGGTGTCGCCTGCGGCGCCCGAAAGCGGTTCGCATCCGCGGTACTCACCGAAAGCTCCTCAGCGGCTGCTCCGCCGTCAGGTCGACGGCTCGCCTGCGGGTCGGACAACAGAGTGGAAAGCATGCGCTCCGCGCTTATGGCCTCCACGTCGAAAAAGCGGAGCAGGCTGCGACTCGTCCAAGGAAAAGGACGTTGAGACGCAGCTCGTCTATCAAGTCGGTGCATCTAAATAGAAAATGTGACGGTCCCGCTTTTTGCGCCGCAGGCACCATCACCAAGATCGAAAACTTACTTAGACCTATGAGCTCCGCACCACCTCCGGCGGCCGCAGGCCAAATCCAGCCAAACCAATGGCGCCCCACAAAACAACCCAAAGTGGCGCCCACTGCCGCCGCGCGCGACAGCGGAGACTCGGTCCTGGCGCTGAAGCCTCCAAATGTTCCGATGTCTCGAAGAAACAGCCGCGTCCAAGAAGACTTGGTACCAAAGCCACGTGAACTTCACAGTGGCACAAAGAGCGCAAGTTCGTTGCATTCAGGCATGTCCCTGTCCGCACATCGAGTTTATAGAGGGGAAGCCCGCCGACAATTCGGACGCGAGGTGGGGGATTCGCGGCTTCCTGCAGAATTTTCCGTTGCGAAAAAAGCCCTGAATCCGGCCACTCCAGTCTGCGGCCCCCAGACCGGCAATCTACGCATGTTTCAGAGTATGGAGCAGCAAACCTTTCGACTGGCCAGAGCCGTCACCCGTCGCACCCATGACCCGTGCAGCTACACACCGGTCCAGAAGCCCGAACTCCACTCTCATCCTGTGCAGTCGCGCAGGCCTACACTCACCAACAAGCAGGAGCCTACCGTGCTAATTGCCGCCCCCCAGCGACGGGTCATCGAAGACGCCTTTCACGCTGAGATGATCCCGTCGTCCTGCCCGGACGACGACCTTGCGATGCACAACCGCATCGACCCCTACTGGGATCCGCTGTGGGCGCCCGGATCAACGTCACTTTGGGCTACCGGCAACCTCGTTCGTGCAAGGAAGGAAGAAGGTTTGGGACGCACACGTGTCCGAAAGGTCATGACCGACTACGACGCGCTGAGGATCCTTACCTCCAACCGCGGCCGAGCAGATCGCCACACATCTTGGGCCGTCCTCCAGTCGTGGCGGACCACTTCGGCGGAACAGCTCGCCGCGTTCACTGGGTCTCGCTACTTCCTGAACCCTTCCTATTCCCAGATCCAAGCGTCGTTTGCACTCGGACTCATCGACATCGGAGTCTTCGCTAACTACGCCGCACCTTCTGCCGGAGCCAACCGGTACTCCCTATATCGCCCGAGCAACACCGACAGTTTCGAGAAACTCATCGAACCTAACCTCACCGGGCCTGAGCTCCTGTCCATTACCGGAGGCCAGCCGTGGTCCGGCGGTGGCCAGTACGACAGGCACAACCTGCTCGCCGCCGAGCTTGGCCTGCGCGCCGCGGAGTACCTGCCCATTGGAACAGTCATGGGCGAACAGCTTTCCTCCGTTGACCTACTCGCTGGCTCCGGCCTGGGCAAAAAGCTCCCCAAGGCCGACAACCGCCGCGCCGACGCGACAATCATCCGCGAAGACGGCATGCGCGTCGTACTAGAGCTGACAGCAACAGCGTCAGCGTCGTTCGAGTCCAAAGTCCGTCGCTGGGCCGAACTGATTGCCGCTCGTCCCCTTGAAACCTCCGGGCTCACCGTCGTATTCATCGCCGCCCCGCACCCGGACCGCCCACGCCACACCAGCTCCGATCCACGCCACGCGATCTATAAGACGGTCGCCCAAGTTCTTAAGGGATTCCCCGGCCGGGGCCAAGACTCCCCCGCCGCCCGCATCGGCATCGCTCACTGGGAAACGTGGTTTCCTGGGCGCCACCTGATGAGCGAACCATTCCTCAACTTGGAAGCCGACTTCGCCATCAACGACGCCACCGGACCGGACCGGTGGGCCAAGCGCGGAATGCTCACCGATTACGCCTTCCAGCCCTGGCATACCTTCGACGCGACAGCCGTCCTTGAGAACTCTAAGCTGCTCGCCGCGACCCCGTACTGGATGCGCAAAGGCGACCACACAGCAATGATCGGCTCGCCGATGGACCGGGCCGGCGTTGACGTCCCGCACCCGGCGCCGGCCAAACCCCACCTGGCCAAGGGCCGGCCGCTGGGTGCCGCGATCGGTAACGGCGGCGACGCGAAACTCCCCGCCCGACTTCGCATCGACTGGTGATGGGTCGTCAGAGCCAGGGTCGTTCACGCTGCTTGCCGGACTCGTCGAGTGTGATCCAAACTCCCACCGGCCCAAACACATACGGCGTGGGTCCCAGCGCGATGACAGCGCCGAAGCAGTACGAGGACCGCCCGATCCACCACTTGACCTTTCTGTGGTCTCTGTAGTTGATGTGGCCTTGGCTGAGCACATTCTTGAACTCAACGATCATCAGATTGTGCTCGCGCCCGTCTTCTCCGCGATGGTGTACTGCGATGTCCGGCGTTCCATAACCGCTGCGGTTCTCCGCTTGCGCCTTCGGATCTCGATTGACGCCTACCCGGTTCCATTCAAGGTCGATGTGCCAGCCGCCACGATATGGGTCACTCTCGTACAGTGCCCGAAATATTTGTCCCACCCGGGCACGCTCGCCGACGCCCAACTCCCAAAGTTCCGGCTGTTCTTGGTGCACTCGATCGATGGCATCGCGTAACCAGCCACTGACGATCTTTTCCCTGCCGCTTCCGGATGGGTCCATGGCTCTAGCCTAACCATCAGAATCTGGTTCTCACTGAAAGCAGGCACGCCTATGACCCCGTTGCCGACGTAAGTTTCGGGGTGCTGTCTTAGACAGCACCCGCAAGAGGTAAAACGACGACCGGATGGCCTTGGCTCACGTAGGAAACTCCTCGGCGCCGGCCTCGTCCTTCTCAGCCTCTAGTCCTTCGTCCGGATGATCCGGAACTTCTGATGAACGGCATCTGCTGCCGCGCGGCCAGCGGGCTCGAGGATTCTTCCCGGGCGGTGGACGAGGGCGTCGCGAAGATCGGAGCCAAGGGCGAGCAGAAGACCGAGACGCTGCTGAACGGTTTCGCCGAGAAGACTGCCGTCCTGCACGACCTGCGGACCCCGCTCCCAGGCTTCAAAGCCAACATCGACCGCGACGTCGACTCGAGCAGGTCGGTGCTGCCGACCGACTCCAAGATGTGGGCCCGTCGCGGGTATCACGTGATCGTGGGACGGCAACAGCCCCCAGCCCCCGCGGGGCCAGGCCTACAAACCATGCTGGCTGCCACTGGGCGGGGCGGTGCAGTACTACGGAAATATTCGGCCGTAAACTGTGCTTATGACTGTACTTGAGCAACTGACCGCGCGGGTTTATGTCGCACAGGCTGAGGAGAGGGCCGCGCAGCAGCGAACCAATGCCGCGCTGCTGGCCCTCAAAGAAGTAGTGACCTGGTCTCAGATGGAGGAACTAACGGGGTTAACCCGCCACCAACTGCAGTACCGCCTATACAAGGACACCTTTGACTCGATCAAGCGCCGACTCCTGACGGACGACGAGAAGAAGGAACGCAAGGCGATCCGGGAGTACCCTCGGCGCAAAGACGACGGTCCGGGCGTGGGTCCTGCCGAAGCGGCTCGCCTTCTTGGCGTATCCCGGACGACTGTGTACGGGCTTCTGGATCGGGACGAACTCGTGACCGTCACGGACGAAAAGGGCCGACGGCGTGTGGCTACGGGCCCTGATGGGAAGCCACTCAGGCGTGCCCCAGCCGGGGCCCAAGAATCACCGGCGTCCCAGTAATCGGAACCCCGGCCATCTCTGTGGTCATTGCATCGCCGAGTACCTGCAAGGCGTTTTGCTCCAGCCCAGCCGGTACTTGCACAACCAGCTCGTCGTGGACGGGCAAATAGAGCGCATCCCGAGGGAGCCCGGCTGCGACGCGGAGAGTGATTTGTTTGAACAGATCCGCGGCGGTGCCCTGAACTGTCCAGTTCACCATACGGTAGGGCTTGTCCCTAGTCTCAGCGAGAGGACGGCCGAAGAATGTGCTCATCGCATCGCCCCTCTTGGCTCGATACTTGACATCGTTGATCCAGCGGTTCATTGTCGGATATGCCCGACGCAGACTATTGATGACTTCCCGGGCGTCACTTGAGGTGATGCTGAGATTACGGGCAAGAGATGTGGGACCTTGACCGTAGATCATTGCCAGAAGTGCGGTCTTGGCGATCTTTCGTTCGGGGCTCCCGGCGTCTGACCTGGATTCGGCAATGATCCGTTCCCGGTTCTCTTCACCGTAAACGGCAACTGCAAGCTCAATGTAGACATCACCCATGACAGCTTCCATAAGCGCTTCGTCCTGACTCATGGCTGCGAGGACGCACGGTTCCACACGATTCAAGTCGCACCCTACGAGGACATGATTCTCCTCGGCCAGCAGTAGCTTCCGCAGTGCTGTCGGAATGTTTTGGATCGCTGGTTTCCCTATGGACATCCGGCCTGTGACCGCTCCGATGGCACGGATGGACGGGTAGATCCTCCCCCCTACCTGCCGCTCCATCAGTTCGCTAAGCTTGCTTGCTGTCTGCGCTACTTCCCTGATCGCTTTGAAGTCGGCCCAGTCCTCGGCGGCGTCGTTCGGGACAAAGGCTTGCTTATAGTGTTTGTGGCTCAGGGTGACTTTACCGTCCGGGTCCTGGATGCGGATGCCGCGCGACCTGATCCACTGCCTGGTGGCCTCAGAGTTAGCCGTTAGGTCCACCCCGTGCCGAAGTGCGCCCTCGTGCCTGCTTGTCTCAAGCCGCCCAAGCTGGTGGCCGAGTTCGGCCATATCCAGCCGGTAGCCGCGCGCGGCCGGCCAGCGCCACAGGTCCTCAATTCGGGTTTCCATCATTGCCGCTTTCCATTGCGCCGTGGCGGCGAGCACGGAGTCACCCGTTCGCGCTTCGGTGCTCTCGTCGCGCCAGTCTTCGACCAGGCGCGCACACTCGATGGCGTCAGTCGCAACATACTCGAGCAGGATCGGATCGTCGGCACCGAGGAGGGCAACCGCCCCGGGCAGCCAGGAGTGTTCGCTTCGCTCAAGCAGGGCACGACCACAACGTTGCATGTAGTGACCAGCAAGCCTGTTCAGGGCATCCTGAGTAGCTGGCCGCAGGTCTTTGAGGGAGCCGCGCTGTGTTGCGATAGTGTCTGGAGCCAGTGCCCGTGTGAGCACCAGGGAGCACCGCAGCTTGCGCAACCGCACTCGGTAGCGGGTAAAGACGGCGCCCGCGTCGTACGTCGCGTTGTGCGCCCAGATCTGACGGCCGCTTTTCACAGCCGCTGTGAGGCAGCCGACAACAAGCTCAGTGTCCGAACCATCGATGACAACCGCGTGCCCCGTGGAGGTGCCGAAACAAACTTGGCGGACATCGAAGTCGGTCGCGTGAAAATCCAAGCCGGTGGTTTCGGTGTCAAAGCCGAGTACGTCCGTCTTGTTGGCACGCAGCCAACGGTCGAACTCGTGGACCTCTGCGCCCGCGGGAAGGAACAACAGAGAGGCGACCCCCGTGCTGCGGTCCTGGGCGATAAGCGTTGCGTGGCTCAATGAAGGCCTTTCCATAACGAAGGAAGTGCTGCTGGTCGGTTTGGGAGCATCCGCTCTGTTCAGAGCCTCAGCCCGCCGGGTGTCGGGCATCAGTCATGCTGCTTCCAGATCGATAACTTCTGCGCGTTGATCGGCTGCGCCGTCATACGGGAGACCAGGCATGACCACCCGCGCTGGCGTAACCACAGGTGCAACGGCGACTGGTGTGGTCACGGCTGGCTTCGCCGGTTCGGAAGGTACTTCTGCTACCACGCCCCGCTCGCAGTTTGGATCGATCTCAGACAAAATCCGGAACCTGTTTCCCCGCTTGGGATCTTTCTTGAGGTCGAATTTCAGGACCTTGCCGTCAGAAAGCACGCTGGTCATCCGGCGCGCTGACAATGCCCTGCCCCACGTTTTTGCCTGGTTAGCATCAGCCACGCCCGCCGTCGGCAGCAGCACCACCGGCAGCTCGATGGGGCCGGAGCCGACCCGGGAAAACCTTTTGTGGGCATCCCTTGCTGTTGCCCATGTTTCTGTACCGTAAGACTTCAACCATGCCTCCATGATGGGGGCCCACTCGTCGCCCTCGTCGTCATTGGTCTCGACGAAGTCGCGGCGTCCGTCGTCGAAGACTTCTGCGGCGTTGCGGTCGCCTACCTTTACGTAAGACAGCGATGCGAGGACCACCGCGGTCCACTGTTCGAAGCCCCCGTAGTTCGTCGGGAGCTTACCCAGGGGCACTTTATGCTTTAGGCCATACGAGAGGATGGTGTGAAGAGCGGCCAGCAGCTTTGGACGGTTGGCTCGAACCCAACCGAGGAGATCGTCGTGGCGGAAACCAGAGCGTTCAAAGGCAAGGCCCGCGGTTTGGTTCACCATTCGGATGGAGATGTAGCGGCGGTTGCTGTCACCTCCGACTTCCGCGTTGTTGCCACAAATAGTTACAGTCATGGGTGTGATGACAGCTGTTCCTGAACGGCCCAGGATGCGTTTGCGGGTGCCGTCCTCAGCTGCGGTAATGACCTCCATTAGCGCCTTTGAGGTCACCTTTTCGCCGCGAGGAAGCTCATCGCAGTGCAAATGGCGGCCGCCCTCAAGGGCAGCGGCCACAATCGCCTTTTCCGTCTCAGCGTCAGTAGACCGGGAGTACCCGATACTGACGCACGCGGCGCTCCCGGTGCTGATGACGCGCATGATAACCGCGACGAAGGTCTTGCCCGTTCCGCGTTCGGATGCGTCCAGCAGCCACCCAGGAGCAGCCCCGTAAAGCGCGCGGCTCACCCCGGTCAGGAAATACGCGAGGGCCCGGACCTTGTCACCCTCAGTCTCGAAGGGGAAGTCGACCAGGACTTCATTGAAAATCAGGTCCGCCGCCGTCTGCACGTCGGTGATCGTTGGGCTCTCCGGCACTCGGTACATCTTCCAGAAGGCGCGCTCTCGGTGCGGAATTGCAATCAGTGCAGATTTCTCGGGGTGGTATCCGGGTGAGTTGACTGTGTCGCCGTTGGGCAGGATGACGGGTTCTGTCGCGGCGTGCCGCACCGATGTGAGGGCCGGGGGGATCCGGTCCGTCGGCAAGGCGGACTCTACAATGCTCGCCGGGAGGCTGTGCTGAAATTTCATTGCCTTGCTGACCCACCGAATCGGTTGGACCACGGAGAGGAGGAGGTTTTCGCGTTTCTGAGGTGTCCAACGAAGGAGCGCCTGCTCGGTGTCCAGGGAGACCGGCGCGATGTACTGCCCGTTTCGGGGATCCACAAGGGCCAACACGAAGGGAAGGTCCTTGGTCGTTGGATGCATTGCAGCCTGCAGAGCCTCCCCGATCTTGCGGCTGAGGTTTTGACTTGACGTGGCTTCCACGTCCACCTGCACGGGCCGCCGAACAGAGAACGGCCAAGGCGCATGGCGAACGGTCCCGTCCTTCTGCAGCTTCGCGAGCATCTTTTCGTAATCTCCGCCGAACTCGAGCGCAGCAAGGACATCGGAGGGACGGAGATGCTTTTCGGGCGTGAGAGGCGCGGCCGATGCTGCAGAGAAGGTCCACGCGGCACCTTCGTGCCGGCTGCCCCCCACTGCGACTTCAGCGGAGCCGTCCGGCTTGCTCAAACGCATGGTTCCGCCAGCGTCAGTCCTGTCCAGAACCCACCCGTGGCCCACGAGCATCGCAGCCAGCTGGCGGTCGGTGACAAGCTTGTTGTACTGGGCAAGCATCGAACGCGAGCGACCGTCCAACAGATCAACGGGCGACACGTAATCCGTTGTGGCCTCCGGACGATCCCCCACTTCACGCAACAGCTCGGAGAGGGCATTCAGCTCCCGGAAGGCAACAGTCGTCACTTGAACAGGACCGCCGTTTTGACGCGCGTAGGGCTTACCACTCGGGTGTGTCCTTCCGTAGGAGGGGGCGACGATTATCGACGCGTTCGAAACCAGCAATTCGGCATATGCCTTACCACCGCGCACGGCCGAGAGGCAGCCAGAGACCCCCGACAGCTGCTTGGCGTAATCCGTGTCCGGCGCGAGGATCCGAAAAAACCAGCGAACGCCGCCGGAAGGTGTCTCTTCTCTCCACCCTCCGTCCAAGCGCTGCATAAGGGGCTGCAGCCCAGCCCTGTCAATCGCCATCGTCCATTCAGCCATGAAGGCGGGGTCCGCAACGGCACGGCCTTCGAGTTCCAGGGCGGTCAAGATAAAGGTGTCAGGACGGGTCCCGTAAAGCGCTTTGCCGCCGGTAAAGACGGCCATGCCGGTTGCCTTGCCACTTGCAATCCTGCCCAAAGTGATGTCAGAGGTATCACGGATGGACTCGACGGAATCCATAAAGCCAGCTTTGTGCCCCGGCTTCTTATCGGCGACGACCTCGTGAATCAAAAAGCCGGCGCGCGTGAGTTCCCTTGCCGCAGTTTCCAACCCGACCGCTTCGTTGGCCACCGTTACGCTTCGTGCCACTTTGGGCCTTTCTCTCGAAATTTGTAATCCTAAAAGAGACTGTACAGTCGAATATTTCAAGTGTCCATTTCCGGGAAAACCGATCTCTCAGCCGCTCAAGTCATCGTGCCGGCCGCCCCAACATCACCTCCAGGGGTTTAGGGGGTTTGAGGGGTCAAACTACAGCAGAAAGGGCAAGGAACGGCTTTAGTAGATTCCGGTGTACTTTATGGTTAATATGTGCCGTCAATAAACCCCACAAACCCTCCAAACCCCACTCGCTGGACGCCTGTTTGCATCAACGCGCCCCTTGCGCACGGTGGCCCTTTACGAGTGGCGACACTCGCGTACTCAACCCTCGCTTACACTGGGAATTTTCGTCTACATCTTGTAAGGTTGAAGATGTGAAGACCACTAATCAGGACCCACGCCTCGCGGCTGTCGCTTCCGCCCTCGTACAGGCGGATGAAGCCAAGCTTGCTCTCTCCTCCGCCATCAAGTCGGCGGCGGCTTCAGGGCTGTCCTGCGCGAGAATTGCTGCTGGAGTCGGGCTCACCCGCAACCAGATTGAGTACCGCGGGTTCCAGGACATTTGGCCCTCTTTCCGAAACCGGCCCACCCTCAAGTCCCCACGAGAGACGGTTCCTCCCGGTGTCGTACGTCCGGCAGAGGCAGCCCGGATACTCCACGTCTCAAGGACCACGGTCTACGCCCGTCTTCGAACCGGCGCACTCCCTTCCTTCACGACCCAAGACGGACGGCAGATGGTTTACCTAGGCAGCCTGCAGTGCGGGGAGCAGAACTGAAAACGCTACCGCTGCTGCATTCTCCGAGGCACATACCAACTCCAGCACAGCACAGCAGGCGCCCAGCAGCTCTTCTTGGGTCAAGAGCATCTGCTCGTACGCGCCTACCTCTTTGCTCTCCAAACGCGCCAGTGCCGCGTCTCTGCGATTGCTAAGCTCCTCGATGTCCTGCTGGAGTTGGGCCATTTTTGTGGCGGCCGCGGCCGCTGATCGTTGTTCCATGGTTTCCCCTATGCGGCCCACCGGCTGGCAGATGTCAGGATTCGACAAATCAGACTCATCCACACAGGTCGCCATCCGTGGCTGTAAACCCCGAGCTCGATGCCCGCAGTTGGTTGTCCCTCTGCTCTTGCGTGGCAGTCCCGGGTGGCCCCATCTCCCTACGCTGGTGGAATGCACACATCTCGGCCTGTGGCCGTGTTTGGGGATTGGCACCGCGACCTTAGCTGGGCCCGACCGCGGTATGGTCAGCGGCACGCGAAGGAGCCCGTAGCGCGCCCCACGTTGGTGGCTTCGGATTGGACTGGCCGGTGCGAAGCGCGGACGCTACGAGTCCTAGCTGAACAAGTATCTGGAGGATCTTGGTGTCGTCCTCACAGTGTCAGGGGGCAATCATGATTGCTGGTCGACACTGGCTGCCTTACCAGTCGGCGCCGACGGCACGGCGACCTTCCGGCCCAATATCAAGGTCCTGCCCAGAGGTGGTCGCACCGTAGTGGAGGGTTTGACCGTTGGCGGCTTGCGTGGCGCCTTCAGCGTGGACTACGAGCACCGGACCGAGGGCAAGGACTGGTGGCCGGACGAGGAACCCACACTTGAGGAGGCTGAGAGGCTGGTTGCCAGCGGCCCGCTCGACATACTCATCACCCACGATGCCCCGGCAAGCGTCCCGGTGAAGGGGGACTTCCAGCTCCGCCCTGAACTGGCGGAGCGGGCCGATCGAACCCGGCTCCTGTTGCGTCAGGTAGTCGATACACTTGCAGTCCCACACGTCTTTTGTGGCCACTGGCATCAAAGACGGATCCACGAGTTGGTACATCCGGACGGCGTATGACGCGGGTGGACGTGCTCAACATGGAGAAGTCGCGTTCCGGCAACGGTGTTCTTGTTTGGCCCGGCGACAGCCCGCTTCTCGTCGAGCGGCTGTACATTGGTGCCAGCCAGGCCTAATGACGCTCATAGAAGGGGCGCTCTCCCCTGTTCGGCGGCCGACTCCGGGTTCAGGCACCAGGCCACCAATTCACGGGAGGTAGATGGCACTCCATGATCTCCGTCAAGCCGAATTCGGCTTAACACGGATCGCGGCAGCCCATATACCTCTGGTGACTTCCAAAAAATGGTCTGCCCGGAACAAAGTCACCCAATCCATTGGTGAGGTTGGGGGTGTGAGATAACGCGGTCGCAGAGTCGTTCTTCTCGCACCAGAAGACTGAGATGTACTACCACCATGACTTCGGCAACCGCATGGCTGCACGGACCGCGGCCATGGAATACATCGCGTCTTGGTCCAACCGGCGTCGGCCCCACTCCTACAACCAAGGACTACCACCGGTGAAGGCCTGGCCCAATACCAAAATCAGATCGACCACGCCGCAGCGTTAGAAGAAAAATCAATCAACGTCTCACAAACTTGTCGGGCGCAGCTCCCGGCGTTGACGTCCAGTAGGAGGTTGGAGGCGAGTACCTCGAGCTCGGTCTCGAAGGCGTCGATAAGTCAGCTCAGGCCATCCGCAAGGCATTAAACTTCTATGCCTCCCCCACAAACCAATGGCAAGCACCCCGCTGAACTCGGCGGCGTGCATCTTGGTTACTGGGAGGTGAGGGGTGGGCTAGGCGGTACTTGGCGCCAGACGCTGGAGTACTGTACGGTAGTCCTCCACCATAGACAGTCTCTCGATATAGTGCCGGTGCGTAATTTGGACACTTGTGTGACCGAGGAGGGATGCGGCGGCTCCGTCAGAAATCTCCCGTGCAAGCATGGTCGCTACGGTCCGCCGAAAGCTGTGAGGGGTGATGTTGACATCAATCTTGATGCCTGCGGTAGCCAGCGCGTCATTGAGTGACCGCCGGACCGAAGATGCCTGCAAGAAGGTCCCTTGGTTAGACCAAAACACAGCATCCACGGTGTTCTTCTCAGGTGAGGCGACACTTCGCCGAAGGAATATGTCGACCGCAAACCGAGGGATCGGTATCGTGCGGAAGCCCGCGCTCGTCTTCGGGTGGGCTTGGCGATACTTCGGACCAGTTCGTGGCTCGATCAGGGTGCCGGTGATGTGAATCTTGCCAACATCGCCAGTCAAGTCAACGTCGCTCCATCGCAGCGCCAGAATCTCCCCAATTCGACAGCCAGTCGCTAGCAATAGGTCAACGATATCTGCGAGGGTTCCTGCATTGGCTGGCCCATACAGACCTGGCTCCGCGCGCCAGGCGCGAACGGCATTCTGCACATCGGCAACGGTCGTATCACTGAGGGCTGTAGGAATGGAATTTTTCTTCGGAATCGGAGCGACGTTATTGACCGGGTTGTACTTGATGATGTCCTGCCGGGCTGCGTAGGTCAGGATGTGGCTGAGTACCACTTTTGCCAATCGGGCCGTACTCAAGCCGACGTCGCCCGTGTAGATTCCGTGCAAGAAGCGTTCACATTGGGCGGTGCCCAACATTGTGACTTTGGCCTGTCCGAGTGCTCCGTCTATGTCGCGGTAGTAGATCTGGTGGTATGAATCCCATGTCTGCCTGGTAAGGCGTGTGCGAATCTTTGGAGCAACCTGCGCACCACGCGCGTCGATGACAATCTCCGGTGGCTCAACGCTTTCGAGCCACAGCTCTGCGACGTCACGGACGCGGGCATCTGAGCTGAGGAACCGACCCTCCTCAAGCTTCTTGGCCACAGCGTCCTGCACAGCTTTGAGGGCAATCGCCTTCGTTCGGCCGCGTTTATCAATGACCGATGTCCTGCCGTCAAAATTCCCGAAGCGACACCAGCCGCGCCAGTTGCCGGCCTTCTCATCCTTCTTGGCGTTGGGAGCGGTCCATTCTCCTGGCGCAAGTGCTTTTCTTCCTGCCGCCATTACGCGGCAACTTCTTTGTTCGCGTGATACCAGGCGTAGAAGGCGGGCTCTTCGTATCGAATGAATCCGGAGATCTTCACAGCGGGCGGACCGACTCCGGAGCTGTGCCAGTTGGCCAGGGTCTTTGGTGTCGCATGCAGTAGTGCCGCAGCTTCTTCGCGGGTAAGCAATCGGACGGGTTCACAGTTGTTTTCCATGGTGATACCTATGCGGCTTGTGCCGCCACGGGCATCACCGGGATACGAGGTGAGGTTTTGATTACTCCTCAAAAGCGTGGAATAAGCGTGGAAACGGTCATATGAGGGCATAAAAATTCCCCGTCTGTATGGTGAAAATCCATACAAAACGGGGAATGTTTGGGCCCCCTGTCGGATTCGAACCGACGACCCCCGCTTTACAAGAGCGGTGCTCTGGCCAACTGAGCTAAGGAGGCAAACGCATTCAAGCGCTAGACAAGGCTACCGTAGGACCTTGCCGAAAATAAAAACCGGCCGCCCGTCCCCGAGCGGCCGGTTTCCACCCAATCTACTTCTTGGCGTTGATGATGGCCGTGGCGAAGTCGCCGAACTGGCCGTCCTGCCACTGCTTGCCGTCCACAAACACCGTGGGGGTGCCGGTCACGCCGTGGGCGATGGCGGAGGCGGTGGTGTACTTCACGTACGGGCGGTACGTCTTGGCGTCGACGCAGCTGCCAATGTCCTTGGCCCCGACGTCGGCGGCCATCTGCTTGAGCGTCGCGTTGTCCAGGCCCTTGCTGTTCTCGGCCGGCTGGTGGGTGAAGAGCGAATCGAAGTACGCCTTGTACTTCTCCGGTGACGTGCTGGCCACGCACGCGGCGGCCGCGCCGGCGCGCGAGGAGTAGTTGGTGCCGGAGGAGAACCGGTCCAGCAAGCCGGTGGGCCGGTATTCGACGGTGATCTTGCCGGCGTCCTGCCAGCCCTTCAGCTGCTCGCCGAACTGCTGCTCAAACGCTGCGCAATGCGGGCACATGAAGTCGATGTACATGACCACCTGGACGGGCTTACCGCTGGCCGAGGCCTGGATGCCGATCTTCTCCAGGTCAAAGGCCTTCGCCGGCGCCGCGGTCGGTGCCGCCGGCAAGGCCGTCACGTCAACGGTGGTTGCCGTCGTGGTCGGGGCGATCAACGCCCCGCCGGTACCGAACGTCACGCCGCCATACGCGTTGGTGTTGGCGGCCACCGGCCCCGAGTCGGCCACGGGCTCGTTGGTCTTTTGCGTCTGCAACACCACCAGCGCAATGATGACCACAATGACCACGGCGGCCGCCAAAACACCTCCCCGGATCAGCCAGCTGTTGCGCTTTTCCCGCTTCAGCTGTGCTTCGCGAATCAGCCTGGCCTTTTCCCGCGCCTGCGCGGTGCGGTCGGCCTTGGTGGGCCGGGGTTCGTTCTTGGGGCTCATAATTCCTCAGGTTTATGGGGCACGGTGAAACAACCGTGCGATGGCAACTCAAATCATCCTATTGGACAAACCTTGGAGGACGCTTGATGCTTCAACCGTTGCGGCTGTGGCGGCCCGCCCAAATGAAAGGAAATTTCCGCTCCGGACCGAATACGGCGCTCTTCGGCCCGATATGCTGGCATAAAGCCCCTTACTGATTCGGAGTTCCCATTGGCGCAAAAGTCGACGCAAGCCCGCAGCGAAGCGGCCGGAGCGTCGGAGCGCGTTCACGGCCATTCGGACTTCATCGTCGTCTCCAACCGGCTCCCGGTTGACCGGATCGTCGCCGAGGACGGCGACGTCGGCTGGCGACGCTCGCCCGGCGGCCTGGTCACGGCGCTGGCACCCGTCATGGCGACCCGGGAGGGAGCATGGGTGGGCTGGCACGGGGCCCCCGACGAGTGCCTGGAACCGTTCCACCACGCGAACATGGACCTCATCCCGGTCCCGCTCTCCAGCGACGAGGTGGAACTGTATTATGAAGGCTTCGCCAACTCCACCCTCTGGCCCCTCTACCACGACGTCATCGCCCCGCCGGAATTCCACCGCACCTGGTGGGACTCCTACCGCAAGGTCAACAAGCGCTTCGCGGAGGCGGTGGCCACCGCCGCGGCCAAGGAGGCCACCGTCTGGGTGCAGGACTACCAGCTCCAGCTGGTGCCGCGCTATCTGCGCCAGATGCGCCCGGACCTGCGCATCGGCTTCTTCAACCACATCCCGTTCCCGCCCCCGGAAATTTTTGCCCAGCTGCCCTGGCGCCAGGCCATCATCAACGGCCTCCTCGGCGCGGACCTCATCGGCTTCCAGCGCCCAAACGACACCGCGAACTTCCTGCGCTCCGCCCGCCGCTTCCTGGGCGCCAGCGTCAAGGCCAAGCAGGTCCACGTCACGGACTCCGGCGGCACCATCAGCCACATCGCCCGGGCCGAGCCCTTCCCCATCTCCATCGACGTCGGCGAGATCCAGGAACTGGCCGCCCGGCCGGACATCATCGCCCGGTCCAAGCAAATCCGCGAGGACCTGGGCAACCCCAAGACGGTCCTGCTCGGCGTGGACCGGCTGGACTACACCAAGGGCATCACGCACCGCCTGAAGGCCTACGGGGAACTCCTGCACGACGGCGTCATCAAGGTCGAGGACGCCGCCCTGATCCAGGTGGCCAGCCCCAGCCGCGAGCGCGTGGAAACGTACCGCCTGCTGCGCGAGGAGGTGGACGGGATGGTGGGCCGGATCAACGGCCAGTTCGACACCATCCAGAACACCGCCGTCCGCTACCTGCACCACAGCTACCCGGTGGAGGAGATGGTGGCCCTCTACCTGGCGGCGGACGTCATGCTGGTGACCGCCCTGCGCGACGGCATGAACCTGGTGGCCAAGGAATACGTGGCGGCCCGTTCCCGCAACACCGGGGCGCTGGTGCTCAGCGAGTTCACCGGCGCCGCCGACCAGCTCCGCCAGGCACTGCTGGTGAACCCGCATGACATCGACGGACTCAAGGCCACCATCACCCGCGCCATCAACCTGCCGCCGGTGGAGTCCAGCCGGCGGATGCGCGCCATGCGCCGGCAAATCCTGGCGCACGACGTCCAGCGCTGGAGCAGCGAATTCCTCACCACGCTGCAAAACAAGGCCGTCCGGGACGATGGCTGAAACCGGCCCGGCGGGTCCGGACGCCGGCCTGGACGCGGAGCTGGGCGCCGCCGTCGTCCGCGTCGCCCATACCGCGCACCTGCTGGTCGCCATGGACTTTGACGGGACCATGGCGCCGCTGGTCCCCCGGGCGGAGGACGCCCGCCCGCTGCCGGCCGCCGCCGCCGCGTTTGCCGGCCTTGCCGGCCTGGAACGCACGACGACGGCGCTCGTCTCCGGGCGCGCGCTGGCCAGTCTGCGTGCGGTCGCCGACCCGCCGGCGCGTTCCCTGCTGGTCGGCAGCCACGGTGCGGAGGTGTGGCTGGGGCCCGACTCCCCCGGCTTGGCCCTGACGGACGCCCAGCAGCAGACCCTGCGCCGGGCCCTGGCTGTGGTGCGCATGGTGGTGCTGCGGCACCCGGGGACGGTCCTGGAGGTCAAGCCGGCCGGCGTCGTGCTGCACTACCGGCAGGCGGCGCCCGGGCCGGCCGAGGCCGCCGTCGCCCAGGTGCGGGAACTGCTCGACGACGAGCCGGGCCTGCACTTCAGCACCGGAAAGATGGTGCTGGAACTGTCCGTGGTCAAGGCCAACAAGGGCGAGAGCCTGGAGCTGCTGCGCGCGGCCGCCGGCGCCACCGCCGTTGTCTTTGCCGGCGACGACGTCACCGACGAACACGGCTTCGCCGCCCTGGCGCCGGAGGACGTCGGCATCAAGGTCGGCGCCGGGGACACCGCCGCCCGGTTCCGCCTCGCCTCCCCCGCCCAGGTCCCGGCCCTGCTGGAATTGCTGCTCGCCGCCCGCCGCTGACCGGCCGCCCCCTCGCGAGACCGCATGGCGCACATGTGTCATACTTCATACATGGCCGCCGCTTTCCACCTTGGGTGACACTGCGGCCGGGATAACTGAAGAGAAAAACCATTCACAACGGATCGTTCGGCACGTACCTGCCGATGAAGGGATTAACTACTGTGGCTACAGTAACTTTTGACAACGCTACGCGTTTGTACCCGGGCACCACCAAGCCCGCTGTTGACAAGCTCAACATTGAAATCGCCGATGGCGAATTCCTCGTCCTCGTCGGCCCCTCCGGTTGCGGCAAGTCCACCTCCCTGCGCATGCTCGCCGGGCTGGAGGACGTCAACTCCGGGCGCATCCTCATCGGCGACCGCGACGTCACCGACGTGCCGCCCAAGGACCGCGACATCGCGATGGTCTTCCAGAACTATGCGCTGTACCCGCACATGTCCGTCGCCGACAACATGGGCTTTGCCCTGAAGATCGCCGGCATTCCCAAGGAGGAGCGCGCCACCCGCGTGAAGGAAGCCGCCAAGCTCCTGGACCTCGAGGCGTACCTGGACCGCAAGCCAAAGGCCCTCTCCGGCGGCCAGCGTCAGCGCGTTGCCATGGGCCGTGCCATCGTGCGCAACCCGCAGGTGTTCCTCATGGATGAGCCGTTGTCGAACCTGGACGCCAAGCTGCGCGTGCAGACCCGCACCCAGATCGCCTCCCTGACCCGCCGCCTGGGCGTCACCACCGTCTACGTCACGCACGACCAGGTCGAGGCCATGACCATGGGCGACCGCGTCGCCGTGCTCAAGGACGGCCTGCTCATGCAGGTGGACACCCCGCGCAACCTCTACGACACACCGCTAAACGTGTTCGTGGCCGGCTTCATCGGCTCCCCCGCCATGAACCTGCTCGAACTGCCCGTCGTGGACGGCGGCGTGAAGTTCGGCGGCTCCATCTACCCGGTCGGCAGGGACGTCCTCGGCGAGGCCGCCGGCAACACCGTCACCCTCGGCGTCCGCCCGGAAGACCTGGAAATTGTGGGCGCCGGCGAGGGCCTGGCCGTTGAGGCCGACGTCGTTGAGGAGTTGGGTGCCGATGCCTACGTCTACGGCCACACCGCCATCGACGGGGCCGAGCGCGACATGGTGGTACGCGTGGACGGCCGCCGCCCACCGCTGAAGGGCGACACCATCCACGTCCGCCCGCAGGTGGGCCACGTCCACCTCTTCGACGCCACGTCCGGCGCACGCCTGGGCCACGAGGCACCGAGCGTCAACCTGGACCAGTAGGCCTTCAACTGCGTGCCGGCGGCCCGGCGGTCGAGCCCGTCCCGACCCCCGGCCGCCGGCCTTTCACGCTTAAGGGAAGAAGTGGCCCATGACTGAGATGCCCGGCGCCCGGTGGACCGATGAACCGACCGACTACGACCAGCTCGGCAAGCTGCCCCGTGCGGCGGCCCCGCCGGCCAAGGTCCTGGGCTCGCTGAACATCACGGCGGCCACGACCGATCCCGGCCTGCTGGACCTGCCCTGGCACACCCGGCTGGAGGACTGGCCGGCGGCCAACCTGGCCGCACTGCCGCGCGGCATCTCCCGCCACGTGGTCCGCTTCGCCCACCTGGACGGATCGGTCATTGCCGTGAAGGAAACCTCCGAGCACGTGGCCCGGCACGAATACCACATGCTGCGCAAGCTGGAGCGGCTGGACGTCCCGTGCGTGGAGCCCGTGGCCGTGATCACCGGCCGCACCACCTCGGAGGGGGCCCCGCTGGATCCGGTGCTCGTGACCCGGCATTTGAAGTTCTCCCTGCCCTACCGGGCCCTGTTTTCGCAAAAGCTGCGCCGGGACACGCTCACCCGCCTGATCGACGCGCAGGCGCTGCTGCTGGTCCGCCTGCACCTGGTGGGCTTTTATTGGGGCGACGTCTCCTTGTCCAACACCTTGTTCCGGCGCGATGCCGGCGCGTTCGCCGCCTACCTGGTGGACGCCGAAACCGGGGAGCTGTACCCGGAACTGACCACGGGCCAGCGCGAATACGATCTGGAAATAGCGCGCGTGAACATTGCCGGGGAACTCATGGATCTCCTGGAGGGCGGACTGATCGAGGAAAAGGTTGACCCGGTGGCCACGAGCGAACTCATCATGGACAGCTACCGCCGCCTGTGGGCCGAGCTGACCGAAAAGGAATCCTTTGAGCTCGAGGACCGGTGGCGGGTGGGTGCGCGCATCCGGCGCCTGAACAAGCTGGGCTTTGATGTGGAGGAGTACGTCATCAAGACCACGCCGGACGGGTCCACCATCCAGCTCCAGCCCAAGGTGGTCGACGCCGGCCACCACCAGCGCCGCCTGTGGCGCCTGACCGGCATTGACGCCCAGGAAAACCAGGCCCGGCGCCTGCTTAACGACATGGACTCCTTCCGCGCCGATTCCACCCCGGTCGTGGAGGAGGAAATCAGCGCGCACAACTGGGTGAGGACCATCTTTGAGCCCATTGTCCGTGCCATCCCGCGCGAGCTGGGCGGGAAGCTGGAGCCGGCCGAGGTGGTGCACGAGGTCCTGGAACACCGCTGGTACATGTCCCAGCAGGAAGAGCGCAACGTGCCGCTGGCGGAGACCGTGCAATCCTATGTGGACAACATCCTGCGCTACCGCCGCGACGAGGCCGCCATCATGCTCAGCACCGACACCGCAACCATGGACCTGCTGGAAAGCGGCGTCGTCCCGAACAACGACTACGACGACTAGTCAGACCCGGCCATGAGGTTGGTGGCAGGCGTCAGTGGCGCTTGCCGCCGACGTGGTTGAGCGCGTAGATGCCGATCCCGCCGCCCACCAGGACCACCAGGCCCAGCCCCACCAGCACCCAGGCGCCCAGCCCGGGACCGCCGGACGCGCCGTCCGTCACCGACAACCCGGCCCCCGGCACGCTGGTTTCCGAAGCGGCGGCATTGTCCTCCTCCGCGGCGTCCGACGCCGTGGCCGTCTCGGTGGAGGTGTAGGTGGGCCACGGCGTTTCCGAGATGGTCGCCACCGGCGCCGTCGTCGCCGTGGCCGTGGGCTGCACCGGCGCCACGGTCTGCCGGACGGTGACCCGAGGCTGCGGCGCCGGCTTGGGCGGCGCCGGCGGAGTCGCAGACTTGGTGGGGGGCGGGGTCGCTTTGGTCTCCGTGGGCGTCGGGGCCGACGTCGTCGGGCCGGCCGTTGCCGTGGTCGTCACCTCCACGACCAGGTAGCTCAGGGCGCCCGCGGGCGCACGATCCTGGGCCTGCGCCGAAGTCCCCAGGGCCAGCGTGCCGCCCACCGCAAGGGTCGCCGCCGCCGCCACGGCCAACGACTTCAGGGCGAGGGCATGCCAAAGGGGGCGCATTGTGGTCATCATGAAATTCTTTCGAATAAGTGAGCCTGCCCGGAGCCGGGCCTATATTCCCCCAAAAGAATAATGCCGAAGTATTCCCGGATAATCAAGTGCGGCTCTTAGGCGATTGCTTTTCCGGGGTTGAGAATTCCCTGCGGGTCAAAAATTTTCTTGATGCGCCGCTGAATGTCCAGCACCGGCTCGGCCTGTTCGAGTGGCAGCCAGCGCAGCTTGTACTGTCCGATCCCGTGTTCGCCGGTGATGGTGCCCCCGAGCGCCAGGGCCGTGTCGATCGACTCGTCCAGGGCGGCATTCAAGGCCGCAACACTGACGTCGTCCGACTCCGGGACCCAGAAGGTGGGGTGCAGGTTGCCGTCGCCGGCGTGCGCCACGACGCGCACGCCCACGCCGTGGCGGGCCGCCGTCGCCTCCAGCGCCGTGATGTAGCGGACCAGCTGCGACCGCGGCACCGCCACATCCTCCCCAACGGTGGTTTCGGAGTCCACGTCCATGCCGCGACTGTGCCGGCGCAGGTCCACGAGCCGCTCGGCCTCCCGCGGGTCCTGCGCGTTGACGCTCCCGCCCAGCGCCGTCAGGGCCGCCGTGGCGATCCGGGCCTCATGCGCGGCGGCCAGCCCGTCGAACTGGGCCAAGAGCAACGCCGTGCCCCGTTCGGCCAGCCTGCTGCCATTGCGGAAATCAAGTTCCTGCAGCGAGGGCCCGTCCAGCAGCTCCAGGATGGACGGCTGCACGCGCGCGGCGCCCACGGCCAACACGCCGGCGGCGGCCGATTGCACATCGGGGAAGAATACGGCCAGGGTGCGGACCTCGACGGGGAGGTACTTCAGGCGCACCGTGGCCCCGACCACGATGCCCAACGTTCCTTCCGAACCGACGAACAGGCTCGTCAGATCGTACCCGGCCACCCCCTTGAAGGTGCGGTGGCCGGTCCGGATGAGTTCGCCGTCGGCCAGCACCACCTCCAGGGCCAGGACGGCGTCACGGGTGACCCCGTACTTGGCGCAGCGCAGCCCGCCGGCGTTGGTGGCCACGTTGCCCCCGATGGTGGACACCTTGTAGCTGGCGGGATCGGGCGCGTACATCAACCCGTGCTCGGCCGCCGCCGCGTTGAGGTCGGCATTGATCACCCCGGGCTCGACCCGTGCTATCTCATCCTGGACGTTCAATTCCAGGATCCGGTTCATCCGCTCCAGCGCCAGCACCACGCAGCCGGCCGTGGCATGCGCGCCGCCGGAGACTCCGGTCCCGGCGCCCCGGGGCACAATGGGCACCCCATGCCGGGCCGCCAGGCGCACCACGGCCTGCACGTCGGCCACCGATTCCGCCCACACCACCACCGCCGGTTCCTGGTAGTCCGTGACCGGCCCCTGGTCGACTGCGAAGTTCCTCAGATCGTGCGCCTCCACACTGATCTGCTCCGGCCGCAGCACGGCGGCAAGGTGCTCCAGTAACGTTGCGGCGGGGCGGGGCGTTGCTGACATGGCGGTCCGATCATTCCAGATGCGACTCCGCTCGCATAAAACGACCGGGCCTTCGGGCCTCCAGTCTAGAAGAACACTGCCGGCGCCCGGGTTGTTAAATGTGGGGAGGCCCCCACGGTGGTGGGGGCCTCGACCCTGGGGTGTTGTCCGGCGGTGTCCTACTCTCCCACATCCTCACGAATGCAGTACCATCGGCGCTGTGGGTCTTAGCTTCCGGGTTCGGGATGGGACCGGGCGTTTCC